>JBAZIR010000386.1:0-5795 GCA_041651735.1 Verrucomicrobiia bacterium | reverse complement strand
ATCGTCATCGCGCTGATATTTCTCGGCCATTTCCGCCGGGTAGAAATCGGCGTCCGTCTTGCCCAGCACTTCTTCCAGCGGACGTCCCAGCATCTGGCAGTGGTGCCGATCCGCAAACGTCAACCGTCCGGACAAATCCTTGCGGAACATGCACTGAGGCAGGTTCTCGACCAGTGAGTGATAAAGCGCTTCCGCATTGCGCAAAGCCTCCTCAGACCGCTTGTGCGCGGTGATATCCACCAAAGTCCCCTCGTAATACTGAATCTTGCCGGTGGCATCGCGGATCGCGCGCGAGTTGATGGATATCCAGATGATCCGGTTGTCTTTGCATCGCCCTTGCGCCTCGAGTCCCGCTACTTCCCCATCACGCTCCAAGCGGCGTTTGAGTTCCTCCCGACGGCTGGCGTCCACGTAGACTTGCCGCGCGAGGTCGGTCACGGCAGAAACCAGTTCCGCCGGGCTGTCATAGCCAAACATGCGAGCGATCGCAGGATTCGCGGCCAGAAAACGACCGTCCGGCGTCGTCTGAAAGATGCCCTCAACCGCATTCTCAAAGATGCTGCGATAGTTCGCCTCGGCCCGTTTGCGCTCCTGCTCGTCTTCGATGCTCTGCAGCGCGAACGCCAGATCGTCCGCCAACTCCTTCAACAAGTGAAGTTCCTTGTCGTCGAAAGCCTTGGGCCGGTCGGCATAAACGGCGATAGCGCCAAACAAACGCTCCGCATGGATCATCGGCGCGGCTGCCACCGACTCATAACCGCGAGCCAGAGCCTGTTCGCGCCAAGCGGCAAAGTTGGGATCCGTCGTTGTGTTCTGGCACACGCTCACCTTCCGCTGACGAAGAGCCGTTCCAACAGGGCCGCGCCCGGTTGCCGTTTCGTCCCATGTCACAGTGATGGCCTTCAGATAATCAGCCCCCAACCCGGCAGAAGCGGCAGGGATCACGCGCTTGGAGTCCGGCACGACGAGGCCGACCCAGACCAGTTGGTAACCACGGGTCCGCACGAGAATCTTGCACGCCTCGGTGAAAATCTTCTCCGGGTTTCGTTCCCGCACGATCAGATTCTCGACATCCCGGACTGACTGCAACACCTCGTTGAGATGCCGGATTTGCGTCTCTGCGCGTTGCTGTTCCCTGACCGCCTCTGATTCCTGCAGAGCGCGGCGCACCGCCGGCCCCAGCCGCGCAAGTTTCTGTTTCAACACATAATCGCGCGCGCCATGATGCATGGCGGCGATGGCTGTTTCTTCGCCCAAGCTGCCCGACACGAAGATAAAGGGAATATCCGGCCGCTCCTCCTGTGTGAGCTTCAGGGCCGAGAGGCCGTCATAGGCGGGCAACGAGTAATCGGCCAGGATCAGGTCCGGCGCATTCCGCAGCTCGGTCAGAAACTCAGCTTTCGCCCAGACGCGCTTCGCCTTGAATTGGATGCCCTCGCGCCGCAACTCGTGCATCATCAACTCGGCGTCCGAAACGCGGTCTTCGAGAATGAGAATCTGAAGTTCGTCGGTCATGTCTTCGCGCCAGCACCTGGCTGCGTCGGAGAATACTCTGGCGGCTGGTTAAGTAAAACCCAATACGACCCCAGTCGCGACACCGCCTCGGAAAAGTTGTCAAAACTGACCGGCTTGACGATGTAGCTGTTCACGCCCAACTCATAACTCTGCACGACATCCGACTCTTCCCGGGACGAGGTGAGGATCACCACCGGTATGTTCCTGGCCTTGCTGTTGGACTTGATCTGCCTCAAGACTTCCATGCCATCCACCTTGGGCAGTTTCAAATCCAGCAAAATGACGCGCGGACGGTGGCGGACTTTGCTGTCAGCGTTGCAATGGGGACCGAAGATGAACTCCAACGCCGCAGCGCCATCCTTCATCCAAACCAGTTTGCTGGCTAGATTACGTTTTTGCAGCGAGCGAATCGTCAATTCGGCATCGCGCGGATTGTCCTCCACCAACAGGATCTCAACCTCGTTCATCGCATGCATGGCCATTCCTTTCATGCCCGCAGTGTAAAGTAGAATGTCGCACCTTCGTTAAGCCTGCCTTCCGCCCAAACGCGGCCACCATGTCGCCGGATAATGCGCTGCACCAACGCCAGTCCAACGCCCGTGCCCTCGAACTCAGACTCACTGTGCAACCGCTGAAACACATTAAAAAGCTTGCCCACATATTCCGGATCGAAACCGACGCCGTTGTCCTTCACACAATACACCAGTTCGCCGTTGTCGGTGCGGCTGCTGATCTCAATCTCAGCCACGGCCTTGGGACGCGTGTATTTAACGGCATTGGAGATGAGATTGGCCCACACCTGGCGCAACATGGCCGCGTCGCCACGCGTCGCAGGCAACGGGTGCAAGTTGAACCGGAGATTGCGGCCCGGCGACTGCGCCGTGCAATCGAGCCACGCGTTCTGCGCCAACATCCTCATGTCCACCTCGGCGGCTTGCATGGCTCGGCGGCCCACGTGTGAGAACTGCAACAGATCATCGATCAACTGCCCCATTTGCCTGGCTTCGCGGGTGATCGTCTCCAACAGGCGCCGTCCCTCATCGTCGAGCCGTGGCCCATGGTCCTCCGCCAGGATGCCCGCAAACCCACTGATCGCCCGCAACGGCGCGCGCAGGTCGTGCGACACTGAGTAGGAGAACGATTCGAGTTCCTGGTTGGCAGTTTCCAGTTGGACCGTGCGCTCCTGAACGCGGCGATCCAGGAAGGTGTTGAGCGATCGGAGGTGGTGTTTGGCGCGCAACCGCTGCAACGCCTCTACAAAAGAGGAAGCCACCGACTCCGCCACCTCCTGGTCCTCTGTGTCATAATCCGACAGCTTGTTTGCCAGCCCGATCAACCCGATGGACTTGTCCCCCACCTTCAGAGGCACTCCCAGAAAACGGTGGAGTGGCGGATGTCCCGACGGCAGACCCTCCCAATCGGGATGGGAAGCAGGTTCATTGGAAAGCACCGTCTCTCCTTTTTGGATGGCGCTGGCCAGGAGGCCGCGCACCGGCATGTCTTTCAAAAGCGCCGCGGCTTCCGATTGCGGTATCTTGCAGGCCTCCCAACCGGGATTGGTCAACGCGAGGCAATCCGCCGTGCCCGTCGCGTTGAGTTCCTGAATCAGGCCAAACTGGCTGCCAGTCAGTTCCCGCGCAACGATCAGACACTTGTCAGCCAGTTCCATTTCAGTTTCACAACGGATCGCTTCGCGAAGAATCCGGTTCATTCCCTCGAGCAGAGCTTGCTGTTTGGCAAGACGGCATTCCGCCTGTTTGCGATCCGAAATATCGCTGGCCACTATCGCGAAGTGTCCCCGTTGGGGTGAGAACACGGAAACTTCAAAATGTTTGGACAACAGCGGGATGAAAGCCTCAAACGACGCCGGCTCTCCCGTTGCCGCAACGCGATCATAAATGTCCAGGTAGGGCATCCTGTCCACGCCGTATAGTTTCGAGGCCAGCGCGCCAACCGCGCGATCGCGCGAAATCCCCATGGCTTTCGTATAGGCCGGGTTTATGTCCAGTATGCGGTAATCTACCGCCTGTCCTTTCGAGTCTGTGACGATCTCGTGAAGCGCCACAATCTCCGTCATGGAAGTGTAGAGACTCCGGAACCGCGCTTCGCTTTCCCGCAGGGCTTCTTCCGCACGCTTGCGATCGGTGATGTCGCGAGAGATGCCAACCAGACCGATCACGTTGCCGTTGGGATCCAGCCGCGTCGTCTTCGTCGTGAGCAGGACGCGCTTCTCGCCGCCCGGCAGGACAACGTCTTCCTCGGTCGTCTCGGTTTGCCGGGAACTCATCACGCGAAGATCGGTTGCCATGGACGTCGCCGCCTCGGCGGCGTTGGGATTCAGTTCCATATCGCTATGGCCAAGAATCTGTTCCAGCGTGAAACCGTTCTGCTTCAGTCCCGCCGGATTCATGAAGAGAAACCGCGAATCGCGGTCCTTGACAAAGATGATGTCCTCGGAGTGATCGGTAATGGAACGCACCAGTGTCTCGCTCTCGCGCAGGGCCAGTTCAGCGCGTTTGCGAGCTGTGATGTCGCGGGACCAAACCAACATGTGCTCGACCTTGCCATCGGAGCCGAAGATTGGCTTGCAGCGCGATTCCACCCAAATCCACGAACCGTCCCGGCAGCGGAAACGATGCTCAATGATGGTAATCTGCCCCGCCAGGTTGGCCTGCCGGGTCTGTTCAACGAGAGAGACGTCGTCCGGATGCAGCCGCGTGCGCCAATGTGTCTGGTGAACTTCATCCGGTGTCCAGCCGGTGACACGGAAAAAGGAGGGACTGATGTAAAGGCGATTGCCATGCGTGTCATTGAGCATGACGAAATCCTCGGCGTTGTCGGCCAGGAGCCGATAACGCTCCTCGCTCTCGCGCAACGACTGCTCGGCCTGTTTGCGCCGGGTGATTACGTCGAACACGATCACGAAGTGACCCGCTTGTGGCCGATAAACCGACACCGAGAGCCACGTCTTCATGGATTTCACGTAGGTCTCGAACTTCTCAGGCGCGCCGGTTCGCGCCACTCGGCCGTAGGTTTCCAGCAGCTCCGGGTCTTTTTCCCAGATGTCCGGAATAATCTCTGATGCCTTTTTTCCAACTACGTCTTTCAACCCTGTCAAAGCTTCAAAGGCATTGTTGACAGCAAGATAGACAATGTCCCGCGGGCGATCCCCTTCACAGATGATCCGGCAGTAGGCAAATCCGTTCAGCATGTTCTCAAACAGGGAACGATAGAGCTTCTCGATTTCCCGGCGGTTTGCCTCGGTCTGGAACAATGCGCGATAGTGGGCCTTGAGGTTTCGCTGCCAGACGATTCCAATGCCGGCCGTGGCGGCGATCACACATCCGAGAATCAGCGCAAGGATCAGGAAGGAGCGGGAACTCCAGGCAGCGAGAACCTCCGCCAAGTCCACCTTGGTCACCAGAAACCACGGCGAATTCGGAACGGGTTTCACCACCGAGAGCACCTTGACACCGCGATAGTCCTTGCCCTCTACGATTCCCTCCCCGCCCAGCACGGCCATCACCGCGGGCACGTCTGTTTCCTTCAGCGAAATGCGGAACTTGATCGCCGTGTCAGGCCGGTGGCGCAACTCATTCAAGAACAACACCGCGTCGCCCTCCCGGCGAACAAGCAGGCTCTCGGCGCTGCGGCTGGGCAGAGGCCAGGAAAGGACCAACGGATAAAGAGACTCGCGCGCGTCGTTCTGCAAAACGATTGCGCCGACGGGTTTGGGCGATGATGCGTTGTCGGCAAGCAGCGGTGCGATGACCTCCAGACGCGGCACGGAATCGTTGTCCATGCGCAAATCCGTCAACACGGGTTTGCGCTCGCGCAGAGCCGTCGCCACACCCGTCAACACCTGCGATGGAAGCGGTTCTGTCCGACGACTCAGGCTCAGCCGCGCGCGGCCGTCAGCATCCACCAACAGGACGTCAGCGTAACGATAATGCTCCTGCACACCCCGAAAACGACTGAGAACTTCCTCGGCTGCCTCCATGCGCGGATCCGCCAGCCAGCGCGCCACACCTTCGATCAAGAAGCGGCTGGCCATCAATTCGGCAGCTTCAGCCAACTGATTCTCCCGCCACCGGACAACCTGCTCCACCTTCAACCGCGCAACACTTTCGAGAGTGGACCCGGCGTCCTGTTGCGCAGACCGCCGTTGGCCATGGTAGAACCATGCGCCCGCACCCAGCGTGACGAGCATCATCGCGGCAAAAACCGCAATCAGCCATCGTGGGATGGCTTTCACTGTAAAATCTTCTCCTCAACTGCGC
>JBAZIR010000385.1:0-5800 GCA_041651735.1 Verrucomicrobiia bacterium | reverse complement strand
ATCAGCGCGGACAAGCCAACGACTGCGGAGTCACTCCCCAATCCAATTCCGCTGTGGCCCGACAAGGCTCCGGTGGGTGATGGCACATTCGAAGCAGTCAACGTCAAGATCACTGTTCATCTGCCCGCACGCGACAAGGCCAACGGCGCAGCGGTGGTCATCTGCCCCGGCGGCGGCTATCGAGGCCTCGTCGTGCAGCCTGAAGGCCATCTCATCGCCCGCTGGCTCAACGAGCACGGCATCGCCGGCATCGTGTTGGAATACCGTATGCCGCAGGGCCGGCCGTTCGTCCCGTTGCTCGACGCACAACGCGCCATCCGCACTGTGCGCACACGCGCCGCCGAATGGCGCATTGCGCCGGACCGCATCGGCATCATGGGATTCTCCGCCGGAGGTCACCTCGCGTCCACGGCAGGCACCCACTTCGACGGCGGCGACCCGAAAGCAGCGGACCCGGTCGCCCGCGTGAGCTGCCGACCAGACTACATGGTGCTGGTCTATCCGGTCGTCTCCATGAGCACGAACGCCCACAGTGGCTCGAAAAAGAACCTGCTCGGCGCCGACCCGAAGCCGGAACTGGTCGAATTGTTTTCAAACGAAAAGAAGGTGACCGCCAAGACGCCGCCCGCATTTCTAGCGCACGCGAAGGATGACAAGGTCGTGCCGCCCGAGAACAGCAGCAATTTTGCCGATGCACTCAAGTCTCACAACGTTCCCGTGAAGTATCTGGAACTGCCCTCCGGCGGCCACGGTTTGAACCGCTACCAAGGCCCGATGTGGGAAGAGTGGCAAACACAATCCATCGAATGGCTGGCCGCACAGGGCTTCACCTCGCGCGGCAACGCTCCCCGCGCGGAAAAATCGCCGTGACCTGCACCATCCACGCGCCTACACTGCGCGGCATGGGAAAGAAAGAGCTGTTATATCGTCCCGGCAAAAGACAAACTCACTTTGTCTTTTCCTTGGCCGATATGCGTTTCCCCGGTGCGCCCAACCCGCACGCCGCCAATCGCTACCGTCACCCCGCCGACTTTGTCCTTTGCAGGCGAGTTTAGGTTATTGATACTGTTAGGTACCAACATGGCTCCTGCTAAACGCAAGCAATCTCGCTGGAAGCCGGGAATGGTCTATGCCGTGCCGCTGACCGACGGCTCCTTTGGAATTGCTCAAGCTGGCGAAGCTCAAGGTCCGTTCGTTAACGTGATCTACGTAGCGTTATTCGCAGACCGATATACGCACATGCCAGACAAAGTGTTAGACTTAAAACGCGGCTCTGCGTTGTCTCTGACAGCTACGTGGCGTCAGGCACTGAATCGAGGTGAATGGCCATCCCTTGGCGTAGCACCGGAGATGTTCAAAACATCAGAATTCCCAAACGAGCGTTACGCGAACAAGGGGTATGTCGGAGCGGTGAATTACGATGCTGGTCTCTTGGCAGACTTTCTGTCTGCGTTCCACGGCCTCTTGCCATGGAACGTGATGCACGATCCAGCGTATTACGACGGACTCCTGCGTCCGGGGCTGCCCCGGCCGCAATCCGTGCGGATCCTCGACGAACGTGAACGTGAAAACTACAGGCGCGAGGTGCTAAAGATTGGCACCTAACAACGCTTTCGAGAGCGAACTCGCGCCTGCGGCGCTCGCCGCTCAACGCGAACGTTAACGGCGCCTGCCGTATTTGCCCGGCGATTCGGCAACCATGCCAACCATCTCAGCGGCGGAGAAGTGGGCGTCCAGTTCTTCCTGCGAGCAAACGCGCCCCAGTTCGCACCAGTAGCGCAGGACGCTTGGGCAGATGTCGGCTCCGCCGGTCCAGACGAGGGTGCCATCCTGCACGGCAACTTCCCGGAACTTCTCAGGACGCTTCAACGCCGCAAACACACGGCCGCGCAATGCCGGCAGGAGATCAAGCGTCGCGGCAAATCCGTCGCTAAACTTCAACCGGACACTCGTCGCACCGACGATTTCACAGCGGATGACTTGTGGAACCGATTTCATCACATTCTGATTATTGCAGAGGCTCGATGGATTGCAGGGGCTGCTGCCGGCGCGCCCGTTGCCATTGCGTCATAAGCTCGGATCGGAATGGCTGGCCGCGCAGGGATTCACCCTTCGCAGAAATCGCTAAAGTGATGCGCCACGTGTGCCGATGCTATGATCGTGGTTGCTTTTACAGCCCCACATATATAGCGGACCGGAGTTGTGTATCTGCTCCTCTCAGTCCGTACTGAACTGAGCCTCGGTGATCTCACTGTAGATTGTCGAGGCTCAGCCGTTTTTGTTCGGCCGTAAACACATCCCAAATCTGAAAGCGTTAAAGACATCGCTCACGCGCTCAATTGATGTTCTTGAATGCGGACGGCGGACAGTGGCACGCTGTCGGAAACCATAAGGAGATGCCAATGACTAGTTTTTGCAAGCCTCTGCTTCCGATTGCGATAGGACTGTTGACGACTTTCGCCAGCCTCGCCGCGGTCGAAGCCTCCGAGGCGGCGCAAGCCGCGTTTGACTCACTGGACTGCCGCTGGACCTTCGGGAACCACGAACCGCTGACCATGTATCGGCGGGCGGGCGGGCGATCCACAGGCGGCGCGGACGGCAGCGCGGCATGGTTGGAGCCGTGGCATCATTGGTTCGACAGCGAGGCTTCGACCCGGCTCATGCAGGAGCTTGGGCTGAACATGCTGCACAGCCGCTTCTACAAAGGCATGGGCTGGAAATTCGAGTCGCAGGATTTTCCCAACGTGAAACAGTTCGTGGCGAACTGCCACCGGCATAATATCCGGGCGCTGGCCTACGTCCAGTTTGCGACGCTTTACTACGAAGTGATGCTGGACGAAGTCCCCGATCTTGCCGACTGGGCCGCCGTGGATGAGCAGGGCCAAAAACGGACTTACTCCAAGGCCGCCTACTATCGCTGGATGCCGTGCATCAACGCGCCCGGCTTCGAGGCATATCTGAAAAAGGTCATCCGCATCGCGCTAAAAGAAGGCGGTTTTGATGGCATCATGTTCGACAACTGTTTCGCGCCGCCATGCCACTGCAAGCGCTGCGTCGCGCTCTTCCGCGAACATCTCGCCCGGGTGCCCAATCCGGAAAAGCGTTTTGGCATTTCCACCGTGGCGCACGTCCTGCCGCCTGCGCATGCCGGCTATGGTGAGGCCAGGGATCCGATCTATCAAGAGTGGGTGGTGTTTCGCTGCCAGCGGCTGACCGAGCTGTTTCAGCGTTTGTATAAGTTCAGCAAGTCCTGCGCGCCGTCTGCCTTCGTCACAGGCAACATCGCCAACATCCGTCAGGGCAACAAAGCCGCAACCACTGGCTTGAGTGTGACGGACTTGCGCGGGAGCTTCGATATCTTCGTATCCCAATCCGGCAACGAGCCGGGTTTGCGCGACGGCTGCATCATCAACCGCGTCCGGGAAATGAAACTGGCCCAGGCTCTCGGCACGCCCATCCTCGCGCTCAGCGACAGTGATGGCGGCATCTCACGCGACTCCGAGTCGAAGTACGTTTTGAATCTCATGGAAAACGCCGTTTTCGGCGGCATTACCATCGACCGCACCGTCATGCAAGCCGATCCACAGATGGTTTCGCGCGAACTCGTGGAGCTTCGCAGGCCCCTGCTGAAGCGGTTCAACGAGACCGTGCGCGCGGGCCGGGAAGGATTAAAACGGCCCACCTTTGCGCCCGTGCATCTGTTGTATTCGCGCGAGTCGGTGATGTTCTCCGAACAATCTTATCGCGCACTGCTGGGAGCCGAGGAGATCCTGTTGAGGAACCACGTCCCCTACTCCCTGCTCCCCACGGACGCTGCGACGCCGTTCAAAGCGCCGGCCGGTTGCGAAGTGATCCTGGTGTGCGATCAAGCCTGCCTCTCCGATGCCGAACTGGCCGCGTTGGCGCGTTTCGTTGACGGCGGAGGCCGGCTGGTGATCACAGGACAGTCAGGCGAGTATGACGAACGTTATCACCAGCGCATCTCAAATCCCCTCGCGAAACTGAAAGGCCGGTCCGGCGTGGTGCTCCGATCCGAGACCGACAACGTGCCCATTCGCGGCATCGGCTGGACCCTCAAAGTGGCGGCGCCCAAGGACGGCGGACGCCGGTTGATGTCCGATCTCGCCTCGGTGTGTTCTCCCGCGATCCGTATCAAGGCGCCTGCCACCGTCTTCGCTGAAGTCAAACACAGCAACAAAACGTTTTCGGTGCATCTGCTGAACTATGCCTCTGAGCCGGTGCCAGCGGGCGTCCGGATCGAGTTGAGTGCCGACGCGCATGCTGCGATGCAATGCAAATTCGCCGCGCCCATGGAAGGACGCAGTGCCGCGCCGCTTGCGGCGCAATCGAATGGCCGTGGTAGCTGGGTTGTCGATGTTCCCGGCTTTGCCGATTACGCGGTTGTAGATCTCGCCTGCAAGCAGGAGTGAGTGGAAAGACTGGCTGAAAAAGTCCCTTGAGTTGCCCGCCGTTCAAGGCATCATCTCGCAAGCTGCGAACTGAAGCCGTTAATCGTGATTGGAGGAAGAAGATAATGAAACACCATCAGATCGTTCTGGCCTTGAGCGTCGCCCTCATACTGACAACGGTGGGCGGTTTCGCCGCCGATGCGGACAATGCCAAACTCCCGAAGGTGACAGTGACCAACCTGCGGCGGGTGTTTCACAACGGCGAGCACAACGCCTTCACCGATTTGGCGAAGTTCAACGGGAAGTTCTACCTGACGTTCCGCAGTTGCCCGGATGGACACATGGTTAATCCAACGGCCTCGATCATCATCCTCGCCAGTGATGACACGAAGGACTGGAAACCCGTGCATCGTTTTAACGTTCCGCTGCGCGATACGCGCGATCCGCACTTCCTCGTCTTCAAGGACAAGCTGTTCGTCTATACCGGCACCTGGTACAGCGGCCCAACGACGCTCGACCGCAAGGACTACGACCTCAACAAACACCTCGGCTACGCCGCGTGGACCGATGACGGTGCGAAGTGGCGCAGCCCGATCATGCTCGAAGGCACCTTCGGTCATTACATCTGGCGGGCCGCGGCGTGTGGCGACAAGGCGTATCTCTGCGGCCGGCGAAAGGTCGGTTTCGAGGTCGCGCCGCGCGGCGAAGGCAGAAAGGTCGAGTCGTTGATGCTGGAGAGTGACGACGGCCTTATCTGGTGCAAGCGCGCCGTGTTTCAGGAGATCGCCGGCGATGAAACGGCATTCTTGTTCGAACCGGACGGCAGCCTACTCGGCGTGGGCCGCCGTGGCAGCGCTCCCGCGCAGTTGCTGCGATCGAAGCCACCCTACACGAACTGGGACCGCAAAGACCTCGACCGCTACGTCGGCGGCCCGCTGATAACCAAGTGGGGCGACCGCTATATCGTCGGCGGTCGGAAACAGGTGAAGGGTTCCGGTCCCAAGACCTCGCTCTGCTGGCTGGTGGACGGCCAGCTGCACGAGTTCGCCGAGTTCTCCAGCGGCGGCGACAATTCCTATCCCGGCTTCATCGAGTTGGCCCCCAACCGCGCGCTCGTCTCCTACTACTCCAGCCACGAAAAAGACGCGGCGGGAAAAACGATCACGGCGATCTATATGGCGGAACTGGTATTGGGCGACTAGCACGCCTCGATTTTACCGAGAGTGAAGCATATGCGTTCGAAAGCACGGACTTGTCTGGCCACGTTTGTATTCCTGATGTCGCTCGGCCCGGCTCGTGCCGAATTGCCCAATGCCACCGAACTCAGCGCCGCGAAACAATGGGTGCAAGTCGTGCTGCTCGCCGAAAAGGCGCGCAAACCGTTTAGCGCC
>JBAZIR010000384.1:0-5812 GCA_041651735.1 Verrucomicrobiia bacterium | reverse complement strand
GCCCGAATCATGGCGATGGACGATGCTCGCCGGATCGTTACCCGCGCTGCTGGCGTTCTTCGTCATCGTCTTGATCCCAGAGTCGGACCGATGGAAGGAGTCCGTCAAGAAAGGCCCCGTAAACCCATTCCGCGAAATCTTCGGTACAAAACTGCTCTGGCCGACGCTGCTGGCAACGACGTTTGCCACCATCGCTCTCATCGGCACGTGGGGCGCTGTCACGGGCTTCCTGCCGTCCTGGGCCGACCAACTGGCCGGCCCGAAGAATCCCTACGCCAAGGGCACCGTGCAGTTCGTGGTTTCCATCGGCGCCATCATCGGCTGTTTCGTCGCACCGATCATCGGTGGACGGTTCGGACGGCGGCCAACGTATTTTGGGCTGTGTCTGTTCTCGCTGGTGGTGTGCGGATTCCTCTTTTTCAAGCTGCGCGAGTATAACCTCCTATTCCTCATCATGGCCGGCCTTGCCGGTTGCGGAACCGCGTCGTTCTACGGCTGGCTGCCTCTCTACCTGCCCGAACTCTTCCCCACTCGCGTCCGCACCACGGGCCAGGGCCTGAGCTACAACTTCGGCCGCATTCTGGCGGCGGTAGGCGTGCTCTGCACGGGCCAGTTGATGCAGTTCTTCGACGGCAGCTATCCTCACGCCTGCGGCACCATCATCCTGGTCTATGTCATCGGCATGGTTCTCATCTGGCTCGCACCTGAAACCAAGGGCAAGCCCTTGCCGGAATGAAACGCTGCTGAAGCAACGTCAGATGGTCTGACAATCCGCACATGAAGGCCAAAACCGTCAGCGTAGCTGTCCTGGTCTTGATAGCACTCGCCTCCCTGTCTCCCACACGCGACGCGATAGAATGGCACTTCGCCTCATCAGGCGACACGGCGCAAGACTACGCCAAGTACCTGGCCGCATGGCCAAACGGATGGCACTCTGAGGAGGCACGTTCACGCTACGACAATCGCAGTTGGGCGGACGCACAGGCAGCAGACTCCCTCGACAGCTACCGGCGGTATGAACGAACACATTCCAACGGGATGCACTTGACGGAGGCACGAAATCAGATCGAGGATCTGACGTGGCAGCGTTCCAAAGAGGCAAACACCATCAAATCCCTTCGTGTCTATTGGGAAGCGTATCCCGATGGACGGTATCGCGCAGAAGCTCTGTCGCGCCTGAGGGCGCTGCACACAGACAAGACCGCGTATTCGGCAGCGCTTGCGGCCGGCACAGAGCAGGCGTTGAACAATTTCCTGACTGAGTTTCCGGGACACAGCAAGACCGCCGACGCCAAGCAGGCGCTCAAAGACATCACGGAGGGACGAGACATTGTCGACCTGCTTGCTGAACAGCTGGTGGAGATTCGCGCGCAAGGCAATGGGATTTCGAGCGTCGACCTGCATATCTTGCGTCTCGCGCGCTACCCCATCGTGGTTCGCATCCCAGTCGGCACATACTTCGTTCCCTCAAGACAATCCGTTCAAAATATGGTTGTAACAGCAGAGGCCAAAATCCATCTCACCAAGCCCATGTGGACCCGCATTTCAATTAACGTCGCCTGTGCCAACAGGCCACGATCTGTTCCAAGCACTCGCGACAGCTTCACAATCGAGCGGGCTCCCCAGCAGGCAGAATTGATCAAACTCATGCCTGTTTTGGAGCGTGCTCATGTCGATGCCAGAGTCAGACAGGCGGCCGTTTGGATTGTAACGGATGATGCCAATTACAGCGACCTCGGCATCCTAATTTCCGGTTTCAGCATTCCCTTCAGCAACCCATCCGACCCTCGTCCTCCCAGGGCAATCAAACACCGGGAAGCCGCGCTGGCAATGAAGATATGTTCAGAGGCAGGCATTGACATTACAGGGAAGCATATTTGGTCCGACAGACGAACCCTTCTCCGCGGTCTCGACAACGAACCCGACTTGAAGAAATGGCTTGAGGAGAAACAGTGAAACAGGAACTGACGCCGGGCTTCATTCCGAATTCACCGATAGTCACATTCCGTTCCCCGGACTTTTCCCGTTGCGCCACAGACACTTGACCGCTATCGTTTGAACTGCGATGCGCCTTGATAAATTTCTCACACGCAATCGGGTGATTGACCTTAGCAGCCGCGATCCCAAAGCGGTGTTGGCTCAGCTGGTGGAGGTCATCTGCAAGTCGGACCCGAAGCTAAACCCGGAACGATTGCTGAAAGCCCTGCTCGCCCGCGAGAATACGTTGACGACGGCGATGGGCCACGGTGTGGCCATCCCCCATGCGCGGTTGCCGATGAAACGCCGATTCATCTGCGCCGTGGGCCGCAGCGTGCAGGGGATCATCTATAACCAGTCCCAACCGCAGCCGGTATATCTGGTGGTGATGCTGATCGCCAGTTCGGAGGAGAAGACTTTCCTGCGAGTGCTGAACGCGACGGCGGATTTTGCCAAAGACGCGGACACGATCAAACGGATTGTTCACGCGGAATCGCCTGACGAGGCGTTCAGGATCATCACACGGACATGGGGCCCGAGCACGGCGCGCGTGCCGACGACGCACGGTGCGCTGAACCGTTCGCTCATGTCGCACGCCATCACGCTGGGCCGGCAGCACTATGTGACAAGCGTGCTGCTGTTCGCGGACGCGCTGTCGAGCCTGGACCAGGCATCGCGGCTCTGCGCGGACTACGACGTGATCGTCGTGACGGGAAACAAGCCGGAGCAATACCGCAACGACCGCCGCGTGAAGGATGTCATCCAGATTTCCAGCGGCAGTGGCGACCGGGTGGGTCAGCTCAAACTGGCGATGTTGCTCGCGCTCACGCGCGGCCTGATCCGCCGCGATGAGCGCATCATCTGCATCGCCGGGTTGCCCGGCAGCGGCCTGCTCGACACGCTGGTGCTGGTGGACGCGGCGCGCGAATACCAGATGCTGTTCTCACCGGAGGAAGTGCCGTTGCCTGAAGACCTGCGGCCGGAGGTGCTCGAGCGCGTCATCGGCATCGCCGGCAGCCTCGCCGCCGAAGGTCGCGAGGGCAAACCGGTGGGCACCATTTTCGTCGTCGGCGACACCGATCACGTGCAGAAGTCCTGCCGGCCCATGGTTATCAATCCGTTCTACGGCTACCGCGAGGACGACCGCAACATCCTCGACCCGTTCATGGAGGAGACGGTAAAGGAGTTCAGCTCGATTGACGGGGCGTTCATCATCCGCGGCGACGGCGTCATCATGAGCGCAGGCAGTTACCTATTGCCGAGCATTCCCGGCCAGGAACTGCCGAGCGGCTACGGCGCGCGCCACGAAGCCGCCGCAGGCATCACCGCCAGCACCAACGCCATCGCCATCGTGATCAGCGAGTCCACGCGCCAGGTCAGCGTGTTCCGCAAGGGCGCCATGATCACCGCGCTCGATACCAAGGGCCAAAGCAAGGCCAACAACCTCAGCCGATGAGCGAGACCCTCCTGATCGTTGCCGACAGCGAGCGCGACGCCGACATGCTCTACGCCACGGGTATGTTCGCGCCCGACGCGTTCATTTATTTCCGCCACCGCGGCAAGAGCAGCATCGTCATGAGCGACCTGGAGATTGACCGCGCCAGACACGAAGCGCGTGTGGACGAAGTCATCTCCATGAGCGACGTTGACAAGCCGATTGAAAAGCGGCTCGGTCACGCGAGATTCGCCGACACCATCGCCGCGATCTTTCGCCAACGGCGCATCACCACCGCTCGCGTGCCGGCACACTTCTCACTCATCCATGCCGAACAACTCCGCAAACACCGCATTCGCGTCTGGACCGACCACAAGCCGATCTTCCCCCAGCGTGAGATCAAGCGTCGCGACGAGGTAAAAGCCATCGAGCGCGCGCTGCGCACCACCGAGGCGGGCCTTGCCGCCGGCATCGGCATGATTCGCGCTGCGCGCATCGGCAAAGGCGGCCGGCTCATGCTTGGCGGTTCTGTGCTCACCAGCGAGCGCGTCCGCGCCGAGATTGACACCGCCATGATCCGCCTCGGCGGCATCGGCGCCCACACCATCGTCGCCGGCGGCGAGCAGGCATGTGACCCGCACGAGCGCGGCAGCGGCCCGCTTCGCGCGAACCAAGCGATTATTCTCGATGTTTTCCCGCGCGACGAGCGCACCGGCTACTACGGCGACATGACACGCACGGTCGTGCGAGGCAAAGCCAGCGAGGCGTTGCGCCGGCAGTTCGATGCGGTCCGCGACGCCCAACAAGTCGCGATCCGGACGGTTCGCGCGGGCATCGACGGGCACACGGTCCATCGCGCCGTTCAAAAGGTGTTCGATGACCGCGGTTTTCACACCGGCGCGTCTCCTGCCAATCCAAAAACCACGCGCCAGCAAGGGTTTTTCCACGGCACCGGCCACGGCCTCGGCCTTCAAGTCCATGAAGCGCCGCGCATGGGCATCGTCCCCTGCCGTCTTCGGGCCGGTCATGTTGTCACGGTCGAGCCGGGTCTCTACTACCCCGGCGTCGGCGGCATCCGCATCGAAGACGTGGTGTTTGTTACAACAAAAGGATGCCGACGGCTGTCTAACTTTCCGGTTGCGCTTGAAATCTGAAGCATCGCCGTTATTTTCAAGCGCGCTGAAAGGAAAGATAAGAATATGTTTTTTTACGACGCAACAAGCTGGATGTTCTTCATCCCGTGTTTGCTCATCACGATCTGGAGCCAGTGGAAGCTGCGCTCAACCTACGCGAGGTATTCGCAGGTTGGGTCAACCAGCGGTCTCACCGGCTCGGAGGTCGCGCGGCACATTTTGAGCCAAGAAGGTCTCGCGCAGGTGCCCGTGGAGGAAGTCGAAGGCCAACTGAGCGACCACTATGACCCGCGGTCGCGAGTCGTCCGCCTTTCCTCGGACATCTACAATGGCACGTCGCTGGCCGCGCTCGGCGTGGCGGCCCATGAATGCGGCCATGCGATTCAGCACAAGAAGGCGTATGCCCCGTTGCACATCCGCATGGCCATCGTGCCGCTGACCAACTTCGCATCCGGGGTCGCGCCGCTATTGGTCTTCGCGGGCTTCTTCATCCCAACGGCGTTCAAAGTGCTCCTGGACCTGGCGATTATGCTGTTTGCGGTGTGCGTGGTTTTCCAGCTCATCACGCTGCCGGTGGAATACGATGCCAGCCGTCGCGCCAAGGAACGCCTTAGCACACTGGGCATCCTGGTTGGCGATGAACCTGTGGGCGTGAAGCGCGTGCTAAACGCCGCCGCCCTGACCTACGTGGCCGGTTTGCTCGTGGCTGTGCTGGAGTTGTTGCGGCTGGTGGTGATTCGCGACAGCCGCGACTAACGCATGAGACCCCGCTGGACCAGAACGCTCAGCGACAACCCCGGCCTTCACGTCGGGGTTGTTCGTTTGGCGGCCCGGCTGGCCGCCGTTGCATTCGCCATCGGCACGGTCTTCGCGGCAGAAGACACACTCATCGTCATCACGCCCCATTGGGAAGGCATCAAGCGGGAATACGAGCGCGCTTTCAGCGATTGGCACAAACGCCATTACGGGACGCCGGTGACGGTTGACTGGCGCGACGTGGGCGGCACCAGCGACCTGGTGCGCTACGTGGACAGCCGATTCGCCGCCAACCCCAACGGTGGCGACCTTGACATCGCATGGGGTGGCGGGATGGACCCCTATTTCGAGTTGCAGAAGAAACGCCGCCTCATTCGTCACGACCCGCCGGCGGCAATACTCGCGCGAATTCCCGCCGAGGCCGGCGGCGTGCCCATGTTCGACCCGGCGCATGAATGGTTCGGCACCGCGATTTCCACCTTCGGCATCTGCGCCAACAAGCGGGTGATCG
>JBAZIR010000383.1:0-5813 GCA_041651735.1 Verrucomicrobiia bacterium | reverse complement strand
AAACGAATATGAAACCGAAAGCAGACACTCTCATTCGCATCAGCCTTGTCATGTTCCTCATGGCTTCTGCCGCGACAATGACGGCCGCGGAGGGCATTGACCGGCACGCGCTGGTGACGCGGCACAACATCGAGTGCAACGCGCTGGCGACGACCCTGCCCCTCGGCAATGGCGAGTTTTGTTTCACCACTGACGCGACTGGATTGCAGACGTTCGCGGGCAACTCAATGGCGCATTGGGGATGGCATTCCTTCCCGTTGCCGGAAGGCTGGAGCGCCGATCGCGTGCCGCCGACGGGAACGTTTCAGCGCGGGCGCAACACGGGCGGCGACATCTTTCCCAAAGGCACCGAGGCCATTCGCAAGTGGATGTTCGACAACCCGCACCGGATGAATCT
Source organism: Verrucomicrobiia bacterium (assembly GCA_041651735.1). Taxonomy (GTDB): domain Bacteria; phylum Verrucomicrobiota; class Verrucomicrobiia; order CAIQCK01; family CAIQCK01; genus CAIQCK01. The sequence continues at coordinate 5,416 of JBAZIR010000383.1, read as the reverse complement.
GGCGCGGTTGCGGCTGCGTCACGGCGGCGGGCGCGAGTTGGCGACGAATGAGATTTCGGCGGTGTCGCGAAAGCTGGATTTGTGGAGCGGCACGCAGATGTCGCGGTTCGAGCTTGGCGGTTGCGAAGTGCGCGTGCAGACGTGCGTGCATCCGAAGCTCGACGCGGTGGCGGTGAAGATCGAGTCGGCGCTGGTCGGACGCGGCGAGCTGGAGGTCGCCCTGGATTTTCCGTATCCGGCGCTGAAGAACGAAGCGTGGGTTGGCAATTTCAAAAACACCGCCGCGCACCGCACGACCTTGACGCGGCCGAGCGCGAACCGCGCCAGCTTTGAGCGGCAGGCGGATGAGGCGCGCTATCATGTCGCGCTGGCGTGGTCGGCGGGTGGAACGCTGATGGATGCGCCGGCGGGCAGCCATCTTTTCCGCCTCAGCGCCCGCGGCACCGACTCCATCGAGTTGCTCTGCGCGTTTGGCCGCGAGCAACTGCCGGCGGAGTTGCCGTCGTTTGGTGAAACCCAACGCGCCGCTGCCGCGAGCTGGGACAAGTTCTGGGCGAGCGGCGGCGCTGTGGATCTCTCGGCCAGCAAAGATCCGCGCTGGCGCGAACTCGAACGCCGCATCGTGCTCTCGCAATATCACGCTGCGGCGCAATCGTCGGGCAGTTGGCCGCCGGCCGAAACGGCGTTGCTCGGCACCGATCCGTGGCGCGGCCAGTTTCACATGGAAATGGTGTGGTGGCATCTGGCGCACTTCGCGTTGTGGGATCGTTGGGAGCGCGCTGACCAGGCGCTCGGTTGTTACCGGCGCTTCATGCCGGCGGCGCGCGCGCTCGCGGAGCAGTTGGGTTATCGCGGGCTGAAGTGGCCGAAGTCGGTCGGTCCCGAAGGCCGCAGCGCGCCGTGGGTCGGCAACCAGGTTTTGCTCTGGAAACAGCCGCACCCGATTTTCTTTGCCGAGCTGGAGTATCGGCTGCGGCCGACTCGCGCGACGCTGGAGAAATGGCGCGATGTTGTTTTCGGGACGGCGGAGCACATGGCCGATTATCCGACGCGCGATGCGGCCAGCAGTTTGTATTCGCTGGCACCGGCGATGCCGCCGAGCGAACAAGGCATCACGCGCGACACCGTGTTCGACCTTGCCTACTGGCGCTGGGGACTGGATGCGGCGCAGCGTTGGCGCGAGCGGCTGGGCCTGGCGCGCGAACCGCATTGGGACGACGTGCGCGGCCATCTGGCGCCGTTGCCGGTGGACGACGGGGTGTTTGTTCACTCTGCCGAGTGGCACGACACCTACACGAAGCGCGCCTGGGAACATCCCGATCCGGTCGGTGTCCTCGGCATGTTGCCGCCGATCGAAGGTGTGGATGCGGCGACGGCTCGCCGCACGGTGTTGAAGGTCTGGCGGACGTGGAACTGGGATCGCACGTGGGGTTGGGATTGTCCGTGGATGGCGATGGCGGCCGCGCGTGTCGGCGAACCGCGCATCGCGGTGGAGGCGTTGTTGAAGGAAAGTCCCCGCAATCGTTTCGACGAGCGTGGCATCAACGTCGGCGGCCCGTGTCCGTATCTGCCCGGCAACGGCGGTTTGCTTTACGCCGTGGCGATGATGGCCGCGGGTTGGGACGGCGCGCCCGACAAACCGTCACCGGGTTTCCCCGACGACGGTTCGTGGGTGGTGAAGTGGGAAGGTTTGAAGAAAGCGCCGTAACCAACATTTCGCGGACAACAAATGCCGCAATTTGCAGAATCCGGGAATTTCAATCGAGGATTAAAACCCGCCAATTCTGAAAGGATTGATGCGCGGGCATTGCGCGAACCAAACTTTCTACGACGCTGTTCAATGAACAACCAAGACCAACGAGCTCACAGGAACACCAGCTTTGATGGCTGATTTTATCCAAGAAAGCTGGTTCGGTTTGATGCTGTCGCCTTTGCCCTTATACTCCACAAACAGAAACTCTCGCCCGCGCCACGCGAACACGTCGAAGAATCCGGCCCGTCTGCCGTTCACCTCTACGATACGATCGTAGAGCGCCGTTGCTTTGGGCGGCAAGATCGCGGGCGCCGTTCTGTCAGGTAACCCTTTCCAGAACAGTCTATCGCCGTGATATGTATCAACCCAAACTCCATCCCAGCCGTCCTTTTGCAGCCAACGCAAGACCGCCAATTCTCCGAACAGTGGTTCACCATCTACCTCAACAAGGGGTTTCACCGTGTAGGTTTCGGGAGTTGACCTTCTGAACTGGCCTTTTGTAGCTCGCTGGAATCGTATCGTTAATGTGGCAATGACAATCGTCTTCTGCGGTGAGAGTCGAACTTCATACCCGCCGATGTCCAATGCCAATCGTTTGAGCGATTCCATTTTCCTCCAGAGTTTACGAAAGCGTTCATCACTTCACCGGCTCGGCGTTCCAGACCTTGATGTGGTCGAAGAAACCGTCTTTGCCGGCGACGCCGAGTTCGATTTTGGACCTGAGACAGGCGGCGGATTCCCGCATGGTCGCGGCGATCAGGCGCGAGCTTCGCGGACTTTGCCGTGTTCCCAGACGATCAACGGCAAACCGAGGCGGCGTTTTTCGGCGCGAACATTGCGGGCGACGCGGTGCAGGGCGCGTTCAGCCCGGGCAACAAATTCAGGCGCCGGCGGGCGCTTTCCATTCTTGGCGCGAATCGCATTCTTTTTCATGTGCCGATTAACTTTCGCACTGTTTCCGTATCATGCACAGCGGAAAAGGCGAGCCGCTTTGCGGGCAGGCCGCGATTGTCCCACACGGCCCATCGCGTGGCCAGCGGCAGGTAGCTGTCAAGGAGGTGGACGAGGCTGCGGTGGAACCGGCGGCGAATGTCGCTGACAGGAACGTCGTGTCCGCCCATACGCACGCGTTGGCGGACGCGGGCGATCGCCTGCGCCGGGCTGGAGAGCCAGAGATAGTGCAACTCGATTTCGTAGCCCAATTGCCGGGCGCGGCGGAAGAGCCGGATGTAGGTCTTGCCGCTCAACGTGCTTTCAAGGGCGAAGGTCTCACGGCGGGCGAGGGACTCCTCGATCTCACTCAGCAACAGCCGCGCGGCCCTCACAGCGCCAGCGCTGGGTTTGAAGGGTGACAGTCCCCGCGCAATCTCGTCGGCGTTCAAGAAGCGGAGGCATTTCACTTCCTTCGGCAAGAACTCCGACGCGAACGTAGTCTTGCCCGCGCCGTTGCAGCCGGCAATGAGGTAGATGGAAGGCGGTGCCATGAATTGTGTCGTCTGCAAGATGAAATGACTTGCGAGTCAGGCTTTCGTATATATCCGAGCGTCCTGCTCGGCGGCGTATTTGCGAATGTTCCCGTGAGCGTTCACCTCTTCACCGGCTCTGCGTTCCAGACTTTGATGTCGTCGAAGAAGCCGTCCTTGCCGGCGACGCCTAGCTCGATCTTGCTCTTGGTAGCGTGAGCGATGCCGGAGGACTTGAGGAAGGCGGCGGGTTTGCCGTCGATCGTGACGCGCATTTCATCGCCGACAGTCTCGACAACGAGCGTGTACCACTTGCCGGCTTCGAGCTTGGCGGGATAGGTGACGCTGCGGCCCTTGAGGAGCTTGGCGAGTTCGTCTTTCTTGGACGGGTCGTTGCGCATCTCGCGGATCTCGTTCTTCATGCCGCCGTCGCGCTCGTCAATGATGGTGACACCGTTGAGGCGGACTTGGGCGCGGCAGAGGTGACCGTAATGGGAGCCTTTGTATTCGCGGTCGTCGAACTCGACGTCAATCATCGTGGCGCCCTCGAACTTGATCCTGCACTCGACGACGCTGTCCTTGGTGGGGATTTGCAGGCCGTGCACGGCGGCGTGGGCCTTGATTTCGGGTTTGCCGTTGGCGGCGGGGATGGTCTTGTCGCGGGTCTGGGTGCCCTTGAGCGCGCCGTTCTCGACGGTGAAGGTCATGACGACCTTGTGCCAGACCTTGGCCGGCGTGGCGCCCTGGAAGTCGTCGGAGAAGAGGAGTTCCTTCTTCTTGGCGATCGACTCGGCCGGGATGGCGGGCAGCTTTGGCGCGCTCGCGGCCAGGGCAATGGTGGTGATGAAGCAGAGAGGAACGAGGATAAGGCGCATATTCATTAGAGTTGTTGGGGTTAAATGTGTTGGGCGAGGTATACCCATTTGCCTCGGTGAGCACAAGCCAGACGTGGAATGGTGGTTGTGGAAGAAGGCGCGATGCTGGGCGCGAGGAGCGCCGCAGTTTGCTGCTTCCTCTCGGTTCCGGATGCGTGTTACATTCCGACCATGAGATCTCTTGCCTTGCTCGCGCTCATCCTTGCTCTCTCCACGTCCGTCTTCGCCGCCGATCTCGGAAAGCTCATCTTCGAAGATGACTTCAACCGGAAGGAAACGCAGACTACCACCGACGAGCCCGGCAACGGCTGGGGCACCAACAGCAAGGCCCGCGCAAAGGGCGACAAGCAGGTGGATCTCAAGGACGGCGCGATGCGCATTCACATCAGTCCCCGCGCGAACCATGCGGTGTCCGTGACGCACGCGGCGGAGTTCAAGGATGGCGCGGTGACATTGCGCTTCATGCTCGAGGATGCGAAGGACAGCCTCGGCCTCGATTTTGCCGACCTGAAATGCAAGGAGGTCCACGCCGGACACCTCTGCGCCGTAAAGGTGGCCGCCAAGCAGGTCACGATGATAGATCACAAGACCGGCGGCATGCGCAACGACATCCACGAGGCCCGGACGGAAAAGAAGCCGCTGACCGACGAGCAGAAGAAGGCGGTTGCCGGGAAGAGCAAGAGCGTCCCGCACGCCACTGAGATCGGCAAGTGGCATGACTTGCAGGTGAAGATGGATGGCGATGAAATCAGCGTGGCGATCGATGGCAAGGTAGTGGGAAGCTTCCGCTCGCCAGGGATCGCGCACCCGACCAAGCGCATGTTGCGCCTCTCCATCCCGCGCAACGCCGTGGTGGACGACGTGAAGATCTACTGCAAGAACTGAGTAACGGATAAGATTCCAGCATTTGGAGACGGACAGCGCGTCCCTACGACTTCGTGTAAACCTGCGCGCCCTTTTTCACGAACTCCTTCGCCTTCTGGTTCAGCCCGCGCTTGAGCGCGTTCTTTTCGCTGACGCCCTGCTCGGCGGCGAACTTGCGCACATCCTCGGTGATCTTCATAGCGCAGAAGTGCGGGCCGCACATGGAGCAGAAATGCGAAAGCTTGGAGCCTTCCTGCGGCAGCGTGGCGTCGTGGAACTCGCGCGCCTTGTCGGGGTCGAGGCCGAGGTTGAACTGGTCTTCCCAGCGGAACTCGAAGCGCGCCTTGCTGATCGCGTCGTCGCGGCAGCGGGCGGCGGGATGGCCCTTGGCGAGGTCGGCGGCGTGGGCGGCGATCTTGTAGGCGATGACGCCCTCGCGCACGTCGTTCTTGTCGGGCAGA
>JBAZIR010000382.1:0-5834 GCA_041651735.1 Verrucomicrobiia bacterium | reverse complement strand
GGAAGTCGTCGAGGCCCCGTACATCCGCGACCTCTGGAAGAATGAGAGCCGCGAGGCCAACGAGATCGCCCAGCGCTGGATTCGCAACGCAGAAGCGATGTTCGGCACCATCGAATCGGAGGTGGTCCGATCGGCGAAGGTGTATCTGGCAATGAAGTGGCTGATGGAACGGCACAACGCCACGGCGATGGCCTATCACATTCGCACGCTCGTCCCAAATCCGCGGCGCGAGGACTACATCGTTCCATGCCCGGCGACATCCGAGTTTCAACTGCACAACGTGGTCGCCAAGTGCCAGTCGCATCTGAATATCCTGCTATCGGAAATGATGCTGCAATACGCCTATGGCCGGCCGAGCATGTTGGGCGACTTTGCCGTGGACACCTACAACAACACCTCGTGCGTGCAGCACTGCGAGGGGCCGTGGAATGCCTGGGGCGACCAGCGGCGTGTGTCCTACAAAATCAGGGATCATCGGGAGCGGCCCGTGCGAAAGCGCTCGCTGCCGGGCGTGGGGGTTGGTTGGTGCAACTTATATCCTCCCAACGAGCCGGTGACGATGTGGCAGCTCGACGTGCTCTCCAAAGAGGTGCTGGTCCACACGGGCCGGACCGTGCCGATGTATAAAGGGCATATCAAATATCGGGATCACTTCTACGACATGATGTGACGGACCAAAATCGTGGCGTCGGTCGACGCCAAAAAAGTTCAGCGTTACATTTACCCCGACAAATACGGTGTGCACCGGTGCGCCACGTTCGGCGACTTCCGAGAGACCATCAAGGACATCGCCGGCCTGCTCGGTTTTACAGCGATCGAAGAAGACCGGTAGCACGCGCGACCCTGCGACCTCTCCCGGCTGTCGGTTCGGTTGTCATGTCTTCAGCACAGCGTGAAGTCAGCGCCGGTTCGGCAGTCCTGTCCTCCGCTCCGTTCATCCCCTTACCGGCGTCGGTTGTCGGAATCCGACTCAATCGGCGTCAGCTTTTCGAAGTCGATGCTGAAGTTTGCAGGAACAGTTTTTTGAGCCACGACCTTGCCATCAATCAACACCTGCGCGCCGTAGCCCAAGACGGATTCCCCGTGCTTGCCAATGAACTCGTATTCCCTGCCGCGTGTTTGGAGCGGCTGCGTCTCCACGATCTTTTCTTTCAATGGTTGAATATCAATGGTTTCTTCCGCACCGTAAGTGACCGGACGCCTGCTGCTATACGAATTCTGCTGAACCATGCCCCATCGCACTTTGACGCCTGTGAGGGGCCGCGCGCTCACGTTGTTCACGACGATGCGCAGGCTGGAGCTAACGAAATAATCGGCCGCATTTCCATAGCCGGCACTGACTTGTTTCTTCTTCTTGTTCAGTGTCATGCTGAATTGCACCGGAAGGGGACCCGTCTGAGCGTGAATGGGGGCCGCCAAGGCAAGTACAACCGAAAGTAGAATCAGACGCTTCATCATTTCATTGTTCTCCACTGCGCCAACGAATGGGTTTCCTGACCTCGTTCCCTCGAACCGGTGACTGCGAAACCCTCATTGATCAGCGCATCTAATCCTACGCCGACCCCCAAGTCCGTCAACGGTAAAACGGCATCAGATTAAGCAGGGCCGCCGCCTCGGATATCAGGACCGAGCCCCCTCCTATTCACGCCTCGCTCCCCTCTCCCCGGCTCCAGCGTCTGATCGCAGCCACTTCCTCCGGCGGGATTCCCAGCGAAACCAGAAACTCGTCATGTCCCTCCGGCGCGCGCCGCTCGAACTCCACATGCCACTGCTTCCGGCCGTTCTCGTCCATGCCCGCTGCCTGTAGCATCTCAACCCACAACTGTTTGTCAACCGCACGCGGAAGCTCCCCCGAAGCAATGCGCCTCAACATCCCCGCCAAGAGCCGCTGTTGGTTTCTCAAACCCAGGATGCTCGCAGCCGTCTCGCGCATCCGCCGCTCCACCAGTCTCGCGCCCGGTTTGCCACCCGACGACAACACGGCGCGAATTTCTTTCAGCGTCAGGCCCGCCTCCCGGAAGTGGCAGATCCGCTCCAGCCGCCGATGATCCTTGTCCGTGTAGCAGCGATAGCCCGAACCCGTTCGTCCCGAAGGCGGCAGCAGCCCCAACTGGTCGTAATACAGCAACGTGCTGCGCGACAGGCCAAAGGTCCGGGCAAGTTTGGAAATCGAGCAAGTTTTCATCACCGTCAGACAGTGGAGGGTGGCAGCGCGTCCGGCGCCACCACCCCCGCGTGCTGATTATTTGCTTGCGGCCCGGGTTCGATCAATCTCTTTCGGCGGCAAACCCAGCCACTCCAGAAAACCCTGGTGTCCGTCCGGGTGGCGGGTCTCGAATACCTTGTGCCATTGTTCCATCTTCGCCTGGTCCAGGCCGATCTCCCGATACATGGCAATCCATTCATTCACATTCACGTTTTTCTTCATAGGTCCTCTCGCGTCCAGCGTTTATGGTTCAGTTTCGTCACGGCCACAGGGTCATGACGCAGGAAACGCTAAGGTGTGAAGCAATAGACAGGTCAACACCCCGGTTGCAGATTTTTTCGAGAGCATAACTCCTGGCAAAAGCAGAGCAGAACGGAGCACGGCAAGGCGTGAGTCGACATCAAAGCGGCATAAGCTTCCATCCTGTCCAATCATTCATCAATGGACAGGCAAGATGCCTGCCCTATTCTGCCTCATCCCCCCGGAGGATCAAAAGCCATCGCGCCCCGAGGTCGTGATCCACCTTCCCGCTTCGCGATTCGCGATCCGCGATTGTCGCTTCCCGCTTTCCCCTTCCCGCCCGCCGCCTGCCGTTCCTCAGTGCATCATTTCTTCGAGCGTCTTGCGGTCCGTGCCCAGCAGGTGCGCTTCGCTCAATACCTTGTCCCGCTTCGTCAGATGCAGCCGCAATGTTCCTGACGAAAACGCCGACTGCCGGTGCAGTTGATCCAGGCTGATCATGTAATCAACCATTGCCATCTTCAGATCCCGCGTCTTCGGATGCAGCCGGAATTGCAGCCAGTTCAGCCGGTCCATCGCCGCCTTGAACGCCCCGCTCGGCACCTTGTCGAAATAATACCGCTTCGATTTCTCCGGTTCCTTGTAGTCCGCAAACAGGAACCCCAGCAACGGCCCTGGCGCCGCCCAAATCTCATCCAACGACCCGCCCAGGCTCAGCGTCGCCGGCAACTGGTTGTTCGCCACTCGCAGCATGTATTCCGCCGATGAATGATTCGGCGCGAGCTGCAACACCTGCCGCAATGTCTGGACGACCGCCGGGTTGCGCAGCGCATACACCGTCGCGCTTGTGGGCAGCGACCGCTGCACCTGGCCGAATAGCTCCATCGCCTTGGCCAGATTCGCCGCGCGATCCGTGCGAGCTACTGCCGCCGCATCGTCCAACGTCGTGATGGAAAGGATTTGCATGCTCCAGAGCATCGCGGGCGAATAGAGAACGGCCAGATCGTTAAGGTTCTCCTCGTTCGCGTCCGGAATGGCGACGACCCGGCACTTGTCCAACAGCGCGCCGCGGAGCTTCTCGGCCACCGCGCCGACTTCGCGAATCTTCCCATCCACGGTCACATCGCCGGTCATGGCGAAGCCGGGATCGATCTGCATGCCATCCAGCAGCGACAGCAGCAGCACCGAGAACGCCCCGCCCGCCGAGCCGCCGGCCTGCTTGGTGTATTTGTTGGAGTAGCTGAACCGAATCTTGTGGCCCGCCTGCCAGACCGGATGGCGTACCTTGAGCAACCGCTCCGCCTCCTCCATCGAGATCTGGGTGTCCTTGGCTACATCGCTAACGAAGTCGCAGATCGTCTCGCGGTCGCCGCTGACCCGCTCGATGGTGGCGATGATGTCCTGCGCGCCGCCGACGCGCAGCCCGGCGTCCGTGCGAACGACGTAGAGGCCCTTGATGCTGCTCTGGTTGCGGGCAAACTTCCGGGAGTCCTTCTGCAGCTCCGGGTCAGCCAAGCGAGGCTCCGTCATCGCCCCGGCTTTTGTCTCTGTGCCGGCCGCCGGCGGCTGCGGGGCGGTCGCGACAGAAGACGCGTTGTTGGCGCCGGAGGGTCCGCTGATATCTGTCACGCCACAGCACGCACGCATGCCCAGGAACGGGAAAGAATCCGTCGGCCCCTTCCTATAACGCGCGGCACAGCGAAGGTAGCCTCTGGCCTCGTGGAAGGAACCGCCGCGCAACGTACGGTGCACGGCGTTCCCATACACTTTGGGGTGCGCCTGTTTGGGATCGAAGGCATCCGAGCACCATTCCCACACATTGCCGAGCATGTCCGCCAAACCAAAAGCGTTGCGTCCCTTGGCTCCAAAGGTGTCCGCGGGTGATATGTATTGAAATCCAAGATGTTTATCACCGGTGTTGATCCTGTCTTTGCCTGCGCTCAGTCTATCCCCCCACCAGAATTTCGTTTGTGTGCCCGCCCTGCATGCATACTCCCACTCCGCTTCCGTCGGCAGGCGGTATTCCATCCCCGCGGGCAACTTGCCTGCTTTCTTTTCCGTCTCCGTCAGCCACTGGCAAAACGCCACCGCGTCGTTCCAGGAGATGCAGCAGGCTGGATGGTTGTTGACCATCGAGAAACCGAAGCTGGGATTGCGCCAACAGGCCCCTTTGACCAGTCCCCACTTTCCAGTCTCCGGATCGGGCGCGACCACACCGCCTTGTTTTTCTCCATCGGTGAGATAGCCGCTGTCCGCGAACTTCCTCCATTGACCCACCGTCACCTCGGTGCGGCCCATCCAGAAGCCATTCGTCATCACGGTCCGTTGGGGTTCGCCACTCTCGTACAAGTCTGAGGTTCGAATGTTCCCCTCATCTCCAGTCGCCCATCTTCGTTCTTCATCCGTGCTGCCCATCAAGAACTCGCCGGGCGGAATCCAGACCAATTCCATGCCAGTGGAAGTGGTCAGGGTTTTCTCCGCGGCGCAGAGGACGGCGGGGTTGCTGAGTGACAGCGCGGCTGCAAAGGCAAGAAGTCTGACTCGGTTCATTCTTTTCTCCCTACGTTGTGGCGCTGATTATATACGGCAGCCGCCGCGCGGGAACAAGGAAACTGTTGCGGGGGTGAATTGAGGTTCGTGACTCGTGAATAGCGAATAGCGACTCTGGAATCACGAATCACGAATCACGAATCACGAATCACGAGTTACGAGTTACGAGTTACGAACCCCGAACCTCCCCTTCCCCCGCCTCAGTGCATCAACTCTTCCAACGTCTTGCGGTCTGTGCCGAGCTTGGTGAGTTCACCGATCACTTTCTCCCGCTTGACCAGATACTGCGAGTAAGTGGTCGAGTTGACGGAGCCCTGGCGGCGCATGGAGTCCAACATGCGAATGAACTCAGTCATGGACACCTTGAAATCCCTTGTCTTGGGATGCAGCCGCGAGTCCAGCCACTCGAAACGATCCAACGCGACCTTCACCGTCTCCGCCGGCAAACTGTTGACCTTGTAGATCGCGCCTTGCTTCGCGTCGGGCGTCTTGTCGTTGAACAAATAACCTTTGAACGAAGCCGAAGCCGCCCAAATTTCCTCTAACGACGACGACAGGCTCAACGTGGTGGGCAACTCGTTGTTGGCGGCCTTCAACATATACTCCGCCGATAGATGGTTGGGCGCCAACTGTAACACTTGTTGCAGCGCCGTGTAGATATTCTGGCTTCGCAGCCAAGCCGTGGGCGCGTTCGGGCCGAGCGATTTTTGGATCTGGTAAAACGACAGGAGCGCGCTGGACACCGTCTGCGATTTGTCCATCCGCGCCAGGGCCGCCGCGTCGTCCAGCGTGTTGACGGAAAGTATCTGGATGCTCCAGAGCATCGAGGGCGAATAGA
>JBAZIR010000381.1:0-5848 GCA_041651735.1 Verrucomicrobiia bacterium | reverse complement strand
GGTGATGGTCCGGCCGCAGTTCACGATGACGCTGCCGATCCGGCGGGACAAGATCGCCGCGATTATCGCCGAGGCGCAAGCCGGCAAACGTTCCGCCGAGGCGCGGCTTTCAGCCGGGCAGATCCAGCTTGCAGTGGAGTTCGCCGACAAGTCGTTCATGTATCGCGAGGCCACGCGCAATTTGAAGCTGCTCACGGAATCGCTCCTGCCCAAGGCGCGGCAAGCCCTCGAAGTGGCCCGATCCGGTTATAGTGTCAGCAAGGTGGACTTCATCAACCTGCTGGACGCCGAACGGTCGCTTCTGGAATTCGAGCTGGCAGATGTGGACGCGCGCACCCGGCGCGAACTGGTGCTGGCGGAACTGTCGTTGCTCATTGTAGGCGTGCCCCCGACGGGCGCGCCGATATTGACCACGACTCAGCAAGCTCCGTCCATCGCCGCGCCGCCGATGAAAAAGGAATAGTTTCCCACACCCAATCCTTTTGAACTGACCTATGCGAAATCGAATTGTTCTTCTCTTCATGAGTGCGCTGCTCGCTGTCGGCGGCGCGGGGCTCGTGGGTTGCAGTCGTTCCGGCGACGGACACGAAGGCCACATCGGCGCTCAGGCCAAACAGAGATACCATTGTCCGATGCACCCGACCTACGTTGCCGGCAAGCCGGGCGACTGTCCGATTTGTGGCATGAAACTGGTTGCAATCAAGGACGCCCAAACGACTGTTGGCGCTGCAGCACGGCACGAAGGCCAGAGTGTGCCGGGCCGGATCAGCATCAGCCTCTCGGCTGACAAACGACAGATGATTGGCTTGACGCTCGCGAAGGTTGAGAAGCGAGAACTCACCCACACCGTCCGCGCGACGGCCGTGGTGATGCACGACGAAACCCGCTATGCCCGCGTCGCCCCGCGTTTCGGCGGCTGGGTACGCAAGCTGCACGTCAACTTCACCGGCGCGCCCGTCGAGAAAGGCCAGCCGCTGTTCACGGTGTATAGCCCGGAGTTGTTCGCAACCGAGAATGAGTATCTGATCGCCTGGCGCAGCCTCCAACAGTTGAAGGTGGACGTGTCCACGGAACAGCGCAACTCCGCCACGAACCTGTTGAACTCCGCGCGCCGGCGTCTCGAACTGTGGGAAATCGGCGACGGGGAAATCCGCGCCTTGGAACAACGGGGCACGCCCAGCGATGAGATGCTCTTCCGCGCCCCGTTCACCGGCCACGTCGTCGCCAAGACAGCCGTTGAGGGCAAAGCCTTCACAGCGGGCGAATCGCTTTACGAAGTGGCCGACCTTGCCCACCTTTGGCTCGACGCTTGGGTCTTCGAGCCGGATCTGCCCCTGATGAAGCTGGGCTTGCAAGCCACCATCACGTTCTCCTCCTTGGGCAACAAAACCTTCACCGCGCCAATCACGTTCCTCTACCCGCACATTGACCCCCAAACACGGCGTGGCCGCGTTCGCTTGGAACTCGACAATCCCGACCATCTGCTGCGCCCGGACATGTGGGCCAGCGTCACGATTCAAATCCCGCTCGGTGAAAAGGTGCTCATTCCGGCCAGCGCGGTGATTGACACCGGCCAGCGCTTCGTTGCGTTTGTTGATGGCGAAGACGGGCACCTGCAGCCGCGCGAACTGAAAGTCGGCGCAAAGACGGATGACTATTACGAAGTGCTCGACGGCGTGAAGGAAGGCGAGAAGGTTGTGACGCGCGCCCTGTTCCTCGTGGATTCAGAAAGCCAGCTCAAGGCCGCCATTGCCGGCATGGGCGCCAGCCATCAGCACAGCGCCGCCGCACCCAAACAACCCATGGAGCCGATTCCGAGCGTGCTCGCCCACTACGCGAAAATCCAAACCGCCCTGGCTGGCGACAGTCTTGCCGGTGTGACCGAAGCTGCGCAAACCATCGCCAAGCTCGTCACCGACGATCCGATGAAGATGCTGCCCGCCGCAGTCGCCTCGCAAGCCGGCGCGGTGGCAGATGTCAAAGATATTGCGACCGCCCGTGATCGCTTCAAGATACTCAGCGCCTCGTTGATCGAATACCTGGAACGGGAAAACGTGCAGACCGGCCAATACGTCGAAGTGTATTGCGACATGGCCAAGGCCAGTTGGCTGCAAATGGATCGGAAAAACAGGAATCCTTATTACGGCAAGGAGATGATCGAGTGTGGTGAAATCAGGAGAGCGCGGTGAGGATGCCATGACGCCATTGCCTCACAAAGACTCGCTCATCGAACGCATCATCGAGTGGAGCGCGCGCAACAAATTCATGGTCTTCATGCTCGTGGGCGCGCTCACGCTGGGCGGGGTCTATTGCCTGCGCAACACGCCGCTGGACGCCATCCCTGACCTGACTGACGTGCAGGTGATCGTCTTCAGCCAATGGGAGGGTCGCAGTCCGAACCTGGTGGAAGACCAGATCACGTATCCCATCGTCACCAAGCTCATCAGCGCGCCCAATGTTCGCACGGTGCGCGGCTATTCCTTCTTCGGCTACTCGTTCGTGTATGTGATTTTCAAGGACGGCACGGACATCTACTGGGCGCGGTCCCGCGTGCTGGAATACATGCAAGGTCTGGCGGGCAATCTGCCCCCGGGCGTCACCCCCACGCTGGGGCCGGATGCCACCGGTGTCGGCTGGGGATTCCAATACGCCTTGGTGGACAAGAGCGGCAAGCGTGACCTGGCGGCTCTGCGCTCGTTCCAGCACTGGCATTTGCGTTACTGGATTCAGAGCGTCGAGGGCGTCGCCGAAGTGGCCACGATCGGCGGCTTCGAGAAACAATACCAGGTCGAGATCGATCCCGACAAACTGCTGGCCTACAACGTCCCGATCACCAAGGTCGTGTCCGCCATCCGCAGCGCCAACAACGACGTGGGCGGACGCGAACTCGAGCAGAACGGCACCACCTACCTCGTGCGCGGCAAAGGCTACATCAAGTCGCTGGACGATTTACGCCTCGTGGTGGTTGGAGCGGATGCGCGTGGAACGCCCGTCCTGTTGAAGGACGTGGCCCGCAACGTTGTCTTCGGCCCGGAGATGCGGCGCGGCGCGGGCGATTTCAATGGCGAAGGGGAAACCACGGGCGGCATCGTGGTGGTGCGTTTTGGGCAAAACGTTTTGCAGGTCATTGATCGCATCAAGGCCAAGCTGGAGGATGTCAAGCCGTCGCTGCCGGAAGGCGTGGAGATCGTGACCACCTATGACCGCTCCGATCTCATCAACCGTTCCATCAAAACCCTCACGCGCACCATCATCGAGGAGTCCATCATCGTCTCGCTCATCGTCATCGTGTTCCTGCTGGATTTCGGCGGCGCAGCGCGGGCCATCGTCACGCTGCCCATCGCCGTGGCGCTGGCCTTCATCCCGATGTATTTCATGGGGTTGACGGCGAACATCATGTCGCTGGCCGGCATCGCCATCGCCATCGGCGCGCTCTGCGACGAGGCCGTGGTGATGGTGGAGAACGTCCACAAACATTTGGAGCATGCCCCACCGGGTTTGAGTCGCAAAGAGAAGCAGGAAGTCATCATCAAGGCGTGCAAACAGCTCGGCAAACCGCTCTTCTTCGCGTTGCTGGTCATCACGGTCAGCTTCATGCCGGTGTTTACGCTGGAATCACAGGAAGGCCGCCTGTTCAAGCCGCTGGCCTTCACCAAGACCTTCGTGATGGCGTGGGCGGCATTTCTTTCCGTCACCATCGGTCCAGCGCTGATTGTCTTGATGACCGGCGCGAAGGTCATTCCCGAGCACAAACATCCCATCAGCCGCATTCTCCACAAGATCTACTATCCGTGGGTCAGCATGTTGATGACCCGGCGCATTCTGTCCATTGCCATCGCTGTGGTGGCGGTGGCTTCCTCCTACCCCATCTACAAGAAACTCGGCTCGGAGTTCATGCCACCCCTCAATGAAGGAACCATCCTCTACATGCCGGCCTCGCTGCCCACGATGTCCGTCACCGAGGCTACGCGAGTGATGCAGATTCAGGATCGCATCCTCAAGCAATTCCCCGAGGTGCTCACCGTCCATGGCAAGGCGGGCCGTTCCGAAACCGCCACCGATCCCGCGCCGATGGAGATGTTCGAGACCGTCGTGCAGCTCAAGCCGGAGAAGGAATGGCGGCATGTTCCCAAACCGCGCTGGTATTCGTTGTGGGCGCCCGAATGGACTCAGAAGGGTTTGCGAAAAATCTGGCCCGATGCGCGTCCGATGCTATGGGACGAATTGATCACCGAAATGGACGAAGCGCTGCAAATTCCCGGGCAAGTCAACGCATGGACCATGCCGATCAAAGGCCGCATTGACATGCTCACCACCGGCATCCGCACACCGGTCGGCATCAAGATTTTCGGTCCTGACCTGGACCAGATCGCCAAATTGGGCGAGCACCTCGAATCTGTCATGCGCGAGGTTCCCGGCACACGCAGCGTGTTTGCCGAACGCACCACCGGCGGCTACTACCTCGACATCACGCCCAACCGCGCGGAAATCGCCCGTTATGGTCTGAACGTCGAGGATGTCCTCATGCAGGTGGAGATTTCAATTGGCGGCATGGCCATCGCGCGCACCATTGAGGGCCGCGAGCGTTACACCATCAACGTCCGCTACAGCCGCGAACTGCGGGACAACGTGGACAAACTCAAGCGCGTGCTCGTTCCCGTCATGTCAGCTTCCTTGGGCGAGGTCGGGGCGGCCAGCGCTGCCAGCGGGATGGCCGGCGGCAGTTCGGCGGCTGGCGCGAACACGGTCCTGCAAATCCCCCTGGGACAACTTGTGGACATCCGCACCACCAGCGGCCCGCCGGTCATTCGCAATGAAAACGGCGCGCTCACCGGCTGGGTCTATGTGGACATGGCCGGTCGCGACATCGGCGGCTACGTTGATGAGGCCAAGAAACTCGTGTCGGAGAAAATTGAGAAGGCCGGGCTGTTGCCCGCGGGCTATCGGTTCGAGTGGTCCGGGCAATACGAACACATGCTCCGCGTGCGCGAACGCCTCAAGCTGGTGGTGCCGATCACGCTGGCGCTCATCTTTGTGCTGCTCTACATGAACTTCAAGAGCGTGGCCGAGACGTTCATCATCCTGCTGTCCATCCCCTTTGCCATGACCGGCAGCATCTGGCTGCTCTGGCTGCTGGACTACAACCTCAGCATCGCGGTGTGGGTGGGCATCATCGCGCTGGCCGGCCTCGCGGCGCAGACCGGCACGGTGATGATCATTTACCTCGACGAGGCCTTCCACGCCTACCAGAAGGCGGGGCGCATGAAGACACAGTACGATCTCTTTGAGTCCATCACTTACGGCGCCGTCCAGCGCGTTCGCCCAAAGGTGATGACGGTCTCCATGATCACCCTTGGCCTCGTGCCCGCGCTTTGGGCGCATGGCGCTGGCGCCGAAGCCATCCAGCGCATCGCCGCGCCAATGATCGGCGGCTTGATCACGTCCACCATTCTCACGCTGGAAATCGTGCCGGCCATTTACTCGCTTTGGCGCGGTCGCCAGGTTGAATGGGTCAAAGGCCCGCGCCCCCCGCGCAAGAAGTGGGAAGAAATCAGCCACCAGTTCGTCGAGTGGGAGAAGCGCGAGCACGAAGCGTCATCCGCAACGCAATAGCCAAACGCGCCCACCGCCGCCGGAGATGTCATACGCCTCGCCGGCATTGGGTTGATTATCAACTGATCGAACGAGCCCGCAGCGCCAACGTAGAGCGCGCTGCTATTGCTCCACGCCGAGCCTCCGCCCGTTGCCAAAATCCAGTTGTTGCCAGGTCGGGACGAATCCCGGCCCTTCTGTTTGTGAAGTGGGTTTTTACTTCATCAATTCGGCGAGCTTTGACCCGATGGCGTCG
>JBAZIR010000380.1:0-5851 GCA_041651735.1 Verrucomicrobiia bacterium | reverse complement strand
CCCTTCTTGAGCATGTCCACGCCGGTCACCGCGAGAATTTCGTCGCCGTCCACGAGGCGGGCGTTTTCGTCGCACAGGATGACGCGGTCGGCGTCACCGTCGTGGGCGATGCCGATGTCGGCGCGATGCGCAATGACCGCCTGGCGCAAGCCGCTGGGATGAAGGCTGCCACAGTCCTTGTTGATATTCAGACCGTCGGGCGTGGTGTTGTAAGTGAACAACTCCGCGCCGAGTTCGCGCAAGACACACGGTGAGCTCTTGTAGCCCGCGCCATTGGCCGCATCCACGACGATGCGCAGGCCATCCAGCGTCATGCCGCGAGGGAAACTGCCCTTGACGAACTCGATGTAACGACCCAGCGCATCGTCAATGCGCGTCGCCTTGCCGACCGCGCCTGCCGTGGGACGGATCTTGTCGATCGCGCCGCTGAAGACCAGTTCCTCGATCTGGTGCTCCACTTCCGCGTCGAGCTTGTAACCGTCGCGATCGAAGAACTTGATGCCATTATCGTCGTAGGGATTGTGCGATGCCGTCAGCACGACGGCAGCGTCGGCGCGCAACGAACGCGCGATATAGGCCACGCCCGGCGTCGGCAACGGGCCGACCAGCAGCACATCCACGCCCATCGAGAGGATGCCACTCGTCAGCGCCGTTTCCAACATGTAGCCGGAGAGGCGCGTGTCCTTGCCGATCACAATCCTGTGCCGCGACGAACCGCGCTCGGCCGGCACAACGTTCTGGTTCCGAAAAACGTGCGCGGCGGCGCGGCCCAGTTTCAGGGCAGTCTCAGCAGTCACCGGCTCGATGTTCGCCTTGCCGCGAACACCGTCGGTGCCGAACAACTTCATCATGGTGCGAGTAGAATCGCTCATCGTTTCCCTTTTTCCTACGACCTTTGGCGGAATTCGTCAATCACGCGCAATACCCGCGCCGTCTCCGCCACGTCGTGGACGCGGACGATGTTCGCGCCGCGAGTGACGGACCAGACCGCCGCCGCAACGGAACCCTGCCGCAACGCATCGGGATTTCCACCGTCCGGGCCGAGCAGCCTGGTGATGAGGCTTTTGCGCGAAACTCCAATGAGCACAGGCCGGCCCAGCGCACCCACGGCATCGAGCCGCGCCAGCAACGTCAGGTTGTGCTCCACGGTCTTGCCAAAACCAATGCCGGGATCCACCGCGATCTGTTCCGCGGCAATGCCCGCGGCTTCAGCAGCGGCCAGCCGATCACGGAGAAAACCTACGACTTCGTTTGCGACGTCGTCGTAGCGGGGATCGAGTTGCATCGTTTGCGGCGTGCCCTGCATATGCATCAACACCACGCCGGCGCCAGCGTGTGCGATGGTGGCAAGCATCGCCGAGTCGAAGCAGCCAGCACTGATGTCGTTGATGATGTGCGCGCCGGCTTCGAGGGCACGGCGGGCGACTTCGGACTTGGTGGTGTCAACCGAGATAAGGACATGGGGTGTCCGCTGTATGGCACGCGCAAGTTCCGCTACGACGGGAATGACGCGGCGGAGTTCCTCGTCGAGAGGCACAGGCGCGGAGCCGGGACGGGAGGACTCGCCGCCCACGTCAATCATTGACGCGCCAGCCTCGATCATCGCCAACGCGCGGGCCACGGCGGCTTTCGGGTCCATGAAACTGCCGCCGTCGCTGAAGCTGTCAGGCGTGACGTTCAGGATTCCCATCAGCCGGCTGCGGCCGTCCGAGAAATCCAACGAGAAATTCCGGCCGCGCCAGATCATGATGGTGGCCGGGATGACCGGTTACGCGCTGGCCGGGGCACTGCCGATGTCTGGCGCATTGGGCAGCGGCGGAGTCTCGCTCTTGTTTTCCTCCGAGGCCGCGGGAGCAATCGGCGGGGGAACGTTCTTATTCTCGCCGGAATCATGCGGCCGGTTGAGCTTGCCGGTGCGCACGATCTCCATGACTTCTTCGCCGTCCAACGTTTCGAATTCCAACAACGCTTCGCCCAGCGCGATCAGCTTGTCCTTGTTGTCAGTAAGCAGCTTCTTGGCCTGTTCGTAAGCCTCGTCGGTGAAGCGACGGACTTCCTCATCAATGACACGGGCGGTGGCTTCGCTGAC
Source organism: Verrucomicrobiia bacterium (assembly GCA_041651735.1). Classification (GTDB taxonomy): domain Bacteria; phylum Verrucomicrobiota; class Verrucomicrobiia; order CAIQCK01; family CAIQCK01; genus CAIQCK01. The sequence goes on along the minus strand of JBAZIR010000380.1, from coordinate 3,762 downwards.
ACTCTGCGGTCTGGCCAACTCCCGGCCGAGGAAGACGGGCTGCTCATCATCCACGCCGTAGTGGACATTGCCCAATTTCTCGCTCATGCCCCACTCGCACACCATCTTCCGCGCGATAGCGGTGGCATAGCGGATATCGCTGTAAGCGCCGCTGGTGATGTCACCAAGGATTGTTTCCTCGGCGATGCGACCGCCCATGACGGTGGCGAGGCGGACCAGCAATTCCTTCTTGCCCTGCGTGTATTTGTCCTTCGTCGGTAAATACATGGTCGAACCGAGCGACTGGCCGCGTGGAATGATCGTAACCTTGTGAACCGGATAGTCGCCGGCATCAAGAATCGCCTGGACCAGCGCGTGGCCGGCCTCGTGATAGGCCGTGCACTTCTTCTCCTTGTCATCCATCAACCGGCTGCGGCGCTCGCGGCCCCAGCGCACTTTGTCGCGCGCCTCTTCCATCTCCTCCATCGTGACGGCTTTCTTGTTGGCGCGGGCGGCGATGAGGGCGGCTTCGTTAACGAGATTGGCAAGGTCGGCGCCACTGTAACCGGGCGTGCCGCGCGCGATGATCGCCAGATCCACTTCTTTTGCGAGCTTCACGCTGCGCACGTGGATTTTGAGGATCTGCTCGCGCTCGTTGATGTCGGGCATGTCCACGACGATCTCGCGGTCGAAGCGGCCCGGCCGGCGCAACGCCGGATCGAGCACGTCGGGCCGGTTGGTCGCGGCGATGATGATGACACCCTCGCTGGTGTCGAAGCCGTCCATTTCGGAGAGCAACTGGTTCAGCGTCTGCTCGCGCTCGTCGTGGCCGCCGCCGATGCCGGAAAAACGGGAGCGGCCGACGGCGTCAATCTCGTCGATGAAGATGAGGCACGGCGCGTGTTTGCGGCCCTGCTCGAACATGTCGCGCACGCGGCTCGCGCCGACACCCACGAACATCTCCACGAAATCGCTGCCGCTGATCGAGAAGAACGGCACGTCCGCCTCGCCGGCAATGGCCTTGGCCAGCAACGTCTTGCCGGTGCCGGGAGGGCCGGTCATCAGCACGCCTTTGGGAATGCGTCCGCCGAGGCGCTGGAACTTCTTCGGGTCTTTCAGAAAGTCCACGATCTCAGAGATTTCTTCCTTGGCTTCCTTGATGCCCGCGACGTCCTTGAACGTGACCTTGTTGCGGTCTCGCGAGAGCATCCGGGCGCGGCTCTTGCCGAAACTGAGCGTGCCCTTGCCGGCGGACTTGAATTGCCGCCAAAAGACGAACCACAGCAACGCGAAGAACAGCACCACGGGAATCATGCTGACCAACAACTGCGTGAACATGGTGTTGCTGCTGCGCTGGGCAAAACCTTTCTGGGCCAGCGTCTCGCTCAGCATGTCGGTCACGCGATGCTTGAGATGGAACTGAATCAGCCCTTTTTCCTTGCCAGGGCCAGGCTTGACGCGCATCTCGCCACGGATGTCCTGCACCATGGGTTCTGTGCCGTAAATGATCTCCCCACCCGTAATCTCACCGGCCTCGACCTTCTGCATGAAATCGGGGTAGCTCAACTCAACCACGGGGCGTTCCCGCCCTGCTTGAAAAACCCAAAGTGCGCCGGTAAACGTCAGCACGCAGAAGAATAACACTACTCCGCGAACGTTTACCCGGCCATCACGCCCTTCCGGCGGTGTTGGCTTTCGGTTGCTATCATTCTTATTAAACATATAAGTTCGTTACACCGTAACCTTCCGGCGCAATTTAGTCGAAAGCTATCATAGCCGCCAGACCTTGGCAATCATGCTTTCCCCGACACCCCTGTGCCACCGTCAAGTCTCCTTGACTGCGAGCCAAGATTGCGCACCATCGGGTCAGTTTCAAGCCAGCCAGGAGACTTTATGTCCAAAGCCAACAGTCGCAGCGTGGGTCGCCAGCCGCCTTCGCCATTGCGGTGCCTGCGCATTCTGGTGGCAGTGGCAACTGCCTGCCTCGGACTCGCATCCGCCTACGGCTGGGGCGGCGAGCACAACCGGATCACGGCTGCCGCGGTCGAGGTGTTGCCGCCCGATGATCGCGCCGCCATCGCCCCCGAAGCGGCCGCTCTGGCCCGCGTGTATTGCGAGTTCCCCGACTTGAACTGGCCCTGCTACGGCGAATGGGGTGGCGGCAACGCAGACCCTCGCCTGCCGCGCTTTCCCGACACGCGCCGCGAGTGGGACATTTCGTTCTATTGCGGCTGGGACCCGGTCTCGCAAAAGGGCAAAGGTTACCCGCACCGTCCGCCGGAGTCGCTGGAGGCCATCGCGCTTCGTTTCGGAAACATAGTGGAATCGCTCCGGGCCGGCCGGCTTGCCGACGCCGCACGTTTTGGAGGCGTGATGTTCCATTACATCCAGGACAGTGGTTCCTTTCCACACATCCAGCCGATTCACCGCGCGTTTCACACCAAGAACCTCAGCGCCATCCGGATCGATGGATACGAACCGCGCCGGTTGGGACAAACGCAAAGCGAGATGGTTGCAGCATTGACTGCGCGAGTCCGCGAACTGGTGACCATGACCAAGGGGCGGCTTGGGCCATTGCTGGCGGAAGTGGGCATGCCGCTCGACGAAGCCAAGCGTCTTTGCGCCAAGGAACTGGTTCCCGGCGCCGTCACTCGCGCGGTAGCAAAACTGCGCTCGGAGAAACCCGCCGACTACGAAGCCGCCGCTCTCGATTGCGCCAACGAATGCGCCCGCATCTGCGCCGACGCGCTGCACAGCGCGTTCGCCCTGGCTCCGCGTCCACTGCCCGCGTCTGCGCCCAACCCGCCGGACGCCAATCTGGTTTTCAACCCATCGTTTGAGACCGGCGACGGCGACCGCGCGCCAGAAGGCTGGTATGTCGGCTGGCTCGACCTCAACGACCGCGCTGGCCGCGCCGAGTGGTATCGCGCCGGCACGCACTGGGACAAACCGGTGAAGACCGGCAAGCGCTCGGCGATGATCCTATGGGCCCCACAGAAAGGTTTGGAGTGGCGTCAAACATGGCGGCGCGCAGTGCCGGTGAAGACAGGTGAGACTTATCGCGGCACCACATGGATCAAGACGCGCGCAACCACGGGCGCAACGTGGTTCGCATTGCAGTTCTGCGACACCGCTTACCAGCCCGTCAGCGATGCGAAAAGTGAAGTTGTGAAAACCGACAGCGACTGGAGAAAGATTTCGTTGGAAGCCAACGTGCCACCAAACGCACGCTGGCTACGAGCCATCCTCCACTCGGAAGCCAACAGCGGTGCCGTGTGGTTTGATGACGTCGAGATCGTAAGAATCGCGCGCTGAGCCGGCACCCATCGCCGTGATTGATGGCAAGAAGCACGCCTTGACTCCAGGTGTGAATTCGGCACCATCGGCCAGTCTCAAACCAGCAAGGAGAACACCATGTCTGACGAGAACTGCTGTTGCGGCGGCCGCTGCCGGCCACCGTTGCCACCCGAACTCACCCGCCGCAAGTTCATCCACACTGTCGCCGCCGGCACCGCCGGGCTCGCCGCCGGCAGCGAACTGCTTCGCGCACAAACCGCAACCGTCCTGCCTGCCGCGCCGCTGACCGCACCGAAGCTGCCTGAGTCGTGGCGTTATCCGCTGACACCGCCGCGCGTCTATCGCGGCGCGAATCTCGAGGCCGTCTCGATGCCCATCGGTGGCATCGGCACTGGCACCGTCTGGCTCGACGGCCAAGGCCGGCTCGGCGTCTGGCAGATTTTCAACAACCACAGCGAGACGCGAGTGCCCGACAGTTTCTTCGCC
>JBAZIR010000379.1:0-5877 GCA_041651735.1 Verrucomicrobiia bacterium | reverse complement strand
CGATGTTTGGGACGCTGGTCCTGGCGGCGGCGTATCTGACAGGTGCGACGGGGCGCTACGTTTACCCGATCATGTTTTTCGGCAGCTATGCAGCAGCGCTGGTGAGCCTGGCGTTTCTGCGGCGGATACCCGACGTGCCGGTGCCGCACGGCGACAAGGCGGCCGGGCGGGTGCCGTGGAAGGACATGCTCCTGCATCCGCCGTTCTTGAAGCTGATGTTCTATAACGTGACGGTCTACGCGGCGCTGGCTGCTGCGATGGTCTTCTGGGCGCCGTTGCTGCGCGATCACTACGGGGCAACCGACGGGAAGATTCTCAGTATCCAGGCGTTGGCAAGCGGCGTGATGGTGTTGAGCCTGCTGGTGTTCGGGCGGCTGATCGACCGTGTGGGGAGCCGGCCGCTTCTCGCGTTGTCTGGGATGACGTATGTGTTTCATTTCGGATGCTGGTGCGCGCTGGCGGCGCGCTGCCTGCCGTTCAATCTGAAGACGATCCTGCTGATTCAGGTGACGGCAGGGCTGGCCGCTTCGCTGTTCAACCTGGCCAACACGCGGCTGGTGATGAGCACGGTGCCGCAGATGGGGCGCAGCCATTTCTTCGCGATGTTCAGCGTCATCACGAATGTAACGCTCGGCTCGCTGCCGGTGGTGTGGGGCGCGGGGCTGGACTGGGTGGGGAATTGGCATGCGCGCTGGGGCGCATGGGAGTGGAACCAATACAGCCTGCTCTACGCCGCGCTGACGGCGGTGATGCTGCTGGCACTCTATCTGTGCCGGCATCTCTCTGAACCGCGCGCGATGACCACCGATGCGTTCTTGCAGGAGCTGGTTTTGAAGACGCCGGGTCGCGCCCTGAGCCGGTTGCTGTTGCGCCGGCCGCTGTAGTTGGAGGTCCGTGTCAGGTTTTTCGGCAGCAGGGAAAACGCCGATTGAAAATGCAAACGGACCCGCGTAGTATGCACCCCATGACTCTGGAGACTGGCGTCACCAGGCTGAACAGAAAGCGGGACTCAAATGCGCAGAGGGTGAGCTGCGTTGTGTGTTTCTGCGTCGCATTTCTTCTTTTTTCCAACGTGGCCGCGCAGACGCCGGTTTTTTACGTGGTGAATCAGAACGACAACACGGTTTATAAGTTCGACAGCGCAGGCACGCCGACCCTCTTTGCCAATTCGGGTCTGGATTACCCCGGTGGGGCAGCTTTGCTCGGCGGCTACCTCTATGTGGCGAACCAGAACAACAACACGATCTACAAGTTCGATTCCTCCGGCGCAGGCACCCTTTTTGCCAGTACGAGCCTGAGCTATCCCGTGGGTCTGGCTTTTGCCAGTGACGGTTATCTCTACGTGGCCAATGAAAGTGACAACTCGATCTACAAGTTCGACACATCCGGAAACGGGACGCTATTTGCCAACACGGGCTTGGATGCCCCCGTGGGCCTGGCTTTTGATACCGGCGGAAATCTTTATGTGGCGAATTACGGGAACAACACCATCGAAAAATTTAACACGTCCGGCATAGGCAGCGTATTCGCGAACGCGAACTTGAACGGTCCTGTCGGGATGGCTTTTGACCAGGCGGGTTATCTTTACGTGGCCAATCAAACCGGCAATACGATCTACAAGTTTGACACATCGGGAAACGGGACATTGTTTGCGGACACTGGGTTGAGTTCTCCCGCCGGGCTGGTGTTTGACAGCAATACCAATCTGTACGTGGCGAATTCAGGGAACAATACCATCGAAAAATTCGACACGTCCGGAAACGGGAGTGTGTTTGCCGATTCTCAGTTGAACAGCCCGCAGTTCATTGCCGTGTCAGGGTTGCCTCTGATCCCGGAGCCGGCGACGTGTTCGCTGCTGATGTTGGGGTTGGCAGCAGTCCTCATTCGTCGCCGCTCTCGTGGTTAGGCGACGCTGCGAGTTTACGTAAGTTTGGGATTGAGCCATAAGTGTTATCCATGTTCTGACTGCGCCCGCTCCGCTTCAACTCTTCGCTCTTCACTTTTGACTTTTGTTCTTCACGGAGTGTTTCAGGCGTGCCACACTGAAATCACAAGATGATCGGAGAACATGGCATGAAAGCGATGGTGATGGTCGCTGTGGTGTTCCTACTGGGAAGTGGTGTAGAGGGGGCCGAAGTGTGTGCCGCGTTGGGCGACACCGAATCCACTCTCACACAGAAACTCGGCGCTCCCGAAAAACGCCAATCGGGCGGCGTCGGCGAAACGCTGCTTTTCAATCGCAACCTGTATTGCGTCGCCGTCGTCATGCACAAGGAGCGCGCCTGCCGCATTAGCTATAAACGGCTCGACGGACGGAAACTGACGACCAAGGAGATGGACTGGATCCTGTCGGCCAACGCCCAGGGAGGCGAGTGGGAAATGAAAAAAGACCAAACGATCGCTCGGACCGACGGCGCCAAAGGCTACTTTAGTGGATTGAGTTTTGTCCTTTATGCGCGCGAGTTCATGGACGCCTCCATCGCCGCCGACAAAGCCAGACGTTAAGAGTCCCGTTACCCGCGAGGTTCATCGCCCATGACATCGCTCAAAGCCCTCTGCATCATGGTGGCATGCGGAGCCTTGGGGTTCACGGCGGCGCATTCCGCTCGCGCGGCGGACAGTCCGAAGTCCTTCATCAAGCCGGTCGGCAAGGGCGTGCCAGTGAGGACGCCAGTTTCGCCGACCGCTCCTGCTGCCACTGTCCCTGTGTCCGGCACGGTTCTTGGCGCGCCCGGAGCTCCTGCTAGCGCTCGCGCTCTCACGCTCGTTCCTGGACCGCCCAGCATCCCTGTGGCCGGCGGAATTGCCGGCGCGCCTGGAGCTCCCGCACCCATCATGCCCGGCCCCGTTTCTGTCCCTGGACCTGCCAGTGTTCCCGGAACCGTTCCAGCACCTGTGCCTGCTCCGCCGGTTCCCGGCGGCATCCGCGGCGCGCCCGGCACAGCCAGTCCGGATCCGCCGGCTCCAGTGCCGGTCCCGACACCCCGGGTTGCTCCGCCGACCAACGGGCGCCCGCTGCCGCGCACGGTGGGCGACGTGATTTCCAAGATGCAGCCCACGCTGGCGGAGGCCTATGTGATCGCGCACGCTGGAGCCGACCGTGACGAAGGCGCGGCGATGCGCGCATGGTTGGCTCGCGCACCCCAGCTCGATGACCACTCGCGCAACCTGCTGGAACTCGACATGGTCAATGCGCTGATCGTCAAGGTCGACAAGGTTTGTCGAGCGAGTGCCAGTGGACCCAACCAACTGGGTTTTCCACAGGGTCAGACGGCAGCTGCCAAGGCCAAACGCCTGACGAGGCTCAACGATGCTGAGGAGTTGTTGCGAGGAGTGCGCGCTCGCGCTGCGCGCGATCCCGCTCTGCAAGCGATGGCATCCGAAGAACTGGCACTGGTTACCGAACTCAAGAAATGGGTTGCTGGCGCCCCGATAGCAGACAGCGTTAGCAACGATTCTGTGCCTGCGCCGCCGCCGGCTGGGGAGCCATGAGGTTCCTCCTGGCCATCGCATCGGCCACAGAGGGGCAGGAAAGGGGGCCTGTCATGAAAAACCGGCTTTCGGCACATGGTCGTCGTTGAAATATCGCCGGGTTCACGGTAGCATCTGAACCCATGAGCTTGGTTGAACAGGTAAAACAGGCCGGCGTGGTCGGTGCGGGCGGTGGCGGTTTCCCGACGCACGTCAAACTGGCCGGCAAAGCCGACACCGTTATCGCCAACGGCGCTGAGTGCGAGCCGTTGTTGCACAAGGACGCGGTCATCATGGAGCGTCGCGCGGCGGATGTGGTCGCCGGCATCCAGTTGGTCATGAAGGCCGTTGGCGCCAAGGAGGGCGTGATCGGCATCAAAGGCAAGAAGAAGCACGCCGTCGAAGCCTGCCAGGCAGCCTGCAAAGGCACGCCGGTCCGCGTCCATTTGCTCGGCGACTATTACCCGGCGGGCGACGAATACGATCTGGTTTATTCAGTTACGGGCCGGCTCATCCCGCCGCAAGGCATCCCGTTGCAGGTCGGCGTGGTCGTCAACAACGTCGAGACCCTTGTGAACATCGCTGCCGCGGCGAAAGGCGTGCCGGTTACGCACAAGATACTCACGATCAATGGCGCGGTGAAGAACCCGATGACCCTCACCGTTCCGGTCGGCACCACATTCCGCGAAGTGATTGAAGTCGCCGGCGGCCTGACTACGGATGATCCGGTGCTTTGCCTCGGCGGCTTGATGATGGGCCAGACGACCGACAATCTCGACACGCCCGTCGTCAAGACCACCACCGGCGTTGTCATCCTGCCGCGCAGCCATCGAGTCGCCAGCCGCAAGACCAAGCCCGCGGAAATTCAGGCTCGCATCGGCAAGTCCGCTTGCGATCAATGCCGCTACTGCACCGAGCTTTGCCCGCGCTACCTGCTCGGCTATCAAGTGGAGCCGCATCAGGTCATGCGCAGCCTCGCGTTTACCGCGACGGACAAGAAATACTGGAACCAGATGTCGGCCAACTGTTGCGCCTGCGGCCTCTGCACACTTTTCTCCTGCCCGGAACAGCTTTTCCCCAAGGAAGCATGCGACGCTTCCAAGGCCGAGATGCGCGCAGCGAACGTCAAATGGACCGGCACCGCGCCCACCCAGCCGCATGGACTGCGAGAGGGCCGGCGCGTGCCGATCAAGGCGCTCGCTCAGCGGCTCGACGTTGAGCAATTCGACGCCCCCGCGCCGTGGAACGACATCGAACTCAAGCCGCGCAAGGTTTTCCTGCCGCTGCGGCAGGGCGCCGGCGCGCCGAACAAACCGCTGGTGAAGAAAGGCGACAAGGTCAAGGCTGGCCAGCCGCTGGGCGAGATTCCGAAAGACGCGCTCGGCGCGATCATCCACGCGCCGTTTGCCGCCACCGTCGCCGACGTGACCAACGACCGCATCATTTTGACAAGGTAACCATGAACGGGAAATCCATTGGCATCATCGAACTCACCAGCGTCGCCGCCGGCTTTGCCGTGGCCGACGCCATGCTCAAGGCCGCCAACGTCCAGATCGTCCTCTCGCGCAGCATTTGCTCCGGCAAATACATGGTCGTCATCTCTGGCGCCGTCGCTGCCGTGCAGAGCGCCGTGGACGCCGGAGCCGCTGCCGCCAACGGCTGTCTCATAGACCAGTTTGTGTTGCCGAACCCGCATCCCGAGGTGCTCACGGCCATCGGCCGCAGCCAGGTGCCGCCCGCCGGCGGCGCGCTCGGCATTCTGGAGTCCTTCAACGTCGTCTCGCTGCTTGAAGCCGCCGACGCCGCCGCGAAAGCCGCGAACGTGACGTTGATGGAAATCCGCCTGGCGATGGCGCTCGGCGGCAAGGCGTTTTGCACCATGACGGGTGACGTTGCCGCCGTGCAGGCCGCCGTCCAAGCTGGCAAACAACTCATTGCCGACCGTGGCGTGCTTGTGAACGCCGTCGTTATTCCGCGCCCGCATCCCGACGCCTATCGCGAAGTGGTGTAAGCGGAATTGCCCGTCGCGCGACCCAGTTTGGCCCGCATGTAACCGCCTTTGGACGTCGTGCGAGTGCGTTTGGACTGAATGAAAGATTGTTTGGAGCGCGTGCAAATTCCCGTATACGGCGCGTATATCGCCTTGGAGTTGAGGTGTTTATGTGGTTTAGACCGCCAAGCACGCGGGAAACGCGTCAGAACACAGGATTTGGCATTATAGATTCGGTCGTCTCCGTCCGACGGGTTGGTCTTCTGTAGGCCGGGACTATGTCCCGGCGCTGGAGTTTGGCTCATGACTATGGAACACGGTTTAATTTTTGACTGGTATCTAGTTATAAGACTAGATATATTCCCGCCATGGGTTATCCAACTAAACTTCAATGCATCTCTCGCAAGAACTCCGAA
>JBAZIR010000378.1:0-5882 GCA_041651735.1 Verrucomicrobiia bacterium | reverse complement strand
ACTTCGCCGAATTTCGTGAAGTCCGGCAGTGGCGTGGCAGCGGGACGAGCGGCGGCGGGCGTGGGAACGGCGACCTGGCCGGCGGCCACGGTGCGCGCGTGGTTCTTCACGTCATCCAACGAAATTCGTCCAGCGGGGCCGCTGCCCGGCACGGTGCGGATGTCCAGGCCGATCTCGCGGGCGAACTGCCGCACGGACGGCGAGGCGAACACCGGCTCCTTGTCGGAAACGGCGGCGGTTGCGGTCGCGGCCTTCGGCGGTTCCGGCGCGGCGGCAGGCGCTTGCTTTTTCGGGTCGGCTGCCTTGGCAGGCGCGGTCTGCTTCGGCGCGACAGTGGCGGCGGTGGCACCTTCCTCGACGGTGATGATGACCTGACCGGGTTTGATCTTGTCGCCTTCCTTGACGCGGACCTCAACGACCTTGCCGGCCACGGGCGACGGAACCTCGGCGCTGGCCTTTTCGCTTTCGATTTCGATGACGCCCTGGTCCTTCTTGATGACCTGGCCGGGCTTCACCAGCACCGACACCACGTCGGCGGTTTTGATGCCTTCGCCCAGTTCGGGAAGTTTGAATGCAGTTGCCATATCGGTTCCTCGGATCAAATGGTGACGGGACTTGCCTTCTCAGGATTGATGCCCAGTTCCTTGATTGCTTTCTGCGGTATGTCGCGCTTGATGTGGCCGTCACGGGCCAGCACGTGCAACGCCGCCAGCGTCACGTAACGCGCGTCTACCTCGAAGAAATCGCGCAGGGCCACGCGGTCTTCGCTGCGGCCGAAGCCATCGGTGCCGAGAGTCACAAGCGGTCCCGGCAACCAGCGCGCGATGGAGTCGGGCAGCATCTTCACGTAATCCGACGCGGCGACGAAAACGTGCGGGCCGTCGCCGAACATGCCAGTGACGTAAGGCACGCGCGGCGTTTCCTGTGGATGCAGCAGGTTCCAACGCTCGCATTCCAGCGCGTCGCGATGGAGTTGTTTGTAGCTCGTGACCGACCAGACATCGGCGGCGACACCGTATTTTTCGGCGAGCATCTTCTGTGCCTTGACGACCTCGTTGAGAATCGAACCGCTGCCGAGCAGGTGCACCTTGGGTTTGCCCTTTGCCGCGCCGCCGCCTTCGCGCAACCGGTAGGCGCCGCGCAGGATGCCTTCCTCCGCACCGGCCGGCATGGCCGGGTGCGTGTAGGCTTCGTTGCCGACGGTGATGTAGTAGAAAACGTTCTCGTTGGCCCGATACATCCGCCGGATGCCGTCCTGGACGATCACGGCGATCTCGTAGTTGTAAGCGGGGTCGTAGGCGAGCAGGTTCGGCACCGGCTCGGCCAGCAAGTGACTGTGGCCGTCCTGATGTTGCAGGCCCTCGCCAGCGAGAGTTGTGCGGCCCGCAGTGCCACCGACGAGGAAACCGCGGCAGCGCATGTCGCCCGCGGCCCAGATCAGATCGCCGACACGTTGCAGGCCGAACATCGAGTAGAAGATGAAGAACGGAATTGCCGGCACGCCGTAGTTCGAGTAGGCCGTCCCCGCCGCGAGGAACGAGCAGAGCGAGCCGGCCTCAGTGATGCCTTCCTCAAGTATCTGGCCGTCCTGCGCCTCCTTGTAGTAGAGGAAGCTCGCCGCGTCCACCGGCTCGTAAAGCTGGCCGACGTGCGAGTAGATGCCGCACTCGCGGAACAGCGCGTCCATGCCAAACGTGCGCGCCTCGTCCGGCACAATCGGCACGATGTGGCGGCCGAGATCCTTGTCCTTGAGCAGCTTGCCGAGCAGGCGCACGAACGCCATCGTCGTGGACGCCGCACGCTCGCCAGTGCCCTTGATGAACTCCTCCAACAGCTTCTCTTTTGGAGGCTCGAAGTTGCATGTGATCGTTCGCCGCTGAGGCATGAACCCGCCGAGCGCGCGGCGGTGGTCGAGCAGGTACTGCATCTCCGCGCTATCCGGCGCAGGCCGGTAGAACGGCGCCTTCGCCACCTGGTCGTCGGAGATCGGAATGGCGAACCGGTTGCGGAACTTCAGCAGCTCCTCGTCGTTGAGCTTCTTCTGCTGATGCGTGATGTTGCGGCCCTCGCCGGCTTCGCCGAGGCCGTAGCCCTTGATCGTGCGGGCGAGGATGCATGTCGGCACGCCCTGCGTCTCAATGGCGCATTTATAGGCGGCGTAAACCTTGGCCGCGTCATGGCCGCCAAGCCGCATGTGCCAGAGGTCGTCGTCGGACATGTGCTCGACCAATTTCAGCAGCCGCTCGTCCGCGCCGAAGAAATGTTTGCGCGAGTAACCGCCACCCTCGACGGAGTATTTCTGATACTCGCCGTCCACGACTTCGCCGCAACGCTTCACCAGCAGGTTGTCGCGGTCCTTGGCGAAGAGCGGGTCCCAGTCGGCGCCCCAGATGCACTTGATGACGTTCCAGCCAGAGCCGCGGAAATCCGCCTCCAGCTCCTGGATGATCTTCCCGTTGCCGCGCACCGGGCCGTCGAGGCGCTGGAGGTTGCAGTTGATGACGAAGATCAGGTTGTCGAGCTTCTCGCGCGAAGCGAGCGAGATGGCGCCGAGCGCTTCCGGTTCGTCACACTCGCCGTCGCCGAGGAACGCCCAGACCTTCGCGCCGCGCGCCTTGTGCAGGCCGCGATCCTCCAGGTAACGCATCAGCCGCGCCTGGTAGATCGCCTGCAACGGGCCGAGACCCATCGAGACTGTCGGGAACTGCCAGAAGTCCGGCATCAGCCACGGATGCGGATACGACGAGAGGCCGCCGCCGGGCCGTAGCTCGTGGCGGAAATTCTCCAATTGTTTCTCCGTCAGCCGGCCTTCCAGAAATGCGCGGGCGTAGATGCCCGGTGTGGTGTGGCCTTGGAAATAGATCAGGTCGCCGCCGCACTCGTGGTTGGGGCCGCGGAAGAAATGGTTAAAGCCGACCTCCAGCAGCGTTGCTGACGACGCGTAACTGGAGATGTGGCCGCCGATGCCGGCACTCTCGCGGTTGGCGCGCACCACCATCGCCATCGCGTTCCAGCGCAGGATGCTCTTGATGCGCCGCTCGATCTTCCGGCTGCCGGGGTAGGGCGGCTGTGCGCTGATGGGAATGCTGTTGATGTAAGGCGTCTCCGAAGTCACCGGCAGCGTCACGCCGGCCTTCTGGGCGCGGATTTGCAGCGCGTTCAGCAACTGCCGCGTCCGTTCCGGTCCGCGCGCAGCCACGACGTCGTCCAGCGCTTCCAGCCAGTCGCGCATCTCCAACGCCTCGGCGGCGTTCTCATTTGATAGCGGTTCGCTCGTATTGTCCATGTCGTATATTCCCCCCGACCAGCGGGGCGGTATGGGTCTTTCCTGATTCCGAATGAAGCCTACTTAACAACCTAACCGCCCGGCGCGCAAGTCCGGCTGGCATAAACCGGACGGACAAAAAACAGCCATCGCTGTTGCCAATTGCGAAAAAATGGATAGAGTTCGCGCAATCACAACGGTGGAGACAAGAACGAGGAGCCTTCAACACCCGAGGATAAGACATGGACAACGTTGCCAAACTGAAGATCGACGGGAAGACCTGCTCGTTGCCGATCGTGGTCGGATCGGAGGGGGAGCGGGGCATTGACATCAGCACGCTGCGCCAGGCCACCGGCTGCATTACGCTGGACGAAGGCTATGGCAACACCGGTGCGTGCAGGAGCGACATCACGTTCATTGACGGCGAGAAAGGCATCCTGCGCTACCGCGGCATTCCCATCGAGGCGCTGGCGGAGAAGTCATCGTTTATCGAGACGGCTTTCCTGCTGATCTACGGACACCTGCCCAACCACAAGGAATTGCGGCGGTTTTCCGACCTGCTGACGCAGAACGAGATGTTGCACGAAGACTTGAAGTTCCACTTCGAGGGTTTTCCGGCCCATGCGCATCCGATGGCGATCCTCTCGGCCATGATCAATGCGACGAGCTGCTTCGTGCCGGGCGTGCTGGATGCGTATGACCCGGCGGCGTTCGAGTCGCAGGCGGCGCGGTTGCTGGCGAAGGTGCGCACGATCGCCGCGTTCGCGTATCGCAAGTCGCGCGGGCTGCCGATCATGTATCCGAAGCCGGTGTTCAAATACACGGCGAACTTCCTGCACATGATGTTCTCGGAGCCCTATCAGGAATACGATCTGAAACCGGAGGTGGTGCGCGCGCTTGACTTGATTTTCCTGCTGCACGCCGACCACGAACAGAACTGCTCGACCGCGACGGTGCGCATGATTGCGTCCAGCCAGGCCAACATCTTCGCTTGCGCGGCGGGCGGCGTATGCGCGTTGTGGGGGCCGCTGCACGGCGGCGCCAACCAGGCGGTGATCGAAATGCTGGAATCGATTCACCGCGAGGGCGACGACGGTTCGAAATTCATTGCCGCCGCGAAGGACAAGAAGAGCGGCAAGCGTTTGATGGGGTTCGGCCACCGCGTTTACAAGAACTACGACCCGCGCGCGAAGATCATCAAGGCGCAATGCGATAAAGTGTTGGAGTCGCTCAACATCAGCGATCCGCTGCTGGACATCGCCAAGCGGTTGGAAGAGGCGGCGCTGCGCGACTCCTATTTCATCGAGCGCAAGCTCTACCCGAACGTGGACTTTTACAGCGGCATCATCATGCGCGCCATCGGCATCCCGCTGGAAATGTTCACGGTGATTTTCGCCATCGGCCGCATGCCAGGCTGGATCGCCAACTACAAGGAAGTGATGGACGCCCCCCACGGCCGCATCAGCCGGCCGCGCCAGATTTACACGGGGCACACCGAGCGGCCTTACCCGCCGATGAGTGAGCGAGGACAGGAATAGCGCACCTATTGGGGGGACGACGGCGCCCGCGAGCGCCGTCCGATGGTGAGCGACGCCACGACCGCCACCGTGAGGGTGACGGCGATGAAGCCGAGCGAAATCGGCGTGGGTATCTTGATCCAGTGCACGATCAACATCTTGATACCGACGTAGGTCAAAATCACTGCCAGCGCTTGCTGTAGATAAACGAACAGGTTCATCGCGCGGGCCAGCAGGAAATAGAGCGAGCGCAAGCCCATCACTGCGCAGATGTTCGACGTGAAAATAATGAATGGGTTTAGCGTGATGGCGAACACCGCCGGGATTGAGTCCACCGCAAACAGCACGTCGGTGAATTCCACCACCAAGAACACCAGAAACAACGGCGTCGCCATCAGCCGGCCGTCTTGCCGCGCGAAAAACTTCGGGCCGACCCATCCCGACGTGAACGGCACCCAGCGGCGACAGAATTTCACCAGCGGGTTCTGGTCGGGATGCACCTCCAGTTTCTCGTGGCGGAACATCTTCAACCCCGTGACCACCAGAAACGCGCCGAACAAATAAAGCACCCATCCGAACCGCTCGATGATGGTCACGCCTAGCCCGATGAACACGCCGCGCATGACCAGCGCCGTCAGGATGCCCCAAAACAACACGCGATGCTGGTATTCTACCGGCACCGCGAAGTAGCTGAACAGCAGCACAAATACGAAGATATTGTCCACGCTCAGCGAATACTCGATCACGTAACCGGTGAAGAATTGCAGGCCGAGTTCGGAACCGCCGCGCCACCAAACCCAGCTGCCGAACAGCACCGAGAGTATTACCCACACCACCGTCCAGATGGCCGCCTCGCGAAGCGACACGGCGTGCGCCTTGCGGTGGAACACGCCGAGATCCAGCGCCAACAGCGCCAGCACACCAGCGATGAACACGATCCAAATCCAAAACGGAGTTTCCATGAGTGGGATTCTTGTAACGGCACAACCGCCCGCCGTCTATTCTAATTGGTGGCGATATTTCACGCGCGCGGCGCGGCCGCTTTGCGCAGGCGGTCCATGATGGCGTTGCCGAGACCGGTTTCGGGAATGGGTTCGGCG
>JBAZIR010000377.1:0-5886 GCA_041651735.1 Verrucomicrobiia bacterium | reverse complement strand
ACTCCCGCAGGGACGGCACTGGGCTGGGATTGGTGCTCATGTCGCTCCTTTCGTTTGAAGGGTTTGCTGCATTCGAGGTTCCAACGGCTCACGCCCCTATTATGGCGCGGGTGTCAAGTTGCGCCCGGAGCGAATAGGAAATCGGCGCCACGAGATTCAGTCCTCTGGCGTGTTGGCGCGTTTCGCAAGGGGGTCAGATGTTCCGCGCTTTGTGTGTGGCGGGCGGGTTCACTTCCTGTCTTCAGGTCGCGGCGGAAGCGGGCTGCACGCGACGGCGAACGACGGCACAAGCCGGAAGTCCGGTTGGTCCTTGTAGCGGAGATTTCGCCGACCCCAGTAGCTGCCATAGAATTGGCAGTTGGTGTCCACCCAGTTGGCGATGCGCAGGAACTCGTCCGGCTTGAGTTTGGCGGCGACTTCCTTGTGCAGGCTGGCCAATCTCTTCGCTCGCGCGGCTTGTGCCGGATCGCCGAGCTTCACTTTGCCGTTGCTCAGCATGGCCACCAGCACACTCGTGTGAGAACCCAACGCCAACGCCGGCAGATACTCGACATTGCCGGTCTTGGGATGGTTCTCGCCAATGACCACGCCGAGCAGGCCGCGGTCGCTCAGTGGTTTTCGGCGGCGTTCGGGAACCAGGTTCTCGTAGGACGCGCTGAAGAATTTCGTCGGCGTGCTCGTCAAGTCGAGTCCGCGAGGCGCTTCCTTGCCGGCATGACAAGACACGCAAAGCCTGTCCCACGTCGGCTGAACGTCGCTCGGATAATGCAACACGCGCCGGCCGGTCGCCTCGCCCGGCTGCGGTCCCGGCAACGACGGCGCGTGCAACAGCGCCTTCGGATTCCGAGCCGCGGCGACACTGCCGCCATCGCGCGGCATCTCATGACAGCCAACGCAACCGCGCCGCTCGCCCGGCATGTAATTCACGTATGTTCGCTCGGTCTGGACCGCCAGGTAGTTTGCATCGAGCACCTGCAACGCGATGTTCGCACCGGCAGGCACGATGAAACATGCCGAGCCGTCATCCTCGACCGGCACCACACCGTGTTGCACCTTCAACGCAAGGTGTGTGTCTTTGCTGATGCACGCGTGCTGCTGGTCGTAGTCGTCGTTGTTGTCGGGCCGCCGCGCGCCCCACGAACGCGGGATTTGTTCAAGAACACGGATGTGCTTGATCGTGCCGCGTGGGACATTCTCCAACCCGTGGTAAACATCCGCCACCACGCAGACGGCTTGGTTGCGGCTGGCGAGTTGGCGATTGATGCTGGAATTGAGCACCGGCGGCACGCGGCGCGGTTTCAGCGGATATGGCAGCCAGCAGGAGATATCCGGGTCGCGGTAGAACTCCTGCACTTCGCCACGGTCATTGAGCCAATAGAGGCCGTAGGCTTTCGACTCGCTCCACGCGGGACCGGCAGGCTTGTGGGCAACGAGGAAGCTCTTTTCGGAAAGCGGGTACGGGTCCTTGAAGAGCGGGCCGCGACCCTCACGATCTTCGCGCCACGAGCCATCGGGCTGGAGGAACGCAAAACCGCCTTCGTTTCGGATATCCACCGACGGCGTCATATAGGTCATCGGCTCGCGCGTGCGGATGTCCTTGTCCACATCAAGCCGGATCACCGTGCCAACGCCGTTTTGCGGATAATGAGGCGTGCCAAGCGCAACGAAGCGGTTCGCGACGCCGGGAATCGGCCGCCCGTAGAGCAACGTTGGCGGCAGCGCGATGTCGTTGCCGTAGATTTCCGCCGACGCCGTGCCATCAGGACGCATCGCCCAGAGGCATTTCACGCTAATGGCGCCCTTATCGAAGTATTCCCATCGCGTATAGAGAATCCGACCGTCTGACAGCATTACCGGCGATGCCTCGCTGACCGAACTGTTGCTGAGCCGGCGCAGGTTCTTGCCGTTGGCGTCCATGCGGTAGAGTACGGTCGTGGTGAAGTTGTCCGACCCGTCGCAAAGGATCCCATACTGGCAGCGCGTTGAGATAAACGCGATGCCGCCATCCGGCAGGTAACACGGCTGCATGTCGTCAGTGCCGTGGTGATAAAGGTCGGTGAGTTTGTATTTGCGGACCAGTTCTGTCTCGTCGGGCGGTGGAAACGTCAACTGCCGCAGTCCGGTGCCGTCGATCCTGATCTCATAGATGCGGTAGCCCTCCAGCGGCGCTTTCTTCCACGCAAAAACCACGCGTCGCGCGTCGAACGACAGGTCGAATCGCTCGAAGACGCCGCCCTTGAGTTGCGGCGCCAGTTCGCGCACCGCGCCTGTCTTGAGATCGAGGATGCAGAGGTTGCCGCCGGGCTGCCACGTGCTGTTGATGAACTCGGTGTAGTAGTGGTTCGAGTTGTAAGTGAACCGCTTGACGAAGAGAATCTTGTCGCAGCCAAACTTCTCCGCCAAGCCGTCGTCGCCCGATCCAACCACTGCGAACAGCAGCAGCAGCGAGAAGCAACGAACCGTCCACTGTGTGATGCTCATCATTGCAATCCTTGCCCTCCATAATACCGGGCGCGCCCGGCTTGTAAATCTTTTGCCGCCGAACGACTCACGCTACGGCCAGGTCCAGAAAGGACAGCTTCACCGGTTTGCCTTCGGCCATCGTGAACTCAAACCGGTTTGGGCCATCCTTCAACAACGATGGCGGCACTTTCCACGCGCGCATCTCATCCGGTTTGCCGAGCATCGGTGGATACGGATTCGGGTACGGCTCGGAAACATCCTCCGTCGCCGCGAGTTCCTTGCCGTTGAGGCGCGCGGTCCAGCGGCTCTCGCCGAGTGAGTCCTCATCCTGGATGCGCAGCCGTCCACCGCGTTGCCAACCTCCCGCAGGCGGCGCGAGGTCGAGCGTGAAAGTCTCGGTCTGCCCAGCCTTCATCTTCCGCGGCAGCACCGACGGTTTCGCAAACGGGTTCCCCCACCCTGACGCAAGGAAGTACTGCTGTGGCTGGCGTGCGAGCCATGCGCGGTCGCCGAGATGTTTGAAGACGTGAAACGGCGGCTCTGTGAACGGCCCGCGTCCCGGTCCACCGTGTTCGCGATAGTAAACGAAGTTGAACGCGCTCACGCCATCAGCGCCGCGCGCATAGGCCAGGTGCGCCGCAGTATAGAACTGCTCCGGCGTTGCGCGGCGGAACGGGAACGTGTCGTAACCTTTCCCCACCGGTTTGCGACCGTTCCAAATCGAGTGGCACATCTCCAGATAGACCGCCGCTTGCGGCACGCTGCGCCGGATAGCGGCCAGATCGGTCTGCTGCACAGTGAAGTAACTCGCCGAGAGGTTGATCATGTCCAACCCCGCCTCCACCATCGCCGGAAGGTCCATCCCCAGCGCATCGTGCGCCGATATGTAAGCCGGCACGCGCGCGCAGAGCCATCGCCGTCGCCCATCACGCGCAGTGCGGTCAAGCAACTCGCGCACCTGCCGGACAAACGCCGTCATGATGCCGCACCGCTGCTCGCGAGTGGTCTTGTCGAGCTGGAAGTAACTGTAGTGGCGCATGAAATCCATCTCAAGGCCATCGAGGTCGTAGTTCTCGCAAAGCTCCCGGACGAACGCGAACTTGTGCGCCCGCACCTCCGGGATGGCCCAGTTCAGCACGTGCTGCTCCCACTTTGCCGGATCCGGTCCCAGGCGATACTCCGGATGCTCGACATAGAACTTGCTGGCCCAGACGGCCCGCCGGTCTTTTGCGCCGGCGTTCTCCAAATGATGTCCGTCATTCATCCTCAGTGAGATGAACGGCGCCTGCCCCGTCTTGCGACACCGCTCAATGAACACCTTCACCATGTCGCCGCCCGCGAGCATGTATTTGCCGAACGAGTCCGCCTCAAGACCCGTGCGCTCCGTGAACCAACGGTAGTGTTCCTCGGCTGGATACACCTTGCTCTTCCACCAGGGAATCCAACCGAGACCCGGTTGGAGCAAATGCGCGTCCACACCCGTCCCCGCCACTTCATCCACCGACGCTGCCAGTTGTGCCGCGCGAAACGGCTCGCCTTTTTTATGCCATGAACAAACACACGAGAGTGCGTTGGTCGTGTCGTTGCTATAGAGGACGCGAAACGGCGGTTTGTGTCCTTTCACTTCGGCGGAAGCCATTCCCGGCCAGCTCACGGCCAGCATCGCGCCTGACGTCGTTTGAAGAAATTGTCGGCGGTTCATCACCCCCACTTGTAACCATCCCCCGCTCAAAAAGCACTCAGAAGTTGCCCGCTAAAGAGGATCGTCAAAAGGATTTCTTCCCACTCCTTGGCGCGTCGTTTCGCGTGCTTGGCGAGCAATATCAACCCATCATTGCCAGCGCAGAATCACTTGCCCGTCTCACATCGCGCAGCAATATCCAGTCGCTTCGGATGAATGCACAGCGTGCCCGTACCGGTGGGCGCTGCAAAATCACAACCTTCGGCGGGAGGAGTGAGACACTCCACATGAGTTCCCTTCCCAAAACGTCGCGCGCGGCAACTCTTCGATCCCGGGAATGCCACCACCGCCGGCAGTCCTACCCTGCTCTTGCCTCGTCCCGAAGTCGCGCCAGCTATCTGCGAAGCGCCGACTGCTGGCAGTCCCACTCTGCTCTTTCCACGTCCTGGATTCGTCTCAGACATCTACCTTGCTCCTGACACATTTCTGTCCAGCTGCGTATCGAGACTGCCGCGCGGCAGTCCATAACGCAATCCTCACATGACTGTTTTCTACCATGGCGCGAGATGGAAACACCAGCTTTTCGTTTTCGTTGCGTCGCGCGCCTGTTGTTGCTAAACACCCATCACCGTTTCGCAAACCAAACCCTGGAGCCACACCATGAACACAACCGTTAGAGCACTTTTCGTCGCGCTGTTGCTCGCGCCAGCCTTGTCCAATCTTTCCGCCGCCGCCGCAGAACCCGCCCGCCGCAACATCGTTTCGCCGGAAGTCCGCGCCGACCGCACCGTCACGTTCCGGCTTCTCGCGCCGAAGGTCTCGCAGGTCATCCTCAACGCCGAATCTGGACGCAAACCGATGGCCAAGGACGACAGCGGCCTTTGGAGCGTCACCGTTGGCCCGCTCGAACCGGACATCTACGCTTACACCTTCGACGTGGACGGCGTCGCCACCGTGGACCCACGCAACGGCTACGTAAAGACCGGTCGCTCCACCCAGAGCCTTGTCCAAGTGCCCGGTGAGTCACCGATGTATTACGACGGGCGCAACGTCCTCCACGGTGCCGTCACCGTCCAGTGGTATCCGTCCAAGTCCCTCGGCACGCTCCGCCGGATGCACGTCTATACGCCGCCCGGTTATGACGCGGCCGCCAAGGCGAAATATCCCGTCGTCTATCTCCTGCACGGCTCCGGCGACGACGACAGCGGCTGGACATGGATCGGCCGCGCCAACTTCATCGCCGACAACCTCATCGCCGAAAATAAAGCCAAGCCCATGATCATCGTCATGCCGGCGGGCCACGCCCTCCCGCCGCCCGCGCCCGGCGAAGGCAAGGAACACTACGTGCGCAATGCCACCGCGTTTCAGGACGACCTGCTCAAGGACATCATCCCCTTCGTCGAGAAACACTACCGTGCGGACACCAACCGCGAGCGCCGCGCCATCGTCGGCCTCTCCATGGGCGGCGGCCAAGCCCTCGCCATCGGTCTAGCCCACCTCGATCGCTTCGCGTGGATCGGAGGCTTCAGTTCCGGCGGCAACCTCCGCGACGACAAGAAAGAACTCCCCGCCGCCGGCAAGGAAACCGACAAGAAACTCCGCCTCCTCTGGCTCGCCTGCGGCAAACAGGACTTCCTCTTCCAGATCAACCAAGACTTCGACGCCCTGCTCACCAGCAGGCAGATCCCGCATGAGTTTCACGTCACCGAAGGCACCCACACTTGGCGTCTCTGGCGGCCCTA
>JBAZIR010000376.1:0-5891 GCA_041651735.1 Verrucomicrobiia bacterium | reverse complement strand
CGTAACGGCAGTTCTCCTCGCGGAACTGCATCGTCTCCAGCCAGGCCGCCTCCTGCAATCCACGCCAATACACACGCCGCACGCCAAGCCGCTTCAGCAACTCGAATGATGCCTCAATGCTCGCCTTTGAATCAATCGGCAACCACGACCCCATCCAGTGGTTGTCTCCAGTGCTGATAAAACAGTCGAGGGTGGGAGGTTTGGACGGCGGCGCATCAGCGGCAGGCAGCGTTGGGATCAGCGCGAGCAAAGCGAGAACGCAGCAAAGGAAATGGTTCATGACAGAACGTGGATGTTGGCCAAGTGAAGTCGAGAGTCAAGCACTGACCTGAAGTCTCAGCAAAACACAGGCGCTGTCATTGGCATGGCGGCTCGACCGTTTGATCTGCGCTGGCATCTGCCGGTCTCGCACTGTTAGTATCAACGATTAACGAATTATGGAACGACTCATTAGCGCCTTCGGAATCGTCGTAATGCTGGCCATCGCCTACGCGTTCTGCCCCCGTGAACGGCGACGGGCCGTCTGCTGGCGCACTGTCGGCTGGGGCATGGCCATCCTGTTTGCGTTCGCCGTCATCGTCATGAAGACGCCCGCGCGCGCCCTGTTCCGGCTGGCGAACGATGCTGTGGGCAAGATGCTCACCTTCAGCCGCAGCGGGGCAGAATTCGTCTTTGGTTCGCTGGCGATCAGCAACAGTTCACTCGGCTACATCTTCGCGTTCCAGATCCTGCCGACGATCATCTTCTTCGCGGCGCTCATGGGACTCCTTTACCACATCGGTCTGATGCCGTGGGTGATTCGGGCCGCAGCGCGGCTGATGAGCCGGTTCATGCACACGAGTGGCGCGGAAAGTTTTTCGACGGCGGCTGACATTTTCGTCGGCATGACCGAAGCGCCTTTGGTCATCCGTCCCTATCTGTCGAGAATGACGCTGTCGGAACTCATGGCGTGCATGACCGCCGGCCTCGCGACGACGGCGGGCGGTGTGCTCGTGGCCTACGTCGGAATGCTCAACTCCCATGTGCCCGGCATCGCGGGCCACCTGATCGCGTGCAGCGTCATGTGCGCGCCAGCCTCAATAGTCATTGCCAAACTGATGTTGCCGGAGATTGAAACGCCGGAAACGCTCGGCAATACGCGCATCGAGATCCCGCGCACCAGTGCCAACGCAGTGGATGCGTTGGCGGCGGGCACAACCGACGGCCTCAAGCTGGCCCTCAACGTCGGCGCAATGCTGATCACATTTCTGGCCATCGTGGCCATGGTGAACTGCGGTTTGAACTGGATCGGCACGCACGTTTTTCACATGCCACTGAGCCTCCAACAGATCTTCGGTTGGGTGTTCGCGCCGCTGGCGTGGATCATGGGCGTGCCGGCGCAGGATGTGACCCACGTGGGGAGCCTGCTGGGCCAGAAGCTGACCCTCAACGAGTTCGTCGCCTACACCAACATGAGCCAGCAACTCGCGCAGGACAGCACGTGGCTGACCGAGCGCGGGCGGCTCATCGCTTCCTACGCGTTGTGCGGCTTCGCCAATTTTGGCAGCGTTGGCATCACCATCGGTGGCTACAGCAGCCTCGCGCCAGAGCGTCGGAGCGATCTCTCACGCATCGCGTTGCGCGCGCTCATTGGTGGCACGCTCACCACCTGCATGGTCGCCTGCGTCGCCGGCGTTTTGCTCTAAAACCGTCGCGGTGCCCGCGTCGCAACGAGGACTAAAACACACAGCGCGCAGCCACGGGATCGCGGTGCGCGCTGTGCAGGATGAGCAATAACGCAGCCCTACGTCGTGATGACCGCTTTCAGGACGTTGCCGCCGCGGCTCGCGACGGCCTTGATCGTCTCTTCCAGCTTGGCCAGCGGCGCGCGGTGTGTGATGAGCGACTTCGTGTCCACCAGCTTGTTGGCAACAGCGCTCACCGCGGTCGGCCAGGTGAACGGAGCCAGCCACGAGAAGCGGATGGTCTTGTCCCAGAAGATGCTCTTGAGCGCCGGCACGCGAATGACAGCCTTGTCGCTCGGCAAACCGAAGTAAACGACGGTTGAGCGGCGGCCGGAGATGGCCAGCGCAGCTTCCATCGCCTCAACAGCGCCGGTCGGCGTGATGACGCGGTCAGCCATGAGGCCGTTGGTCAACTTGCGGATCTCCGCCTCGATGTCGGGCACGAAATACTTCGATGCCTTGTCAACGACGTTGATGAGGTAGTCCGCGCCAAGCTTCTTGCCGACTTCGAGGCGATAATCGTCGCCAGGCCCGCCAACGAGCGCGACCTTGCCAGCACCGGAGCTTTTCGCGAGCTGGAGCATCATCAGGCCGATGGCGCCGGGGCCCATGATGACGACGAAGTCGCCCAGATGAACCTGGAGGTTCTGGATGCCGTAGGTGACGCAGGCCAGCGGCTCGGTGAGCGCGCCTTCCTCGAAGCTGACATCGTCAGGCAGTTTGACGAGGCCGGTGTATTTGCTGGCGCAATACTCCGCAAAGCCACCGTTGACGGAAACGCCGATGACGGACTTGCATTCGCACAGGTTGGTCTGGCCTTTTGCGCAAATGGGGCAGGCGTTGCAGTGCTGGACAGGATTGACGACGACGCGGTCGCCTTCCTTGAACAGCTTCATCTTCGCCGGCACCGCGCCAACCGCAACAACCTCGGCGGTGAACTCGTGGCCAAGCACAAGCGGACCTTTGCCGGTGGGTGTCTCCAGCGGGCTGTTGCCAAAGTAGTAGGCAACGTCGGAGCCGCAGATGCCGCAGGCTTTCACGCGCACGAGGACTTCATCGTCGCTGATTTGCGGGACGGGAACGTCCTCAAGCCGCATTTTCTCCTTCTCGTAGAAAACCTGCGCCTTCATCGTCTTCGGTATCTTTGCCATGTGAGGTGTCTCCTTCGATTTCAGATTTGAGATTCCAGGTTCAGATCTTCGGCGGATAGCCGGTGATGACTTCCAGCGGACGGCGGCCGGTGCTGACGATTTCGTAACCCGGCAGGCAGCGCGGGATCATGAACGACTTGCCGCGCTTGGTGGGCGTCTCGCCCCACGGGCCGACGAGCTTGCCTTCGCCTTGCAGCGTGACGAAGCAATAGAAGCCCCGATCGCCCGGCATCTTCATCTTGTCGGCGACGGTGAGCTTGGTCTCCCAGAAATACTTGCTCGCCGAATCCGGCAGGAACTTCTCCTCCTTGTTCTTGGCCGTGCCGCGAACCTTCACCGGCTTGCGGCAAATGCGGTTCTTGAGGAATGACTCGCTCATGACCGAAAAGTCCGCCGCCCGCAGACCCTTATCCCACGTCAGACCGCACGCAGCCTGCTCGCGCTTGTAGGGATACGGCCCTTCGTATTCGGCGAGAATGTTCCAGTCGGTGGGTTCCTGCGGCTCGAGGATGCAGCAACCTTCACCGATGGAATGAACAATGCCCGCGGTGGTATAGGTCACATCGCCGACTTTCGGTTTGATCTCATGCATGTGAGCGCGCATCGCCTCCACGTCCTGCGCGTCCATCCACTTCTCAAACTCCTTCACCGTCACCTTTTTCTTCCAGCCGACCCACGTCTTCGCGCCAGGGCGGACGCCCATAAGGATCCACGACTCGTTCTTGCCAAACGGGTTGTTCAGATACTTTTTCGAGAACTCCGGCGACGGGTGCCAGTGCACGGGAATGTGCGCGCCTTCGCCCACATCGAAAATCTTCACGAGCACGCCGAGGGTGGCGCCGAACTTCTTGAAGTGCTTCGCGCCCAGCGTCTCGTTCGGGAATGCCTTGAGCAACTCGGTCAACAGGACGGTCTCTCCGCCGGGCAACTTGACGATGCTGTAGCCCTTGGTAGGCGTGTTCTCCTTGTCAGGCCGGCCGGGGGTGTAGGCACGGTTGGTAGAGAATATCCACTCCTCGGAGCGGAAATCATCTTTCGGGTGGGCTTCGCCCATGAATTCGGCGCGCAGCTTGCCGCCGTTGTAGAAATGCATGTAGGTGTTCGGCGCAAGCGGGATGGGTGCATTCAGCAACGCCTTCAGTTCAGCTTTCATAGCCATGGCCAATTCTCCTGAGAGTGTTTTTGGTTTCCGAAACGACTCGGTTCCGCAACAGAGCACGCGCATCGTGCCAGAACTTCCCCGTCAGTCAATGCGTTTCTAGCCGCTGCCGCCGACAATCAGGATGCGGGCGGTGGCGCTTGGGGAGGCGTCGCGGTTGTGTCGCCGTTGTTTTTGGCCCGCGCGTTGGACGATGGAATGTTCAATTCGCCGCGATACTTCGCCACCGTGCGGCGGGCGATGTCCAAACCGCGCTGCTTGAGGAGCGCCGCGACCTCCTGGTCGGCCAGCGGTTTCGCCGGATTTTCTTTCGCGATCAACTCCCCGACCAGGTCCTTGACGCGCTGGCTGGCGAGCGATTCGCCGCTGGCAGTGGTGTAGCCGGACGTGAAGAAATACTTGATCTCGAACACGCCATGCGGCGTCGCCATGTATTTGTTGGCGCTGGCGCGACTGACGGTGGTTTCGTGGACGCCGAGCACGCGAGGGTTGTCCAGTTCCTTGCCGGGCACACGGCTGCGATGACGCCGGCGGCTGAAGTCGTCCGTCTCGGCGTTCGGGCAGTCGGCTTCGCGGCGATTGCCGTCGCTGTCTTGAATGTCGGTCAGCGCGCCACAATAGGGGCAAACGGCCTTCTCGACGCCGTCAACGATCTTGAACGTTTCGCCACAACGGTAGGCAACGTCGCCCATGCGCAACGGCCGCAGATATCCGGGACCTTTTTCGAAAAACTCGCGTTGCGCCCGGACGATCTCGCCGGCAATGTTCTGGATCGTCTGCTGGCGCTGAGCGATGCTGCGGATGAGGAACTTGCCCGCTTGGATGCGCTCGCGAACGTATTGGACCACTTCGGCCGTGGCGTTTTCCTCTGTCATCATCTCACGGTAAGAGTCGCTGATTCGCAAATGGGGAATGCGCTCATCGTTGAGAAGGATGACGAACTCGTCGTGGTCTTTCACAACGACAATATCCGGCTCGACGTAAGGGTTGACCTCGGCCCCAAACATGCGGCCCGGTTTTGGCTCCAGGCGGCTGATGCTCTCGGCGGCCTGCTGCGTCTCTTCCACTGTGACGCCGAGCGCGGCAGCAAGCCTCGGCATGTCGCGGCCGGCGAGCAACGCGAGGTGGTCGCGCACGATCCGCGCCTCCAGCTTATCAGCCTTGTCGAGCCGTGCCAGTTGGATCAACAAACACTCGCCCAACGTCCGTGCGCCGACACCGACCGGATCGAGCGTCTGCACCAGATCAAGAGCGCGGCGCATCGTATCGAGTGTGACTTCTGGCGCCGGCCGCAGGAACAGCAGCGGCAAGTCGATCCGGTGGCCGGCCTGTAACGCCTCGTCGAGTTCCTCCACCTTTGCGCCGCTGAAAACCTCCGCCAGCACTTCGGGCGGCACCGGCACTGGCGCGCCTTCTTCAACGATCGCGCGCAACTGCCGCGCCAGTTCCTGGCGGATACGGTCGACGGCTTCGCGCGCCGGCTTCATCACGTTTTCGCTGATGGGCTCCGACGCGGGCGTGGTCGTTGCCGGCTGAGGCGGCTGTTTGCCCGTTTCCGACTCCATCAACTGGCGGCAAATGTCATGCAATCTCTCCTGCCAACCGAGCAGTTGCCCGCGTTTGGACCGTTCGAACGATTCGGTCAGTTCTTTTTCGACGACCGCGCGCGCCCACGACGCAGACGGCTCACCTGACTGCCGGCGACGAGCACAAACCTGCAACGCAAACTCAACCAGCGCGGTGGCCATCTCCTCATGCGCCACCAGATAACCGTCGTCATTCAGGCTGCCGATGATGGTCTCCGCGGCGCGGCGCGTCTCGTCGGCAACGTCGCTGGTGCCAAGCTGGCTGAGCAGG
>JBAZIR010000375.1:0-5897 GCA_041651735.1 Verrucomicrobiia bacterium | reverse complement strand
GCTTGAACCGGCTCAGCGACTGGGATGATTACCTGAGTGAGCGTGGGCGGGGCAACGAGGATGATCCCGACAGCAAGGGCCAGGGCAAAAAGAAGTCCAAGGACAAGGACGGCCACGACGGTGTCGGCGGCATCCGTTTCGGCGCGCTCGACTGCGAAGACAAGGACATGGCGGATTACCAGTCGGTGAGTTACATCATCAAGAAACTCAGCCAGCCGCAGGAGAAACCGTTCTTCTTCGCCTGCGGCATGCACAAACCGCACATGGCGTGGTCGGTGCCGAAGAAGTATTATGAGATGTATCCGCTCGACAAAATCGAGTTGCCGAAGGTGCCGGAAAACGACCTCGACGACATCCCGCCCGCCGGCATCGCGATGGCCCGGCCCGATCGCGACCATGCGGCCATCCTGAAGTCCGGCCGTTGGAAGGACGCGGTGCAAGCCTACCTCGCCACGATCACGTTCTGCGACGCGATGATCGGCCGGCTCATCGAGGGATTCGACAAGAGCGCCTACAAGAACAACACCATCATCTGTCTCTGGAGCGACCACGGCTGGCATCTCGGCGAAAAGCAGCACTGGCGGAAGTTCGCGCTCTGGGAAGAGGCCACACGCGCGCCCTACATCTGGATCGCGCCCGGCGTTACGAAACCCGGTGGCGTCTGCAACCGGACCGTGGACTACATGCAAATCTATCCGACGCTCTGCGATCTCGCCGGCCTGCCGAGGCCGAAACACGTCGAGGGCGAGAGTATTCGCAAGCTGCTGGAGAAACCCGACGCGGCGTGGGACAAGCCCGCCATCACCACATGGCTCTACAACAATCACGCCATCCGCAACGAGGACTGGCGCTATATCCGTTACGCCAACGGCGACGAGGAGCTTTACCACAACAGCGTGGACCCGCTGGAATGGACCAACCTTGCCGCCAAACCCGAGTACGCGAAGGAAAAGGAAGAGTTGGCCAAGTGGCTCCCGAAAGTGAACAAGGAAGCGCCCGGCAAAAAAGCGAAGGACCCCGACAAGAAAGCCAGGAAGGCACAGAAAAGAGCCGCCGCCCCGTAAACGCAGAACCTCCGCGCTCGTTCGCGTTTCATTCCACCCGCTTGATTCTTCGCCGGGTGGCGAGAGGAATTGTGATTTCAGACTCGCCTTGCGCAGAGTGAATTCGTAGTCTGCGCGCCAACGTCCCGCCTGCATCTTGCCGGCAACGTCATAATTGAAGAGGACACCGTCATGGCCCAAGACATGGAAGCTCTCTACCAGCAACGCCTCAAGCGCTACACCACCGCCCTTCGCAAAGGCAAACCCGACAAGGTTCCCATCCGGCCCTTCGTTGCGGAGTTCATCTGCAACGTCAGCGGCTATACCTGCCAGGAGGTCACGCAGGACTTCGAGCTGGCGTTCGAGGCCACGCGCAAATGCTGCCTCGAATTCGATTGGGACGCCACCGTGCCCAACATGGTCTATCTCTACGGCACCGTCCCGCAGGTTGTCGGGCTGCGCTACTACGGCGTCCCCGGTGTCGGTCTCTCGCCCAACGTCGGCTTCAACTACGTCGAGCCGCCCGAGGACAGCAACAGCTTCATGCAGCCCGACGAATACGACGCCCTCATCGCCGATCCCACCGGCTACCTCTTCAGCACCTGGCTGCCGCGCGTCTCCACCGAAGTCGTCCGCCCCGGCCAGCCCGCCACGCTGCGCAACAACCTCTCATTCCTCAAGGGCGGCATGACCATGATGAACTACTTCAGCGCCTTCCCGCGCGCCATCGAGCGGATGCGCAAGGAGACCGGCACCGTCTCCGCCATCGCCGGCATCCTCAAGGCCCCGCTCGACATCCTCGCCGACAAACTCCGCGGTTACATCGGCCTCTGCATGGACCTCATGGAGCAGCCCGACACTGTCCTCGCCGCTTGTGAAGCCCTCCAGCCGCACATGTTCCAGATCGCCCTCGCCAGCGCCGACCCGACCAAGACGCTGCCCATCAGCATCTGGATGCACCGCGGCTGCGTGCCGTTCGTCTCGCAGGAGCACTTCGACAAGATCATGTGGCCCACCCTGAAGCCCATCGTGTTGGAACTGTGGAAACGCGGCCATCAGGTCCTCTTCTATGCCGAGGGTAAATGGGGCGCACATCTCAAGACCTTCCGCGAACTGCCCGCCGGCAGCATCATCTTCCATTGCGACCGCGACGACATCTTCGAGGTCCACCGCGTCCTGGGTGACAAGTTTGCCATCAGTGGCGGCATCCCCAACGTCATGCTCGCCTACGGCAAGCCCGAGGAAGTCCGCGACTACACCAAGAAGGTGATCCAGACCGTCGGCCGCGACGGCGGCTACATCCTCGACGCCGGCGCCATCGTCCAAAACGACGCCAAGGTCGAAAACATCCGCGCCATGACCGCCGCCGGCAGAGAATTTGGAGTATATTAAAAAGGAGACGACCATGCCTGAGCAACCCCAACCGAACCCCGCCCCCAAGCCCGGCACCGTCGTGCCTTGGGAACAGAAGATCAAGGAACTCCCGCCGATGACCGGCCGCGAAGACCTCGTCAAGCAGCAGTGGGAAACCTACGACGCCTGGGCCTACACCTACATCTGGCACCTCGTCGTGTCGTTCTAATACGATCAATCAGCCGCCAACGCATCCGCAGCGAACTGCGGATGGAAACGCGGAGCAACTATTTCACGATGGATTCGTCGGTCGTCACCAGTCGAATCTCCAAATCCTCGGACCAGGAGACGAACTCGCAATTGTAAGCAGACAATCGCGACCGCATAAGAGCCGCTGCTGTTGGAGACTGGCCGTGAATCAGCTTTGGGGGTTGGGCTGAAGCTGCTTGAAATACCTGTCAATCGTCTGCGCTGTGCGCTTGCCGTCGCCCATGGCGAGGATGACGGTGGCCGCGCCGCGGACAATGTCGCCGCCGGCGAACACGCCGGGAAGGCTGGTCATGCCGTTGGCGTCCACCGCGATGTTGCCATTGCGGTTGAGTTTCAAGTCCGGACAGGTGGAGGTCAGCAGCGGGTTCGCGCGCGAACCGATGGCGACCACGACGACATCGCACTCGACAACAAACTCGGAGCCGGGAATCGGCACCGGGCTGCGGCGGCCGGAGGCGTCGGGTTCGCCCAACTGCATGCGAAGGCACTTCAGGCCGGTGACCCATCGCCGGTCATTGCCGATGATCTCCACCGGCGCAACGAGGAACTCGAAGTGGATGCCTTCCTGCTCGGCATGGTGGATTTCCTCGGCACGCGCAGGCATTTCCGTCTTCGTGCGGCGATAGACGATCATGGCCGACCCGGCGCCGAGGCGGCGGGCGGTGCGCACGGCGTCCATGGCAACGTTGCCACCCCCGACGACGGCGACGCGTTTGCCAGCCAAGATGGGCGTGTCGGCGCTGGGGAACTTGTACGCGGTCATGAGGTTGACGCGCGTGAGGTATTCGTTGGCGGAGTAAACACCCTTGAAGTTTTCGCCGGGCACGTTCATGAACATCGGCAGGCCCGCGCCGTTGGCAATGAAAATGGCG
The DNA here is from genome assembly GCA_041651735.1 of Verrucomicrobiia bacterium. Classification (GTDB taxonomy): domain Bacteria; phylum Verrucomicrobiota; class Verrucomicrobiia; order CAIQCK01; family CAIQCK01; genus CAIQCK01. Next base: position 2,359 of record JBAZIR010000375.1, on the reverse strand, counting down.
TCAAAGCGCTCGCGCAGTTCCTTCAACGTGTAGGTCTGGCCGATGACGACGTTGCACTCGATCTTCACGCCAGCCTGCCGGAGCCGCTCGACTTCCTCGTGCACGATGTTCTTCGGCAGGCGAAACTCCGGGATGCCGTAGACCAGCACGCCGCCGGGTTTGTGGAGCGCCTCGTAAATCGTCACCTCGTGCCCCAGTTTCACCAGTTCGCCCGCGGCGGTGAGGCCGGCCGGACCGGAACCGATGATGGCAACTTTCCTGCCTGTGGGCGACGGCGATGGCGGGACGATTTGGTTTGCATGGCGGTAGGCCCAATCAGCCACATACCGTTCCAGATGACCGATGGCGACCGGCAGGCCCTTCAAGCCGCGAATGCACTCGATCTCGCACTGTGTCTCCTGCGGGCAAACGCGGCCGGTAATGGCAGGCAGGGAGTTGTCACCGAGCAGGCTGCGCGCCGCGCCAGCGAGGTCACCGTCGGCGATGAATTGAATGAAGCGCGGGACGTTGACCATCACCGGGCAACCGGCGACGCACTTGGCTTCCTTGCACTGGAGGCAACGCTGCGCCTCCAGCATCGCCAGTTCCTCGGTGAAGCCGAGATTGACTTCGCCGAACTCGCCGGCACGGGCGGTGGCGTCGTGCTCCGGCATGGTCTGGCGGTCAATCTTGAGTCGTTCCTTGGTGGTAATCTTGGCGCTCACGTTTGTGGGGTCTTGTCGTGTCAGACGGCTTTCGGTTTCTCCAAGCCGATCCGGCACGACTCCTCATGTCGCGCCATGGATTCCTGTTCCTGCGTCCGATAGGTGCCGAGACGGTCCCAAAGCAGATCGAAGTCCACGAGGTGTCCGTCAAACTCCGGCCCGTCCACGCAGGCGAATTTGGTTTCGTTGCCAACGCTCACGCGGCAGCCGCCGCACATGCCGGTGCCATCCACCATCACCGGGTTCAGCGAGACGATCGTGTGGATGCCGAGCGGTTTGGTGACGGCCACGACCGCGCGCATCATCGGCACCGGGCCGACCGCGTAAACACAATCCACGCCACCGGCCGCCAGCATTTCCTTCGCCGCGTCGGTGACGAAGCCTTTCCGTCCGTAACTGCCATCGTCCGTGCAAACAATCACTTCGCCGAACTTGCGCAGTCCCTCCTCAAAGATGACCCATTCCTTCGACCGCCCGCCGATGATGCTGACCACGGCGACGCCACGCCGCTGCAGTCCCTGCGCGATCGGATGAATCACCGCCGTGCCGACGCCGCCGCCGATGCACAGCGCGCGGCCGGAGGCGATCAAATCCGTCGGCCGGCCGAGCGGGCCGGAGATGTCCTGGATCACGTCGCCGGGATTGAGCGCCACGAGGTCGCGCGTGGTCTTGCCGACGGCCTGAATGACCAGCGCGATGGAGCCGGCAGCCGGGTCGGCGTCGGCAATGGTCAGCGGAATCCGCTCCGCGCCTTCGGCGCGCCGGACGATGACGAACTGGCCGGGCTGGCGGATTTCCGCAATACGCTGCGCCCTCACGTCCAATCGCGTGACGTTCGGGCTTAGCTGCTTTTTTGACAGAATTTCGTGCATACCGGCATGATGACGTCGTTTTTCGGAACGAGCCGCGAAACCTTCTCACAACTCCGCAAGTTCATCCACAAGGTTTTTACACTTCGTTCGCGGCCGGTTCCACTCGAAGCGAGCGGGCGTCAGACAGCCCACGGCGCGCGTTGCGAGCGGGAACGGAGACGGTTGGCATGCTCGTCGCCGACGAACTCTTCCTTCGCGGGATCCCACTTCAACGAGCGGCCCAGCTTATAGGCAATGATGGCCAGATGGCCCAACGAGGCCGAGCGATGCCCGATCTCCTCGTGTGAACTCGGCCGCGTGCGCGTGCGGATGCATTGGAACCAGTTTCCGTGGTGGTTGTTGCTCAGGTCGTCATCGCGCGACTGGAGTCTCATCTCGGTGAAAAGGCTCTCCGGCTCGCCTTCGATGGGACCGCCCGTGCTCATTGAGGTCATCCATCCGCGCTCGCCAACGAAAAGGCCGCCGAAACTGCCCGCGAGCCGCGCGGTCTTGGGAACGGCTTTGTAAATGTCCTTCACCATGCCCCAGTGATCCACGTGGTGCAGCAACGTCCCGTTGGCGTATCGGAACGTCAACGTCGGAAACTCGCCGCTGCTCGGGTGGATGATCTCCACCGGACCGCTCGTTTCCATGCCGATCGCATACTGGATCACGTCCGCCGCGTGCGACTGGTAACCGGTCACCGCCACCGCGCCGAAAGCTTCGCTGAACACCCACGGCACCACGCCGGGTATCGGATTGCGATGATAGTGTTGGTTGTAGGGACGCCACGTCGCCGGCCCG
>JBAZIR010000374.1:0-5902 GCA_041651735.1 Verrucomicrobiia bacterium | reverse complement strand
AAGACGTCGAGTGCCTTCAATGTCGCCGAGTCGCGCCATGTGCAGCCCGCTGCAAACAACACCGCGAGCGCCAGCAACGCGGCATGGCTCCGCGTGCGTTCCAGTTCGATCCATCGCGCCACCCACATGGCCGACAGTGCAAGGCCCGCTGTGCACATTGTGAAGTTCAGTCCCCACGGCGTCGCGCGCAGCAGCCCGTCACCGAGCATGCCAAGCGCAAACGCGACCGCCAGCACCACCACCGCCGGTTGCGTTCGTGCGCCGTCCATAGTCGGCTCGTTGATTTCCATGACGACAGGATGTGTTTCCATGATTTTTCCTTACGTAGAGTGTGGCGGGAGTGCGTCCGCCAATTCGCGCACGCGGCTCTCCACCGCGTCAATCACCGCGTTCGGCGTGGACGTGCCCGCTGTGATGCCGGCCAGCCGCGCCAGCCGTTTGCGGAAGCGCACATGGCGGAGCCGCGTCCAGTGGATCAGCGGCGCCCAAACAGCGTGAACGAGGCGGTGCCGGATGAGCCAGCGCCAGATGCGGTTACAGCGTTTGTAAAGGAAACAGCCCGCCAGATACGGCAGCAGCGCTGCCGCCTGAGACGGTCGCCGCCGCCAAATGCTCGCGGGCGAGAAGAGCCGGCGGTAAAGCCAGTCGTAGCCAAGCGCGAGTTCATCCGGCGTCAGGTGTTTCGGACGGAACACGACGTGCGCGGTGTCGTAGAGACTCCAATCGCGATGCAGCAGCCGTTCCTCGCGCTCCATCTGCCGAAACAGCGGTGTGCCCGGATACGGCGTGAGGATATGGAACGTGGCGCATTCCAGCCGATTCTCTTCGATCCATTGCGCCAGCGTCGCGAAACAACCACGGTGGTCGTCGTCGAAGCCAACGACGAAACTGCCGTTCACCTGAATGCCGTGGTCGTGGAAGACGCGGACGCGCCGCGCGTAATCCGCCGTGCGCGGTGTGCGTTTTTGGGCGTGGGCGAGGTTTTCGTCCGAGAGCGACTCGAAACCGACAAACACGCCCGTGCAGCCGGCCAGCGCCATCTCGCGGACGAGCGACGGGTCGTCTGTCACGTCGAGCGTCACCGCCGCGCTCCAGATTTTCTCCAACGGTCGCAGCTCGCGGCAGAGCGTGCGAAGGTAATCGGGTTTTGCGCCGAGATTGTTGTCCACGAACACCGCGAACGGTTGGCCGTCAGCGGCCATTTGCCGGCGGATATCCGCCGGCTCTCGCACGCGGCACGGCATGACCAGTCCGTCGGTCGAGAGGTAGCAGAAGCCGCAACGGTTCACACACCCGCGCGTGGCGATGATGCTGGTGGTCGTGAGAAAACTCCCATGCGGCAGCAGGTCGCGGCGCGGTGGCGGATCGAGGTTATACGCGCGCTCGTAGGTTGCGGCGTAGCGCGGCCTCAGTGTGTCGCGTTCCACGTCGCGCAGGATTTCCGGCCAGAGCTGCACGCCGTCGCCAATCGCGATCGCGTCAGCGTGGGCCGCCGCCTCGTCTGGACACGAGATGACGTGGAGGCCGCCGAGTACCACCTTGCTGCCGCGCTCACGAAACCACGCTGCCAGCGCGTACGCGCGCCGGGCAAACGTCAGATGCACTGTGATGCCGACCACCTCTGGCAACGGGTCCGTCGGTGGCGCGCCTTGCAACAGATTCTCATCCCAAATGCGCACGCGCCAGTGCGGCGGTGTCGCCGCGGCGATACTTGTCAGCGCCAGTGTCGGCGTCAGCACGTGTTTGCCGAAGCTCGCGTGCGGATCCTTCGGATAGAACGGGTTGATCAACAGTGCGTGGCGCCTTTCCTGCGCGCCGGCTTGCGCGGCGTCCAGGGACGGCGGCGTCACCATCTCGTTGGGCAACCAGAGCGGCGCGCGTGTCTGGTAAAACGGATCATCGGGAACCGTTGGAAGCCAGCGATCAAGAGCAGGAAGATTCATGGAGAAACCCGGTTGAGGTTTTTGCCCGCTCTGTGCGAGCGCGATAATGAAGTTGCCGCGCCACATCCACTGCCGGCGCGGCCAGCAACGCCAGGGCCACGCAGAAGACCGGCCAGTTGAATTCCACCGGCAGGACGTTGCACAACGCCTCCACACCGTCGCCGGCCACGCGCAGCGCGTCCGCCATGAACACCGCCAGCGCCAGCGCCGCGCCAACCGCAGCCGTTGCCCAAACCAGCCGGCGCGAACGCAGCGGACGCTCGAACGTGTCGTTGAGCGCAACGGGAGTTCCCCATGCAATCATCAGCGCCGCAATCAACATCGGCGCGATGACCGGCCCCCACCACGGCAGCGGGATCAGGAACAGCACGTCCCAGTCGAGCAGCGTCCGGGGCCAGCCGTAGATGATCCGCAGGAAGACATAGTAGGAAACATCCCACACGCCGAACGCGACGCACGCAAATGCCCACCGCGCCCGCCGCGTCTCGCCGGCAAACCAGCCGATCGCCCAGAGCATCAGCATCGTCGCCGCCTCCCGTACCAGTTCCGTCGGGCCAAGCTCGGCTATGAGCGGCAACGGGTTGGGTTGATACGGCTCCAGCCGGTTCACCAACAGCCGCCCGTAAAACACGATGGCCGATTCCAACCACGCCATCGCCATCGCAAACAACACGACCATCCGCCAGCGTTTCATGATTCTCATCGCTCGCCCCTCTCCGCCAGCTCACGCGCGCGGCTTTCCACCGCGTCAATCACCGCGTTCGGCGTGGACGTGCCCGCTGTGATGCCCGCCACCGCTGCGTCCGTGAACCATTCCGGTTGCAGATCGTCGGGTGTCTGCACGTGATGCACCCGCCCGCAAAACCGCCGGCAGGTCGCGACCAGTTCGCGCGTGTTGTTGCTCTGCGCGCCGCCGATGACGATCACCACGTCAGATTGCCGGGCCAGTTTCGCCGCGGCGGCCTGCCGCAGCTTCGTCGGCTGGCACACCGTGTCCACAAACCGCACGTCCGACCGCGGAAACCGCCGCCGGATCAACGCCGCCAGCCAGCGCGCCCTTTTAATTGGCTGCGTCGTCTGCGCCACGACGCCAAAGCGCGGCCGTTCTGCCAACCGCTCCACGTCTTCCGGCGTCAGCACGACATCGAAGCTGGTGAGGTCTTCCGTAACGCCGCGCACCTCCACGTGATCGCGATGGCCGACGATGACCGGGTGATAGCCCGCCGCCGCCAATTCGCGCGCGCAGTGTTGCATGTAGCGCACCAGCGGGCAGGTCGCCTCCAGCACGTGCAGGCCGCGCCCACGCATCCGGATCACGGCACGCTGCGACGCGCCGTGCGCGGTGATCATCACCGTGGGCGTCGCCACCGCCGCAGCGTCGCGCTCAACGACGACGCCGCGACGCCGCAGGTCGGAGAGGACGGCTTCGTTGTGCACCAGTTCGCCGAGCACGGTGAGAGGGCCTTTCGCCACCTCCCGGCAGGCCAGCGCGATGGCGTCGCGAACACCGAAGCACATGCCAAGGTGCGCGGCTCTGAGGATTCGGGTGGGCGGTGACGTCGCGAGCGTGGCGCAGGCGCTTTCACTTTGTATGGCAAAGCATATAGGCATGGTCTTTCTCCTCTGGTTGTAGCTGATAGTTTCTACGGTTTGGCCCGCTGGACGATTTGCTCCAGCAGGTTGATGTAGGTCGCAAAGGCTTTCCGACCCGACTCTGTCAGCGCGCAAGTCGTCAGCGGACGGCTGCCTTCAAAGCTGTTCGTGACGGACACGTAGCCGGCTTCCTGGAGCGTGCGGATGTGGGTGGTGACGTTGCCATCCGTCATGCTGAGCGTGTCACGCACTTCCGTGAACGACAGTTTCGGCGCGGCAGCCAGCAGCGACATAATCGCCAGCCGCCCTTTCTCGTGGATCACCCGATCCAGTTGCAGAGACGGTTCCAAGCTCACGCAACGTCTTTCCGTTTTTCGGTGAAATGGAGATACGTGCCGTAAACCAGATGCACGATGCCGAAGAAAACGCCCATGACCATGTTGGCCGTGGCCGCATTTGACGGTGAATCGGGGCGGAACAACAGACAGAATGTCCCCAATGCACAAAGGATGAAGAACCATCCGAGCAACCTGATGCCCCGCGGCACGAAAAATCCCGCAGCATGCAACGCGCAGCCGTAGCACAGCATCCATGCGATGGGCAGCACCAGATCGGCTGTCTCCTGGGCTGTCGCGGTGGTCATACCCAAAACGCCGAACAGCAGGCCAATCGTCAATGGCGGCATCAGCGCCTGAGTGACACGGCGCGTGGGCGGCGACCAGAATGGTTCCTGGTCCTTCATCGACTGGCGGCGAGCCAGCAGAAAGGCGCCTGCGACGGTGATCGCAGCCACCCCCAACCAGAGCGCGCTGAAGACGCGGAGCTTCTCGACGTGCAGAAGAAGAGCAACGATGCCAGTCAGCAAACCGATGCCGCCGGCGAAGAGCGTGATGGGCGCGAGTGCCCGGCGGTAGAGGGACGATCGCTCCATCAGAGTCCGAATCACCTGCAAGTTTTCCGCCGCGGAATTCGAGTTCATAGCGATTACTTTGTCATACAAAGTGAATATGTCAAGGTTTACTTTGGTTGACGCGCCCCCCTTGGCCGTTTCGCGTTGCACGCCGATGCATTTTTGGCTTGCGGATTGATTCCGAAGAAAGCGAAATGGATGAACCATGAGCAATTCAAACGTTTCCCAACTTCCCGACTACATCACTAGCGCGAAGCCCAATCCACAAAGCAATCGAGCGCCTTGGTATAAGAACACCGCGCCGACTTACGCGGGCATTTTCCTCTGGTTCGTGTTCTGGCAGGACGCGGCCAAGGCGGCTAATCTCGGTGGCACGCTCGCGCAGGGACTGGGTGTGGCCCTCGGGGGTCTGGTGATCGCAGCGCTGATTTGCCACTACCTGTTTTATCTCGTGCCGGGGCTGCTTGGGATGAAGACCGGGCTGCCGCTCTACATCGTCGGCACCTCGACGTTCGGCGCCAAGGGCGGTTTCTTAATGCCCGGTTTCCTGATGGGCGTGCTGCAGTTTGGATGGTTGGGTGTGAACACATACTTTGCTTCGCTAGCCTTGGCGGAAGTGATTCCAGTGCCGGCCCAGGCGATCATGGTGATCTGGGGATTGCTGGCGGCGTTTGTCGGGCTGAAAGGCATCCAGTATGTGGCCAAGGTGGCGACATTCCTGCCGCTGATTCCGCTCATCACGCTGCTGCTGCTGCTGGCCAAGACCGCGGGCAGCATCGGGAGCTTTGATCCCGCCAAGCTCATCGCGCTTCAACAGGCGGCCGCGCCGGCCGCTTCGACCTGCTGCGTGGGCGTATGCGGCGTGGTGGCAGTGATCATGACCTACGTGGTCGGTTTCTTTGCGACGGCGGGAGCGGCGGGGGTGGACTTTGGCACCAACAGCCGGGACAAGCGGGACGTCAGCATGGGCGGCTTGATTGGTGTTGCGCTGGCGATTGTGTTCACGGCGGGCATCTCGATGCTGGTCGTGGCGGGTGTTTATGGTTCGCCCGAACTGAGCGCCAAAGCCGTAGCGGCGGGCGCGGAGAAGAAGAGCTTCATCCTGGATTCGTTCAATCTCATCCCTGTCGTGCTGGGCGCAGGCCCGGCCAAATGGATCATGTTCGCGTTGGCCGTGGCGGCCTTCCCTCCGGCGTGTTTCTCGTCATTCATCGCTGCCAACAGCTTCAAGACGACGCTGCCGAAGGTGAATCCGTTCATTTCGGTGGGCATTGGTGCGGTGGTGAGCGTCGTGCTGGCGGTGACTGGACTGGCGGGTGATGCGGCCGGCGTGTTTGTGATCATCGGCGCCTCTTTTGGTCCGATCTGCGGGGCGATGATGGTGGACTACCTGCTCAATGGGGGCAAGTGGAGCGGCCCGCGAGCGGGCTTCAATCCAGCGGGCTGGGTTGCGTGG
>JBAZIR010000373.1:0-5906 GCA_041651735.1 Verrucomicrobiia bacterium | reverse complement strand
TTTGAGTTTTAACCTTGCGGCCGTACTCCCCAGGCGGCTCACTTAACGCGTTAGCTACGGCACGGAAGGGGTCGAATCCTCCCACACCAAGTGAGCACGGTTTAGGGCGTGGACTACCGGGGTATCTAATCCCGTTTGCTCCCCACGCTTTCGTCCCTGAGTGTCAGGAACGGTCCAGAGACTCGCCTTCGCCACCGGTGTTCCTCACGATATCTACGCATTTCACCGCTACACCGTGAATTCCAGTCTCCTCTGCCGTCCTCTAGCAAGGCAGTATCCGGCGCAGTTCCGCGGTTAAGCCGCGGGATTTCACGTCAGACTTGCTTTGCCACCTGCGGACCCTTTACGCCCAGTGAATCCGAACAACGCTCGCCGTCTCTGAATTACCGCGGCTGCTGGCACAGAGTTAGCCACGGCTTCCTCTGCCGGTACTATCAAATCTCATGACTATTCACCACGAGACCTTGTTCCCAGCTGACAGGGGTTTACAATCCGAAGACCTTCATCCCCCACGCGGCGTCGCTCCGTCAGGCTTTCGCCCATTGCGAAAAATTCGAAACTGCTGCCACCCGTAGGTGTCGGGACCGTGTCTCAGTTCCCGTGTGGCTGGTCGTCCTCTCAGACCAGCTACCCGTAAGCCTTGGTGAGCCGTTACCTCGCCAACTAGCTGATAGGCCGCGGGCCCATCTAAAAGCGCCAGGCCTTGCGGTCCCCAGCTTTAGTCCGGAAAGATGACCCTCCGGACCACATGCGGCATTAGCCAATCTTTCGACTGGTTATTCCACTCTTTTAGGTAGGTTGCCCACGTGTTACGCACCCGTTCGCCGCTGAAACCCACGAATATTGCTACCCGCAGATTCCCGCTCGACTTGCATGTCTTAACCACGCCGCCAGCGTTCGTTCTGAGCCAGAATCAAACTCTCCGTAGTAAATTTCATCCTCGACCCTTGCGGATCGGGTTTGATCTCTTACGAAGAACACATCCCGTGGCTCGGTCACCATCATTGTTGCTAAAACAAGAGATGACTGATTCGGAATGTGATTTTGGCCGTCCCGGTCACGCTTGCTATGGACCGGGACTCAAAGATGCTCCGGGTAATAAAACCCGGAGCGGGGCTCTCGCACGTATCGCACAATTCAATTTTCAAAGACCATCGTCGCCACGCAGGCGACCGCTTCAGGGGAATAGCCTTCCCACGAAATGAATCGGGGAAGCACCGCTAAAGAACTACTCTACTACCCGAAAAGCGTGCGCACTATATGGATGAGACCCATACTCGTCAACACCCAAAGTGATTTTTTTCAAAAAATCTACAGCGTTCGTTTTCGCCGCTGTTTTCAGGCTAAATCTAGCACCTTCCACATTCTTCGCCAGCGCCATCTGCATTTTTCTTTTGCGGTCCCGACGCAAATTTCTCACTTCCAGCCCCCTCGACTCGCTCAACTTCAATCTGGAATTGCGCGTCATCAGCCCGTATAAGCAGGACTCAATTCCATGATCACGAAGTTCTGGCTCTATACAACCATCGGCCTGCTGGCGCTCGCCTCGTGCGTGTTTTCCTTGAGAAGTGAACTGGTTTACGACGATGAGCGCGCCATCCGTGAAATGCGCGGCGTTGCAAGCCTCTCAGACATTCGCGGGTTCGCCTCCCAGTTGGCGCCGCTGCGGCAAGTCACACTCGCCGTTGACGCCGCCATTCGGAATACGGACGACCTTGACTACCATGCGATGAACCTGGTCTTTCACGCGTTGACCGCGCTTGTGCTGCTTGCATTATTGCGGAGGTTGCTCGACCGCTCGCGGGCAGCGCTCTGGGCGGCGGGACTGTTTGCGCTGATACCCATCAGCGCAGCGGCGGTTGGCGTGGGGGCGCATCGCAGCGAAGTTCTTGGCACCTTGATGATGCTCCTCTCATGCCTCGCGTGGTTCCGACCGCAACGCGACTGGATCGCGTGGACGGTCGGCGGTATTTTCGCCGCGCTGGCCGCAGTGGAAACTTCGATGTCCCTGCTGCTGCCGCTGCTGCTGCTCGCCCATGATCAACTGCTTCTTCAACAGTCGCCGAAGCGCGCGCAGGCGCAATGGGTGGAAGCGGCCGCTGTCGCGCTGGCGGTGTTTGCGATCCACGCCGTTCATCTCTCGTGGGTCAGCACCAGCGCTGCATGGACGCCGGAAAGCTGGGAGACGCTGCCTGCCTGGAGCGATGTGCCGATCCGTTTGCTGCGCGACTGGCCGGCGGGCGTCTTCGTTGCGCTGCGCTGGCTGGCGTGTCCCCTGCCCTTCATCCACGACCACGGCCTGACGCCGTCGTCGTGGTTCGTGACGCTCGCCGGACTTGCAACGCTCGCCGCGCTCGGAGCAATCATCCTCTCACAGGCGCGTCAACAACCGCGGCTCGCTTTCGGCGTCGCGTGGCTGCTCGCGGGCTGCGCCGTCGCCGCGCTCAACGTCTTCCGCTACTGCTACGGTGCGATTCACGAAAGCGAGCTCTACGCGATCGCGCCAGGACTCTGCCTGCTCGGCGGCATCGCCATCGAGCGGCTCTGCAAATTCGACCGCAACTCCATGCGGTTCTGGGTGGAAATCGGCGCGCTGGTGGTTGTGGCTTTGACGCTCGGCGCCTGGTCCAACTGGCGCACGTATCAATTCGGTTCGGAACTACGCATGCTGACCACCACGCTTTCAAACCATCCCGACTCCGGTCTGTGTCACCTGTCCCTGGGCCGGCATCTTCTCGGAGCCTCGATCCGTTCCACCAACAAGAGTGCCACATACGCCCTGGCCGAACGCGAGTTTGAGAAGGCAAAAGAGCTGAATTGGAACCACTACGAAACCTACGGCAACCTCGGCGAGATGGCCATGCACAAGCGGGATTACACGCGCGCCGAGGCCTGCTATCGGCAGGCGCTGGCGTTGCGCCCAAACGGCACCGGCGGCCGGCTGCGTCTGGCCAACGCTCTCCACGGCCAGAGACGGTACGCTGAAGCGCGCGAGATCTACCAGCAGTTGCTCGAAGAGAAGCCGCACGTCATTGATCTCTACCGTCTCATCGCCATCACCTACGAGTCCGAGAACCGGTTCGCCGAAGCCAAACCGTTTCTCCAACAGGCCATACGCCTGACCGAAGAATCCCGCCGGAAGGCTTTGGAGGCTCAAAGGAAATTCGCCGAGCCGGCTGCCACCGCGCCGCCCGTCATCACTCTGCCTGCCACTCCCGCGCAGCAGACGAATGTTGTGCGCCGCAGCAGGTAGTCGTTCTCCCGGTCACAGCTTCACCGACGGCGCCTGCCGTTCGACGGCGGCTTCGATTTCGAAGAAATCCGCCGTCTGAAACCCAAACGCGCTGGCAATGAACACCGACGGCACTGTCTGGCAGCGCGTGTTGAAGTCGCGAACGTTGGCGTTGTAAAATCGCCGCGCCGCCTGAATGCGGTCCTCCGTGTCCACCAGCGATTGCTGGAGCTTCAGGAAGTTCTGATTCGCCTTCAGTTCCGGATAGTTCTCCACCACTGCAAAGAGCGATTTCAACGCCTGCACCAGATGATTTTCGTCCACCGCCTGGCTCGACGGCCGGCCTGTCGAGGCCACCGCCACCGCGCGCGCCTGTGCCACCGCCTCGAACACGCCGCGCTCGTGCGCTGCGTAACCGCGCACCGTCTCAACGAGGTTCGGGATGAGGTCGTAGCGCCGCTTGAGTTCCGTGTCCACATTCGACCAGCTTTCGCCCACGAGATTGCGCAAGCGAACAAGGCCGTTGTAGATCGCGATGAAAATGAACAACGGCGTGGCGACAACAACGGCTGCGACAATGATGGGCAGGAATTCGATGTTCATGATTGCGCTCGTTCGCGGAGTTTATTGAACAGGTAATTCGGGAGTCCTTCGGCTAGGCTGCGCGCCAGGTCCAGCGCCGCGCCGAACGTCTCCGGCGTCCATGTCTGCTCGTCGAAGATCAGCACCGCCGCGCCGTTGAACTCGATGTGCCGGAACGGGCTGGCCATCAACCGCTGCATCGTCTGCGCGTTGATGATGTCGAAGGCGATCTCGCGGTTCTCGGCCTTTACGTGAAACTCGCGGTTGAACTCCGCGCTCTCAAACTCCAGGTCGTGACAACCCACCAGATGTGCGGCCTTGTCGAGGAAGTTCTCCGGCCGCAGCCAGAGCGCCGGCACGGGGTAGCTCAGTTCCACAATCGCCGCCGAGCAGTAGGTGGTCTGCTCGTGCCGCTGGGTGTGGCCCTTGCTGTCAGTGCTGTAGGTGACCGTGGTGTATTGGAAATCGCACGCGCAGTAGCTGTGGCCCTCGACCGCTCCGCGGATCACATTGGAGGCGTAGTTCGAGTCGCCGCGCTGGAACAGCTCGAACTGCGCAAATGTGCCAGGCACGCCAATCGGGTCTTCTGGATGAAACGCCAGCCCGCGCGCTGCCGCCAGTTGCGCCAGCGCCTGTCGCCGCTCCTCGGCGCGTTTGGCCGACAGCCACACCAGAAAGCCAATCACCGCGCCGACCACCAGCACGAAGAACCAGAACACGTTATTGTCCAAGCCCACGCCGAACGTGTAGCAGCCAGCCGGGCTATTTGCGAACCGAAATCACAGCGGGCACCGCCAGTCGTTTCAGTCCGACCAGCGACAAAACATAGAGAGCGCCAGCAATCACCAGCAGCCATTGGTAGCCGACCACCAGCGAGAGGTATTCCAGCAGCCCACCCAGCACAGCGCCCGCGATGTTGGCGCCGAACGCCAGCTCAGGCGAGTTCGAGTTCCGAAATGAACAGGCAAAAATCACACCGGCGAAAAGAATCGGCAGGCACATCACCACCGCTGACTTGGCGACTCGCAGCGCGAAAATATCCGTCAGAAACCAGTCGAGCGAGACGCAAAGATTGACGGCGAGAGCGAGAGCCAATCCCACGTAATATGGCAACATGCGTTGCGGGCGCGCGCGCAGGACGTAAAGATTCGCCAGCAGAATCATGGCGAGGATCGCCGCAAAGACGATGGAATTGACCAACCATGTGGAGCCGAACAACTGCGCCGCCTGGGTGACGCTCTTCGTCTCGATGAGCATGAAGCCGGCCCCGAGAAAGAAGAAGTGCGGGTTGACGCCGCGAAGCGTGCGAACGGGGGCAAAGACCGCCAGCAAGCCGAGCGAGAGGCAAAGCATCAGCGCCAGACCGCGCCAGTTGTGCGCCGGGATGCGCGGCTCGCGCAGGTAGAGAAATGGCCAGTCATCGTCAGGCTGTCTCCAGGTTTGCGTCTGGACCAGTTTCGCCGGCTTGAGGCGCACCAGCTCGGCATCCGCCATCGCCTTATTGCCGGCCAGATCAGCCACCGTCGTTGTGAAGCCGTTGATCTTCTGGTGGAGGCCCGGGTTTTGGTTGAAGAACAGGAAGCCGCCGCGGTCGTTGAACTGCTGTCTGATCGGACTGATCGCATCGGCGGCGCCGCCCAACAGCATCGCCATGTGCATGCCCTCGCCTTCGCTGTCGCGGATTTCATCGCGCACCGGCAGCGAGAACAGGAGCGGCTCGCAGCCAAAACTGCTGCGCATCATTTGATGCAACCGCGCGACGATCCAACCCTGGCGGTAGAAGTTGTAGGCTGCAAAGACGCCGCCGGGTTTCAAATGCTGCGCAACATCCGCGAATGCCTGGCGGGTGAACAGGAAGTTCTCCAACCGGATGCTGGAAAAGCTGGAGTGCAACGTCAGCGAGTCCACGAGCGCATAGACGATCAAATCGTATTGCCGGTGGGTCGTGCGCAGGAAGGAACGGCCATCATCGATGATGATCCTCGCACGAGGGTCGTCGTATGGCCGGTTGGGATGATATTGACGGCCGAGCCGCGCGATGGCGGGGTCGATCTCCACAGCGTCAACTTGTGTCGCGCCTTGCGCCAGTCCG
>JBAZIR010000372.1:0-5935 GCA_041651735.1 Verrucomicrobiia bacterium | reverse complement strand
AGGTTGCTCACGACAGCAGCGACGTGCTGCGGTTCCACCAATCCCTGATAGAGCGCGCAACTCAGCGCGGTCTGCGTGCCACCACCGTATTGCTTCGTTTTTGGATCGAAGAATGCGCCGTTGAACGCCTTCTTGATATCCGCAGCAAGCGCGGCGTAGCGCGCGGCCTCGTCCTTCTTGCCAAGCATCGCGGCGATTTTCGAAACAATGACTGCATCAGCGTAGTAGTAAGCGGTAGAAGTGATGTTCGCGGGCGTCTTCGTTTTCGCCGGACACCAGTCACCCAGACCGATGCTGACGATGCCGTTCGTGGCACGGCTGGTCAGGTAATCCACATAGAGCTTCAGCCGATCGTAGTGCTCGGCCAGAATTCGCCGGTCACCGCGATACTGGTGGAGATACCACGGGATCAGCACATAGGCCGAATCCCAGGCGGGACCATTCCCCCATTTGTAACCCCAGCCGGCAGTCGGCACAATGCCGGGCAGTTCACCCGTAGGCCGCTGCTCGTCGTGGAAGTCGCGCATCCATTTCGTGTAGGACGCTGACGGCTCGAAGTTGTAGAGGCCGGCCTCGGCCGCGAGGTGTGCGTCACCCGTCCAGCCGTTCTTCTCGCGTTGCGGACAATCCGTCGGATGACCGTGGAAGTTGTTGACGTAGGACCAGCGCGTGCAGCGTTGGATGTCGTTCAACAATTCGTTGGAGCACTCAAAATTCCCGGTGCTCTCCAAATCGGTATGCACAGCCAATGCGGAAAGACTGGCCGGCGTCGGCTTGCCGGGAAAACCGGTAACCTCCACATATCGGAAACCACTGTAGACAAACCTCGGCTGCCAGACTTCGGCGCCCTCGCCTTTGAGAATATAGCGGTCAACCTGAAACTCGCCGTCGTAGGTGTGAACCTTGATCTCCTTCTGGTTCACCGTCCCGTCGGCATTCAACGACTCGCCATACTTGAGCATCACCGTCGTGCCGGAAGGGCCGTGGACCTTGAGCTGCGCAACGCCTGCAATGTTCTGTCCGATGTCGAACACAAACACGCCAAACCTCGGCTGAGTGAGTTTGACCGTCTTCAACTCCTGCGTCGCGCGAATCGGTGGCGCCATCTGGGCCGAGAGCATGCCCTGGGGCGGTTCAACGATTTTCGCAGCGATCCATCTCTTGTCGTTGTAGCTGGCGGTGTCCCATTCCGGCTCTTCCAGCCGCGCGTCGTAGGTTTCGCCATTGAGCAGGGCATTTTGAACAATCGGGCTTGGAGCGAATTTCCACGTCTCGTCACTGACGACCATTTGCGTGCTGCCGTCGACATACTCGACTGCCATCTGACAAATCATTTTCGGCCGCGCACGCCAAGCCGCCTCGTTGAACTTCCACGCCGCATTCACCGCGTAGTTGAACCAGCCGTTGCCGAGAATGACGCCGACCGCGTTATTGCCGCGCGTCAGTTGCGCTGTGATGTCGTAGGTGACATAGAGGGCGCGCCGGTCGTAGCGTGTGAACGCCGGATCAAGCACGCTGTCGCCGACCTTCCTTCCATTCAGCCGCAACTCGTAATAACCCAAGCCGCTGATGTAGATTGTCGCGCGCCGCACTGGCTTCCCAACGCGGAACACCCTGCGGAACATGGGCGCCGCCTCCTCCTTCTTGTGCTTCGCCGCAAACTCCGCGGCTGTCGGCGAGGCAATCCACTTGCCTTTCCAATCATCCGGCTTCAGCAACCCCATCGACCACACCGCCGGCTGGCTCCAGGCTGATGGACGACCCTCGCGATCCCACACGCGCACCTTCCAGAACACTTCCACGCCCGACGCCAGCGGTTTGCCGTCATACTCGATATGAACGCTCTCCTCCGATGACATCCTGCCACTGTCCCAAAGATCGCCCTGGTCCTTCGCCAGTTTCCCCAACTCTGACGCGACAAGGATTCGATACCCCATCTGCTTCTGGCCGCGCGTCGGCGATTCCATCACCCAACTCAACCGCGGCCGGGGCACGTCAAGGCCGAGCGGGTTGGTGAGGTATTCGCAGCGCAGGTTGGTCAACTTCACGTCTTGAGCGGCTTCAGCAGTGTCGATGCCTTGGGTCAGGGCCACACTCGCGATTGCCACCATGATCTTCAACACTCGTGAGTTCATGCCGTTGATTCTAAAAGACATGGCCTCGCGCGTCCACAACGATAGCGCGAAAAAGAATCCGCAGCCACGAAGCCCTGACCACCCTAAGGAGACAAGCTCGCGCCAATGCGCAGCAACGTCCGCCGGGTTGACACCTCCGGATAATCGGCCGCGAGTTTGCGAATTATCGTGGCGTTGTTGGCATCGGCAAGGCGCTCCATTGCTTCCGCCGCCGCATGACGCGTGTCGGTAGCGTTCTTCAAGTCACCGATCACCTTCAACAGCGCCGGCGTCGCGCGCGTGTCGCCAATCCGACCAAGGACCCACGCGGCGGCGGCGCGCCAGCAAGGCGTGAGATCGTTGTGCAGAAAGAGCACGCCGGGACCGAGCGGATCAGGATAGCCGGTCGCGGCCTCCGGCGGTTCACGATCCAGCGCGGCAACCAACGCATCCACTGAACGCGGATCGGCGAAGTTGCCAAGCAACCGCGCCATAAAGAAGCAAACCCAGTGTTTCGTTGGCAGCTTCTGCATCACGGGGATGCCAACGTCAAACAAGCGCGGGATGTCATTCGTCCGGGCGCGATACGCCTCGAATCGTGTGCGCACGCGCGGTTCACATTTCCGGTCGCGACAGACCAGCGAGAGTATCTGCGCGGCGCGGATTTCAAGATCGGGCTTGCCGCCCCACGCGCCGATGGTTTTGCCGATTGCGTCCTCGATGTCCTTCGTCCGCACGGCCTGTGGGTCGCCGAGGATAGCCAGACACGTCTCCACCACGGCCGCCTCGGTGCCGCTGCGGCGGATGACCCGGCCAAAGAGCGTCTCGCAGTCGTCATTATACGGAAACAAGGCACGGTCGAAATCCGTCGGCACCGAGCGGATCATGTGCGGCACAATGCCCCCCGCGCGCGTGGACCCCATCGCATCCAGCGCCTCGACGATGAGGTAATGCACCGGCGACGCGTGGCAGGCCATCAACGCCGGATGGTCGCCATACCAATACGTGTACAGCGTGTAGTCCTCCAGCCGCGCGAAGGCGTTGGTCAAGGCGGTCTCCGCCGCCGGAGTGGCTATGCGGCCGAGCGCTTCGGCGGCAGCTTCGGCCAGAAACAGGTTGCCGGTGGCGGGACGGCTGTGGACATTGAGCGTCTCGGTCAACATCGGCACCGCTTCGCCATCTTTCAACCATCCGAGCGCGCGGGTCGCCGCCTGCAACGCGCGTGGGTTAACCGGCGCGAGCGCGTTGAATTTCGCGCCGTCGCCGAGATGAGTTTTCCGCCACTCTGGATGGGGATTGTTGTTCCGTTCTGAGGCAACGTATTTTCGCAGCGCGGCGCGCGCCAGGTCGTGGCCGATGTGCCCCAACGTCACCGCCGCGCGCCGAACCACGTCGCGGTCGGCGTTCTCCAACCGCCGCACCAGTTCCTGCTCGATCTGATCCCAGTTGTTGGCGCGCAGCCAGTCGCGCCACTTCGCGATCTGCCGCGCGCGTTCCTCGCCAGCGACGAAAGCGTTGAAACTCCCGGCGTGGCCGGTGAGATTTTCCAGCGCCACCGACGCGGCCTGCGCCACAAGCGGTTCCGTATCGCCGAGCGCAACCAGCAGCGGCTCCACCGACTCACGCGTGCCACAACCACCCAACGCCATCGCCGCGGCCACGCGTGTCTCGCGATCCATGCTGCGCAAACACGCCGCGAGCGCCGGCGCCGCAGCCGCGTCGCGGAAAATCGCCAGCCGTTGTGCAGCCGTCACCTTCAGCCGTTCGTCCGAGCCGCCTAACTGCGCAATCAGCGCCGTCACCTCTTGCGCACCCGTGGCCCGTGCGTCACCGCCCATGCTGTGGCGGTTCAGACTGGCGATCTCGCGAAACCGGTCGAACTGCAACTCCATCAAACCGGTCACAGCGGGATTGTTGCCACGGAACCGGAGCGGGTCTCCCTCTCCCAACAGCTTGAGCGGCGGCGTCCGCATCGCCTGCATCTCCGAGACCGCGTGCGGCGGCGATACCTGGCGCGTTTGATGACAACCGACACAACCGCGCCGTTCGCCGGGCCGCACGTAAATCCACGACATCTCGTTCAACTCCGAGCGTCCCTCGGCATCCACCGCCTGAAACGCGATGGGCGTGTCTGCCGGCACCTCGACCGCGAACGACCCGTCGGGCGCGAGCGGCACTGTGCCAAGTTCCGTCGTCTCGTTACCGGCGTGGACGATGTAGGAATGCGACGAGCGCACGGTCAGGCCCTTGCCGGCCAGCACGCGGATGGCGCGCACATGCGGCCAGCCCGCGGTGGTGTTCTTCGTAAAGCGCGCGTTCTGGCAGAACAGCACGCCCGTGGGCCGTGGGTTGTCGTGTTCGGCCGGCTCCATCTTCTGCGCCAACACCGGCGGCTTGGGGCGCGCACCGAGGTAAACCGGCGAGTGCAGCGGCGCTTCCTCCGAGTTGAACATCACCACCACTTTTTCGCCAGCAGACGGATCGAGGATGGCGATCTTCTCGTAGCTGAAATTGTTGACGATCCGTTTCTGTTTCTTGACAACCTTCTCGACCGGAATCCGCCGCGCTACCGTGCAGAGCAGCCGGCCATCGGGCAATGCGGCCACGTCGCCCGCCTCGACGCCGATGTGCTGCAGATCCTTCGCCTCACAACCCGGCCGACCCAAATCAACGCCCGAACCGGACAGATACGCCACGCGACCGTCCGGCATCGGCGCGGGGCTGCCGCAGTTGAACGCGCGCAACCGCCCGCCATACTCCGGGCCGAGGTCCAGCCCGAATTCCGTGTAGCCCTCGGTGCCGTCGGGATGCACCGCGTGCAACAGTGTCTCGACTTTGCCGCGGTCGAAGAAATTGTCCGAACGAATGAACAGGATGCGGCCGTCGGCCAGCACCTCCGGCTCGTTATCGAAGATGATGGTGTTGGTGAGCGGCCGCACGTTGGCGCCGTCGGCATTCATCGCGAACAGCGCCCGCGACGGCGGGTTGTGATATTCCTCGAAGGTGCCGATGCGCGTGGAGACGAACACGATCCGCCCGTCCGGCAACTCCGCCGGGTCAATATCGTGGAACGGCCCGTCGGTAAGCCGCTGTGGTTCACCACCGGCGGCGGGCACTTTGAAGATATGGAAGAATCCTTCGCCCTCGCGCGCCATCGAAACGTAAATCCACCGTCCGTCGAACGACACGCTCGGCGAGCCAATGGCCCCCTTGCCAGCGTCAAGCAGCACCTGCGGTTTCACGCCGGGCCGCGCCGGCTTCAGCACAAAAAGCTTGCGACCGACCTTCATCGGCGCGGGCAGGTCATGCTCTGGAAACGCCCGGGAATTGCGCGGATTGAAAATCGTAACGCTCAGGCTGTCCATGCTCGTGCCAGCATGCGCTGGCGGACGATACAAGCTGCAATCTTCACCCACGAACGCCACTGCCTCCGGCCACGGATAATCCGCGGGCGGAACAACCTCCACCACCGGCTTCGGTGGCGCCCCTCCGCCCCGGACCGAGGCAACCTTGAGCGCCGCAATCCTCTGTTTCACCTGCCGCCGTGCCTCGTCTATCTGCGCGCTCGCACGCACCACAGGAGACTTCGCAGCAACCTTGCCCCACGGTCGGATGCCGTAGTCGCCGACGACGTGCGCGGCGCGCCAGCGTTTGTCATCAAGATTGGGCTGCTGCCAGTTCGGCAATTCCTTGTCGAGGCTCTTCCAAGGCTCGTCACTCACGCACACGACCTGTCGTCCATCAGCCAGTTGCGCCACGAGCTTCACGATGAGGCCGGCCGCGCCCGGCACCGTGTTGATCGCCTCCACCGCCACTACGTT
>JBAZIR010000371.1:0-5999 GCA_041651735.1 Verrucomicrobiia bacterium | reverse complement strand
CGACCCGCGGTCGAAGGGTCTGCGGCACAACGAGACGCTCAGATGAAACTCGAAATCAGCCTCAGTCGGAAAATAGCCATCGGTTTCGCACTGGCACTGTTGATTCTGGCGGTCATCGGCGCCGTGGCCTATCACAGCACTGTCCAGTTTGCCGAGTCGGCTGACATTGTGGCTCGTTCCCATCAGATTGTCGCCAGACTGGAGGCCACAATCGGCGATCTGGCGAGCGCTGAAAGCGAGGCGCGCGGCTATGTCATCAGTGGAGACGAACGTTATCTCGTTCTCTATCGCACATCGGTCAGCAGTGTTGAGGCGGACATGAAACAGCTGTATGCGATCACGATGGATTCTGCCATCAAAGAACGCCTGTCTGTCCTGGAGAACCTGATCCAGCAGCGTCTCGGGAAACTCAAGATCAGCGTTGAAACGCGCAAGCTGGAGGGTCTCGAGGCAGCGAGCAAGATTGTCGGTCCTGGCAAGAGATTGATGGATGAAGTCCGCCAGGCAGTGGATGACATCGAAACTCTGGAGAACAAGCTTCTCGACGAACGTCACCGGCTGGCTGAGTCATTGGCCAGCCGCACCATCACCATTGTCATCCTCGGCAATCTGCTTGCCGTAGTGGTGGCCGGCGCGAGCACCATTATCCTGACCTCGGACATCGCGCACCGGGAACGGCTGGAGAAGGAGGTCATGGAAATCAGCGAGCGCGAGCAGCGCCGGATTGGCCAGGATCTGCATGACGGCTTGTGCCAGCGTCTCACCGGCATCGCGCTGCTCAACCGCAGCCTTGAGCGGAAGCTCGCGGCCAAATCCATGGCCGAGGCCATTGAGACAGCGCGTGTCACGGAGTTGATCAACACCGGCATCGAGGAGGCGCGCCGGGTCACACGCGGTCTGCACCCGGTGCCGGACGAGCCCGTGGGCCTGACGATCGCGCTGCGAGAGCTGGTGGACGGCGCGCAGAGCCAGAGCAAGCTGGCGTGTCGTTTCGATTGTCCCATCACGGTGGTCATCCCGGATCGCACGGCGGCTACACACCTGTATCGCATTGCGCAGGAAGCCCTGCAAAACGCGCTTCGCCACGCGAGGGCCACAAATATCATCATCGCGCTTCAGGCCGATGAGAACCATATCACGTTGACGGTCAGCGATGACGGCTGCGGTCTGCCAGACCACCGGTCGCGAAGAGGTCTGGGTCTGGAGATTATGGACTACCGTGCCCACGCCATCGGTGCTACGCTGACAGTGCGGCGAGGCAAAGAGCGCGGCACCGTCATGATTTGCACACTGCCCCGAGAGGTGTTCAAGCCGGACGAGGTAACTTCATGAGCCACAAGAAGCAAACCAGCACGAAGAAGCGGGTCTTGATTGTGGACGACCATCCGCTGTTGCGCGAGGGCATCGCCCGGCTCGTCAATGATCAGCCCGACCTCATGGTTTGCGGCGAAGCGGAAGACCGGCCGGCCGCTTTGGCGGCCGCAGACACTGGGAAACCCGACCTGGCGGTGGTGGACATCTCGCTCAAGGACCAGAGCGGACTGGAATTGATCAAAGACTTCAAGGTGCGCTTCCCGCATTTGCTGATCCTGGCGCTCTCCGTGCATGATGAGTCCGTCTACGCTGAGCGTGCCCTGCGTGCCGGCGCCCGCGGCTACGTCATGAAACGGGAAGCCTCGGGAAAAGTATTGGAAGCCATCCGCAGTGTGCTGGACGGCAAGGTCTATATCAGCAGCCGGATTGCGGCGGGCATTATGGACAAGGTAACCGGCTACGCCGCAGGGGCGACGCGCTCGGCGTTGGATGTTTTGAGCGACCGGGAAATGGAAGTGTTGATGTGGATCGGCAAGGGCTACGGTTCAACTCAAGTCGCCAAACAACTGGCCATCAGCGTCAAGACGGTCGAAGCACACCGCGCCAACATCAAGCTCAAGCTGAATCTCTCCTCCAGCGGCGAGTTGCTCCAATGCGCCATTGGCTGGGCGCAGCACATGGGCGAAATCTGAGCGCCACACTTCTCGGCAAGCCTGCGATTACACGGCGATGTCATGACCGGGGCCCATGGCTTTCCAGCCGCCGACAGCTCGTTCTGAGGAACACGATGCGGTGATGTGGTCGTTGTTGCCTGCAGCCAGGTTCCCGGCGCCGACACGTGCCCACGCCAAAAAGCCGAAGTCTCACGCGAAACGGTCGTAGGGATTTTCCCCTAGGCCGGATCATGGAGAAACCCTTGGAAGCGAAACGGGCGCACCCTCATTGTGCCTGAAAGGTTGCCGCCTGTAATATCTGCAGGTTTGGAACGAGTCTATATGGATTCACAGGAAACTTGCGCCAAAGCGCCGAAGAAGCGCGTGCTCTTGGTGGATGACCACGCCGTCGTCCGCATGGGACTGACACGACTGATCAACGAAGAACCCGACCTGGTCGTTTGCGGCGAAGCTGAGGACGAGGGCCGCGCGCGCGCCGTCGTCAAAGAACTCCGTCCCGATGTTGCCGTGGTGGACTGGTCGCTCAGAGACAAGGATGCCTCGTCCTTGATCACAACGCTGAGTCAACAATACCCGCAAATGCCTGTGCTGGTGCTCTCCGTTCATGAAAAACAGTACTACGCAGAGCAGGCCATCCGCGCGGGGGCGCGCGGTTATGTGATGAAACACGAAGCCACCGAGAAGCTCATCGAGGCGATCCGTCGGCTGGCCGCAGGTCAGACGTTGGGGGTCGAAAAGACGGGGCCGGCTGTCTCAACAATGGACGCCAACGGGTGGACAGCCGGGAAAATTGCGCTGCTGAAAACCCTGACGGAGGCTGAGACGAACGTGCTGAGACTGATCGCCCATGGTTATTCACCTTCTCGCATCGCAGAGTTGCTCCAATTACGGCTCAGGGACCTCAGCGCGCTTCAGGAAAACGTGAGGATCAAACTGCAGCTTCGCAGCGTGACCGAATTGTTCCA
Source organism: Verrucomicrobiia bacterium (assembly GCA_041651735.1). Taxonomy (GTDB): domain Bacteria; phylum Verrucomicrobiota; class Verrucomicrobiia; order CAIQCK01; family CAIQCK01; genus CAIQCK01. The sequence goes on along the minus strand of JBAZIR010000371.1, from coordinate 3,046 downwards.
AACCGCGCCGCGCTGGATTGACGAATCCTATCGCGCGGAACACAAGGGCTGAGCGACAGCCGGCGGGGCTCAACCTTCGGGTTCGCAAGAAAATCCTGCGCTTGCGTCACTACGAGCAGCATGAAGGAAGGCCGAGGCTGCTCCTTGCTATGGTTGCCGGATCAGTTCGAGGCTGCCGCGGTTTTCCACGGTGATGGCGTAGCCGGCGGGAGCAACCACATGGTAGAGGAGCTTGCCACCCTCCTTGCGCCAGCGCAGCGTCACCAAACCGTCCGGCGTCGGGCGAATGCCTTCGCACCAGTCGAGTTTCAGGTCGCTGAATCGCAGCGCAACAGTTTTCCTGACGGTGTCCACGTCGCGCAGGCCGAGCACATCACGGTAGAGCACATGGATGCCGCAGTGTGACGCGAAACCGTGGTTGCAGCTCGCCTGTGTGCCATCGTGTTCCCAAAGCGTGCCGGTGCGATCGGCCATATAGAGATGGTAGGCGAGCGACTCGTCGAGCAATTGCTGGCAAAGGCCGTTGCGCGAGAGCAACTCCAGCCGCAGCACGTTGCCAATGAACGCGTTCGCCGGATGCACATCGGCGTGCGCCTGGGTTTGCTTGCGCTGCGGGCCGAAGTCGGCCACGAGCGTCCGCCAGAGCTTCGCGTGCGACCGCGGCGAGGCTACGTCGAAGAAGAAGGCGAAGTACTGGCAGACTTCCGTGCGATTGCGCGTGACGACCAGCTTGCCGTTCTTGCGCACCGCGTTATCCACGAAGAACTCGCCGTCGAATGACTGCTTGCGGACTGTTTCACGGATGCGCTCCGCCTCGCGCGTCATTTCCTCGACGCCGTACATCCGCGCGGCGGCGGCCATCGCGGCGGCGTAGAGCATGTTCGACGGATAGTTTACGTCCTGCACAAAGCTATTGGCTTTGGACCACTCGACGAAGACCCAGCTCGGCAGCTTCTCCAACAGGCCGTCCTCGTTGCGGAACTGTTTGAAGAACTCGAACAGCTTCAGCACGCGCCCGCGCAGCGCGTCCACCAGCGCGCGATCGCCGCTGCGGGCGAGGTATTCGTCCAGTTCCACAACGAACCAGAGCGCCCAGTTCGGGATGAACTGGCCGTTGTAGTGGTCGGCCGGGTAGCACATCGGCAACATGCCGTCCGGCAGGTGCTTGAACTTCGGGGGCAGCTGGAAGTTCTCCAGGAAGCAGCGCTCGATCCGGGTATCACCGCAAAGGTCGAACGCCACGCGTGACGTGAAGAAGCTGTCGCAAAGCCAGCCCGCGCGCTCGCGCGACGGACAATCCATGAAGATGTCGAGCGAGTTCTGCCGGAACGTTTCGCGACCGGCCGCGAAGAGGCGGTTGAACCGCTCGTCGCTCGCCGCGAACTGCGCCTGGCCGACGCCAGCAGAGACAAACTCGCGCAGCCAGAGCCGCTCCACGCCGCAGTCGCCGCCCAGCGACATGAGCTTCAGGTAACGCAGCGTGTAAGGCTCGAACGACTCCAGTTCGTAGCTGCCCGGCTCCAGTTCCCAGACGACTGCGTTCACACAACCCAGCCGTTTGAAGTCCACGTCGCCGTTGGAAAGAATCTCGTCGAAAGCGAGAACCAGCCGTGTCTTGCTCCGGCAGACGACGCGCACGCCAATGAAACCGGTCAGGTTGCAGCCGAAGTCCGCAATCTCATAACCGCCCGGGCGCAACGCGAGCAACTGGCCGGGCGTGTAAGGCTGGTCAATCGGCGTCATGCGGGCGTTTGCGACAGTCTGCAATTCCAGCGACGGGATCGTCTCCAGTTCCTTTTCGAGATAACCACCGAGCTTCGGCCCAATGCCGGTCAGCGAACGGTCCTTCCATGGTTTCGCGACTGCCACGCCGGTCCGCAATTCGCCGCCCGACACGCGCCACGACGGCTGGCGCAACGCGTAATCCGGTTGCGCGATCCGCCGCGGCAACAGCGCTTTCACCGGTTGCACCGCGCACTTCACCGTTTCCATGCGCACAGCCGCGTCCCGCCTCCAAACGCCGCTGTCCGGCGTGAGACGATACACCTCCGTGAACGGCCGCTGGAAACTGTAGCGTTGCACCTTCTGCACGCGCTCGCGCAGCACCGTCACTTCAAACGCGCGGCCCACGCTGCCGGTGCTCGCCAGCACGCGACCCTCCGCGACCACTTCCGCTTGCAGGAACGACGGCTGGTCGAGCAGGTAGAAGCTGTTGACGTTGTAGCCCGCGACCTCGAACGCGACAAGATTCGCGCCAGGCTTGAGGCGGCTGGTGATATCGAGTTCGTCCACGCGGAAAAAATCGTGTGCCGCGCGGGCCGGTCCGTGCGCGAGGAACTCGCCATTCAGCCACACCCGGTACAATGCCGACCCCGTCGCGCGCAACCACACGCGCCCCTTGGCTGGCGCTTGGAAGCTTGCGCGAAATCCAACGAAAAGGTTCTTCTCTGTCTCGCGCCCCTTCGGCCAGATCGGTTTGGCGGCGGCAAACGACGGCGCAGTCATATCGCCTGCCACAGCGGAAGACGCGGCAAGACACACAAGAATTGTAAAATATCGAAGGAATGCGAGCTTCATGCCTCATCGAATACCCGCCCGCCAACGCCAAGTCAATCCGACGGAAGATGAGGCGAACATGCAAACGTAAGCAAGTGGGAATGATCGGGGGGGGGGATTAAGCTTGCCGTTTTTCCATTTTCGTCAAGGCTGGCACCCGATACCCTGCCGGACCAGATGAATCATTCAGCCAGAACAGATAGAAACGATCCGCGAGAAAGCTGTTCGTCTCGATCGGGCCGATCAGCCGTCAAACTTGGGAGGGAGGCCTTGAGAACTTCCATGGGTGTTCATGTGGATGGAAAAGTTGCGCGACGCCGTGGATGTGATGCAAGATCATGGGACTGTCTTTCGCATCGTGTTTCAGGCAAAATGCGAAGAAGAGCGTATGGCATATGAACGAGCATCCACGAATTTTAGTGGTTGAAGATGAGCCGATCGTGGCGGCCGACTTGAAGGTTCGTCTGGAAATGATGAACTGCAAGGTGGT
>JBAZIR010000370.1:0-6001 GCA_041651735.1 Verrucomicrobiia bacterium | reverse complement strand
CACCCGCAGCCGGTGTTGATCAATAGCGAGATCAGCGGCAGCGATGGTCTGGAGCGCCTCACGGAAAAATGCGCCAACAGCGGCTCGCTTGGCATCATGGAGGCGAAGTATCTCATCCGCCACATGCAGGCCAACGCAAAGATGTTCGCCAAGTTCGGCGCATAACAGATTGCGCGTTTTCCGCTTAGTGGGAAAATGAGAAGGACAGGCGAGTTGCCTGTCCTTCTCTGTTTCTGTGTTGGAAGCGTGAGACGCCCTATCCGTTCAGCGTCCAGCCGTCGCGATACTTCTTGCCGAGGTATTGGTTGGCCTCGGGGCAGTTGGTGACCTTTCCGGCAACGGGGTCATACTGGAGCTTCTTGCCGGCGCGGTAGGCGACCAAGCCGAGCAACAACTGCTCGACCATGTTGCCACTGTATTCGAAGTCGCACGCGGTCTTGAGGCTGGGGTTCTTGCACGCCTCGATCCACTGCTTCTGGAAGTGGCCGAGCGGAGGCAGGACGGTCTCGGTGGTGGGCGGCTTGTAGTAGGTCATGTCCGCGGCGTCGCCGACGGGGATGAGCAGCCGCTTCTGGAAGTCGCAAACGAGGACGCCCTTGGAGCCTTTGAACATCGCGCCGTGGTCAATCTTGGTGAGGTCCAGCCAGGAGACAGGCGACTTCGGCATGACGCGGCCTTGATACCAGCCGATGCGAATCGGGCCGCGCCAGTCGTTGGCGGGATGCTCGAAGTGCGAGGCGCACTTGATGGGCGTGATGGCGGGGTTGAAAGGATCGCCCTTGCCCTCTGCGGAGGTCGGCAGGGTGGCGTCCACGCAGTTCCAGAGCAGGTCCATCGTGTGGCTGCCCATGTCGCCGATCTGGCCGGCGCCGAACTCCCAGAACATGTTCCAGGAAAGGCAATTTGCGCCAGGGCCTTTTTCGAAGTAGCCGGGATTGTAAGGATGGAACTGCGACGGGCCGAGCCAGAGGTCGTACTTGAGATTCTTGGGCGGCTCACCGGCCTCGGGCAGATAGCCGGCGGGGACGCCGGGCTTGTCTTTAAAAAAGACAATGCCGGGCTTGTCGTCGTATTCGTTTGGATGACTGTAGTCGCAGCCGGATGGCCTGACCTGGCGGTTGCCCCAGGCGTAAGCGGCTTCGAGGTTGCCAACCGCGCCGCCGCGGATGAGTTCGCGGGTGCGGTTGAAGTTGGGGTTGGAGTGGCGCTGCATGCCGACCTGCGTGGCGAGCTTGCCCTTCTTCTTCATCCACGTGGCGCGGACCGTGCGCGCTTCCTCAACCGTGATGGCGAGCGGCTTCTCACAGTAGCAGTGCAGGTCGCGGTTCAACGACCAATTGGCGATGAACGCATGCGTGTGGTCCGCCGTGCAGCAGACGACGGCGTCGAGGTCTTTTTGTTCGAGACACTTCCGCCAGTCCACGTAGGTCTTGGCGTTCGGGAACTTCTTGAGCGCCTCGGGGAAACGCTCCTCGTTCACGTCGCAGAGGGCCACGACGTTCTCGTCCTTGAGCGAGTCGTAGTGGGCGAGGCCGCGGCCCCAGACACCGATGAGGGCGACGTTGAGTTTGTTGCCGGGGGCGTTCTTGCCCGCGCGGGCGCCACTGGGCAGCAGAAGCCATCCGGCTCCGGCGACGGCAGTGGTTTTGAGGAAGTTGCGACGGTTCATGTTTGAGTTCTCCTGTAGCGTGTATGCAGTCGGTTTCAAAACTGCGTCCATCCTAGCAACGAAAACGCCGAGGTAAACAGTTTTTTCTCAGGACACGCGAATTCCTCCTGCGGGCGACGCGGGCCGCATCTGCGATCACGACGGATTTGAGAGAGACTGTCAGGGATCAGCCACCAAAACCGCTTGCTGTTGTTTCCATGCCGCGCCCAGTTCCTCAAGCGACTCGTTTTGGAGAGTCTGGTCAATCAACGGGAAAACCACCTGTTCCTCGTAGTTCAGGTGTTCACGCGCGATGACGATCGCCGACAGAAGGAGACGCCGTGATTCTGCAGCATCCGGCGCTTTCTGCACTTGATGGAAGCAGGCATACAATTGCTGGTGCTCGGTGGAAAGCCGCCCGAGGCAGCCTTTTTCGTGCAGCATGTGATCCAGCGTCGTATACGCGAGATTCTGCTCCACCTCACTGTGACCGCACAATATCTTCTCCGCCATCCGGGCCAGAAGTTTGATTTCGGCGACGGCTTTCAGTTCGGGCACGACACGATCCATGTGATCGAACATGATGCGAAAAACCGCGTGCTCAGTCGTCAATGCTTCCGTAAGTTTCATGGTGTACGTTACAGCACCGCGCGAAAAACACAAATGGCCGCGCCTTGCCGCATCGGTCGCTTGCTTTAGGAGGTTGGTTTCGATAGAACCGTGCCGGACACGATCCGGGAAGATGCGCCCTTTCCTCTGCAGCATGACGGCTGGGCGAAGAATGGGTAGGAGGTCCTGCCGACGTTTCAAAAAACGGCGACGGCGGCGTTCGGAAAATAGGACGACAGTGAGGTTGACATGACATCGCGTGAGAGAGTGTTGAAGGCCGTGAACCATCAGGTGCCCGACCGCGTGCCGGTGGACCTCGGTGGCCTGAAAGCTTCCACAATCGCCGCGGATGCCTACGACAAACTCAAGCTTGGCATCACGACGCCGACGAGGGTGATTGACGCGCGGTTCATGATTGCCGCACTTGAAGACGAAGTGCTGCGGCGATTACACGCGGACGTGGTGCCGCTGGATTTGTCCTGCGTTCTGCCGATGAGCCGGCCGACGAAAGAGTGGATTCCGCGGCAGCTGTTCGATGGCACGAACGTCCTCTTTTCGCCCGACACACGCATTGGCGAGGACGCCGCCGGCAACTGGCTGTTGCTCAATGCCGACGGTTCGCCCACGTCATTCCAGATGCCAAAGGGCGGTCACTACTTCGACGACGTGTCGTTCAATCAAGGCGACCGGATTGACCCGAAGAAATTCCGTCCCATCTCCGACGTTAAGGACGAGCATCTGGAGCTGATGCGCGATTATGGCCGTTCGCTATACCGGAACACCGACTACGCGATCCTTGGCTGGGGCTTCGGCGTGTGTTTCCTCGGCCTGAGCCTGATCACCGACCGGAGCAGCAACGTCACGCAGGCTCTTACCGACGAGTGGATGATGATGCTCATGACGGAGAAAGACACCTGTCACGAGATGATGGACCGCTCGGTGGAGGCGAGTATCAAGTGCCTGAAGCTCGTGCATGAGGCGGTGGGCGACTGTTGTTTTGGGTGGGGCGTGGCGGCTGATGACAGCGGCACACAGCGCGGCGAATTCATCCGGCCGGGTCTCTGGGCGGAGATGCTCAAGCCGCACTACAAGAGACTTTGCGACTGGATTCACACCAACACGCGCTGGAAGGTCTTCCTCCACTCGTGTGGTTCGATCTACAACCTCATCCCGCATTTCATCGAAGCGGGCATAGACATCCTCAATCCCGTGCAGACTTCGGCCGCAAACATGGACCCGGCGCGGCTCAAGCGGGAGTTTGGCGAACGGCTGGTGTTCTGGGGCGGTGGCTGCGACACGCAGAGCGTGCTTGGCAAGGCCACCCCGGAGGAAATACGGCAGCACGTAAAGGAACGGCTGCAAGTGTTCAGTCCCGGCGGCGGCTATGTGTTCAACCAAATCCACAACATCCAGGCCAACGTTCCGCCGGAAAACATTCTCGCGATGTTCGACGCAGCCCACGAATTTGGAGCCTACTCATGAATAGCAGCCGACGCAGTTTTCTGAGATCCGCAGCCGCGCTCGCAGTGCCTTGGATCATCCCTGCATCGGTGTTGGGCAGGGACGGCGCGGTGGCGGCGAACAACCGGCTTGCGTTGGGAGTGATCGGCCTCGGCAACCGCAACACGAGCAACCTCGGTCATTTCCTCAAACAGGAAGATGTGCGGTGCGTCACCGTGTGCGATTGCTTCGCCGACCGGCGGGCGCGTGGCAAGAAGATGGTGGACGAGCACTACGGCAACAGCGATTGCGTGGCCACCCGGTTCCATGAGGAGATCTTTGCGCGCAAGGACATTGATGCCGTGCTGATCGGCACGGGCGACCGCTGGCATGCGGTGCTTTCCATGCTCGCGGCGCGGGCTGGCAAGGACGTGTATTGCGAGAAACCTTTCTGCCTGGCCATCGGCGAGGGGCGGATGCTGGTGGAGACGATGAACCGTTACGGTACCGTCTGGCAGTGCGGCACGCAGCGGCGTTCCAACAGCGCCTATCGTTTTGTCGCCGAAGGCGTGAAAGGCGGCATGATCGGCCGGCTGCGCACGATTACGATGTCGTTCGGCGGGTGGGGCGGCAACGGCGTGCCCACGCCGGAGCCCGCGCCCGACCCGGAGGTGTTCGACTACGACCGCTGGTTGGGGCAGGCGCCGTGGGCGCCGTATTCCAAGGTCCGCGTCGCATTGTGGCGGAACAACTGGGACACGAGTGCCGGGCCGGTGGTGGACATGGGGCCACACTATCTCGATATCGCGCAGTGGGCGCACAACAGCGAGTTGTCCGGGCCGGTTGAGTTCGAGGGCGAGGCGACGTGGCCGGAGCCGGGTGGTTTCGCCAACGTGCCGTTCGTGGTAAACATCCAGGCCCGTTACGCTGACGGCGTCCGCATCGTGATGAATTCCGGCGACAAGGGCGTGCGCTTCGATGGTGACGAAGGCTGGGTGAGAATCTCCGACGGCGGCGAGATCACGGCAGAACCCACCTCCATTCTTCGCACCAAGGCCGCGCCGCGGGTGGATTGGGCCAATATGAACGACCACGTGCGGAACTTCCTCGACTGCATCAAGTCGCGGCGGTTGACGGCGTCGCATCCAGAACTGGCGCAGCGCTGCCACACGGCGGCGCATTGCGCGAACCTCTGTCTGCGGCTGGGCCGCAAGCTCCACTGGGACCCGGCGAATGAGCGTTTTGTCAACGACGACACCGCCAACCGTTTCCTCTCGCGTGTGATGCGCGTGCCATGGAATGCTTGAGCCATGGCTGCTGTGAATTCCAACATCGAACGCAACTTGGGCGAACAACCGATCGCGCGGCTCATGCAAGAGCACGGTCTGAAGGCGCACGACCTCGTGACAGCCTCGACGGAACAGATAACGCACAAGATGGTCGCGCGCGCATGCAAGGGACGGCGGCTGACGCTAAACACGCAGTCCAAAGTGCTTCGCGCCCTCAACAGCGCGACGGGGAAGAGTTACGCGCTGGCTGATCTCTTCAACTACTAGCTTCGTCGGGGTCGGCGTGAGGAGGCGGGGCGAGCGGCTTCCTTTTCAGCTTCCCACCATGGATCGCCGAAACTCGCGCGGCGTCTGGCCCACGTAGCGACGGAAGTGTTCGGTGAAGGAGCTTTGGTCGTAAAAACCGCAATCGGTGGCGATGTCGGCCAGCGAGGCGTCAGCATGGCGCAGCGCATGGCATGCGGCGAGGACGCGGGTCTTGATGAGGAACTCCTGCGGCGAGACGCCAAGGATGGCGTGAAACTTTCGCTCAAGTTGCCGGGGTGACAGGCCGGTATGTTTTGCGAGATCGGCGACATTGACCGGGCTGCGGAAATGTTCACGGAGGTATCGCACTGCGGCGTCGATCTCCCGCCATGGCATCGCGAGGCGGAGGGCGCCCTCGTAGCGTTGCAGCACACCCATGATGCCGATGATGGCGCCGCGCCGCGAACGGATCGGCAGCTTCGTCACATGGTACCAGTCCGGAACGCCGCGCGCATCCCACCAGAGTTCGACGCCGCGCAACACAGGTTCACCGGTGCGGTAGATGCGTTCATCGTCGTCAACATAGCCTTTGGCCATGACAGGCGGGTTTAGATCGAAGTCAGTCAGACCGATGACGTCGGCCTCGTTGCGCAGACCGTAGAGTTTGCGGACGCTCTGGCTTGAGAACATCGTCTCGCCCCGCCGGTTCTTCGCGAAGAAGTGCAGGCCGGGCAGGTGGTCGAACAGGATGTGGAAAAGACTGGTCGGC
>JBAZIR010000369.1:0-6004 GCA_041651735.1 Verrucomicrobiia bacterium | reverse complement strand
TAGGAATCCTGGTAGAACGCCAGTGTGCGAGTCTCTGCATCCAGCTCCTGGCAGGCAGTGTCACAAAGCTGGAGAAACTCCGTCTTGAAATCAGCCCGCCGCGGTTCCTGTGAGATGGCCGTCAATGTGCAACCGGCCAGCACACTGGAGGAAGCCTTGAGAAAATCGCGTCGTGAAATGAAACCGATTTGGAGGGCGTGGGTCTTCATGGCGTATTGAGTTCATCAACTGAACTAATGGACTAGGGCGCTGGCACCCAATCGGGCTCTTTGTTGCTGTTGCCGTCGGTGGTGATGGCCACCCAGCGATTGGTGGTTGTGGCATCGGCCACGGCGATGTTCCAACCCGTCGCGCGCACACCGACCAGCGTGGGCGCGAGTCCAAGCCCTTTTTTGTAAACCCCGTAGCTGAACGCCACATACCTTCCATCGGGCGACCAGTCAACATGCTGGACTTTGATTGGCTTGTTGCTCACGACCACGTTGCGGACGTTCGATATTTGTGGCTCCGGCCCCGACAGGTCCAGATCGCCGATGCTGAGCGAGAAATCGCCCGACGCCCAGGCGATTCGCTTGCCGTCGACGCTCACGTCCGGGCGGCATCCGGGAATGTTAAGTTTCACCACTCGTTGGCCGCGGGCTTCGATGGCCAGGATGCCGTGCGAATAACCCATGCCGCTGTGGATTGTTGAGACGTACCATTTCCCGTCCGGCGTGCAACAGATGCAGTACAGGTGGCTCAGTTCGCGGTTCGGGTGCTGTTCGACTTTGCCGGTGGCCAGGTCGTACCGGAAAACTCCCTTGGTGACATAGTCCATCAACGCCAGCTTCTCGAACTCGTTTTTCAGATACACCAGGCTCTTGCCATCGGATGTCCAGCAGCCGTCGCGCGCGCCGCGGTCCACCAAGCGCCGACCTGTCCCGTCGAAGTTCATCAGGTACAGGTCGCGCGTCTTGTCGTCTCCATCGCCCGTGTCAACTGTGAACGAGATCTGTTTGCCATCGGGCGAAACATGCGGATAAAGCTCGTTCACCTTGGGGGTCTTCGTCAGGTTCACGCGCCCCGACCCGTCGGCGTGTATCATGAACAAGTCCCAGTTCTCATCCTGGTAGCTCTCGTAGACGATCTTGTAGGGGACCTTTTTCAGTTCGTCGATAAGCTCTTCTGAGAAGGCTGGTGCAACGGCCACGGCAATTCCGCCCAGCAACAGGGCGGCAAACCGCGCGGATTTGGCAAGTGACATGGTTGTTCTTTCTTTCGCAAGTTTGGTGGCGGACTCTTTCTTTCCTCCGGGCAACAGGCCGCGCAGGACGTCTCGCTTTCGTCTGGCACCGGGAACAACTGGGCGAGGTTAGACCTCGTTCCACACACCGGGCACAGGCACCGGATAGTATCCGTTGGCATCGGGCATGACCGGCGGTTTGCTGTTTTCGTTCATCTGGTCAATGCCGGGGCACAGCTCGAAGTTCGACTTCAGCATTTCTTCCCACGTGACGATCCGGCCCATGTGCATCGCTGCACGGCCCATCAGGCCGGTCAGGTTCGACAGGGCCGCCCGCTTCGCTTCGTTCTGCGGCAGGTTCTTGCGGATGGAATTCAAGAGTACGTTCCACTCGGCCTGCCAACACGTGTATTCTTCCTTGGGCGCTTCCCAGTCGATGTTATCCTCGGCGATTCGTTGGTCTTTGTAGGTGCGGACTTTGCCCACATGGATCGCCCCGGAGAATTGGGCGGCCCGGTTCGTGCCATTCACGAACGTGGCGAATTCGGGATAACACTTGGGGATGTAGCGGACCACATCGTACGCCTTGGCGCCGTCGGCGAATGTATATTCGACGGAGAACGAATCCAGCCCCTGGCCGGCGTCTTTGCTGTTGGCGACCCGGCCGCAAATGCCATGGGCCGAAATCGGGTAATGGTCATCCTTGAGCCAGCAGATTTCGTCAATCTGGTGGATGTCCATTTCGGCCCACAGTCCGCCGGAAACCCACAGGATGTGGGTCCGGTTGCGGATTTGCCAAAGCAACTCGTTCAAGTCGGCCGGGCGTTTCGGCGACATGTGTCCGCAAGCCTCCATGCGATAAGCGCGGATGAGGTTGATCGATCCCAGTTGTCCGTCGCGGATTCGCTTGATCAGTTCCTGCCGGTTGACCGAGTGGCGGCACATCAAACCCGCGGCGATCTTGAGGCCTTTCTTGTCGGCTTCCTCGCCGGCCTTGATCACGCGCCGCACGCCGGGGGCATCCACGGCGAATGACTTCTCCATGAATACGTTTACGCCCTTGGAGATGGCGTATTCCATATGCACCGGACGGAAGGCGGGGTAGGTGGTGCACATCGCGATGTCGATACCGGGCCGCAGACAGGCTACCGCCTGCTTGTAGGCGTCAAACCCGACGAAGCGGCGTTCTGGTGGAACATCAACCAGGGTGGGGTACTTGTTGGAAATCGCTTTGTGTGAACCCTCGAGCCGCTTCTCAGAAATATCGGCCATCGCCACGAGTTTGCAGGGACCGTAGGGCGAGTCGAAGGCGTTGGCCACCGCGCCGCTGCCACGGCTGCCGCTGCCGATCAGCGCCAGACGAATCGTGTTGTCTTCCGCCGCGTGAATGTGCGGAAGGGTTATTCCCGCCAGAGCGGAACCCGCCAGGAGTTTCCCGCTTTGAGACAGAAATTCACGACGCGACGACTGGGCTGCTGGTTTCGGTTGCGGTGTGGGCTGGCTCTTCATGGTGGTTCACCTTTCAGTAGGAATGAGTTCTGTGCATGCTTTCGGAAACGCTACAAGAACGGCTGCCGCCATTGTGCTCCACTGATTCCCGCAGCGTCAAGAAGGTGTTTCCCTTCTCTGTAGGTTGCGATCACGGATTCAGTGGCAGATCGAAGGTCTTGAGTTCAGTGGACGCGCCGGGAACTTCAACGCCTGCGGCCCAGTGAATCCCATTGACCACGATGCGCATGATTTGCGGCACGGCAAAGTCCTGCGGATGTCCCAGCGTCGTGGCAAAGACCCGGGCGCCGTAATGGTTCTGCCAGGTCCACGCGAGGATGTCGGTCTCGGTCCTGGCCACGATCCGGGTGCCGAATCGATGACTGAGGATTTGTTCCCTGGGCATCTCTCCGCTTCCGACGACCAGCGGCACGCAGCCGGGCTGAAGGTCGGTGATGTAGAGTTGGCCGGGTGACTGAAAAGGTTTCTCGTCTATGCCCGTCAGGATGGGGTGGTTTTTGGCCTGTTCGAGCCGCCGGCACTCGGTCACCGATCTCATGTGCGTGAGCCAGTGTGTGCCCAGCACGTTGCGACCGAAATCGTCGTTCCACGCTGCGCGCGGATGGCTGGCCGGGTAGCGAAAAGCATGGGTGCTGGTGCGCAGCCCGACCAACGGCTTGCCCGATTTCAGGTATCGTTCCAAATGCCCAAGCTGCTCGTCATTCAGCGTCAGGAAGCGCAGAAAAAAGACCGCGGCATCCGCGTGATCGAGCGCTTCCAGACCGGGCAGTCCAGCGCCGTTGTGGTTCTCTTCCGGATCGCCCGGCGGCAGGATCAACTGGGTGTGGAAGCCGAGGCGCTCAAGCTCTTTGGCCAGCGGCGGCATGCTCTGTTCGGGATGGTAGTGATGCGTGCCCACAACGAACACCAGGTTGCCGTTGCCACGACCGGGTGCGGCGGCGGTGGATCGCCCGGTGGCGAGAGGAACCGCCATGGCGGCTGCCATCTGCTGAAGAAACCTGCGGCGCGTCGCCGAGTTTGATGTTCCAGCGAGGTTTTTCATGGGGTGAACGCTTTCGTTGCCGGGCCGCCCGGCATCTGTAGGTCAAACCTTGATGAATATCTTCTTGCGATGCATCCAGCACATCATCAGCCAGATGACGATGAAGGCGGCCAATGCTTCGACGAAGTTGCTCCATGGCCCCGGTCCTATCCAAGCGACCAAGCCGCCGGCGACGCCGATATTCTGATTGGTGGTCCAGCCCTTGACAAAAATATTCCCGATATTGCGGAAATCGAACAGGTGCGCGGCCATGTACACGGCGATCGAGTTGCTGCCAATGACTACGAGGAAAAAGGCCCACTTCCGGAAGCCCCAAACATCGATCACCAGGTAAAACAGCGCCGACAGCCCCACACCGACCGCCCCCACAAACAGCACCCACGAGCCGGTCGTGATATTCACGACCATGGGATACCAGTAGCTCCAGATGAGGCTCAGCACCAGGCACGCCAGAGCGCCGCCGAAGAGCCAGGCCAGTTTGTCCCGGGAACTCATTTCGAACTTCAGCGTTTGGCCGACCAACGCGCCCAGCAACGTGATGCAACTGGAAGCCATGGGGAGGCTGAGCGCCCAGGTGAAGTTCCACTTCGCGGGCCGCAATGAGCCAAGGACGCAGTCGTCGATGTAGCGGGGCAGATTCACATCGGGAGTGATGATGCCAGCGCCATGGCCGGGCACAGGCACCAGCATGATCAGAGCCCAGTAGCCCAGCAGCAGCGAGGCCAGGGCCACCAACTGGCCCCGGATGCTGAAGTTCAACAACAGCAGCGAGGTGACCAGATAGCCGACGGCGATCTCTTCCAGAACGTTGTTGAAGAGGTAGAACTTCGACCGGTCCAGATAGAACAAGTGTCCGCCGGCGATGGTGCCCAGAAGAAACAGAATCGCCGCGCGCCGGAGGACATGGCCGAACAATTTCCATTTGTTGTCGCCGAGGCTGAACCGTTTGCCGAACGAATAGGGCATGGCCACGCCGACCACAAAAATGAACAGCGGACGGATCAGGTCCTTGACGGTGAACGGGTCGCCCCAGTGGGAGTATTGCATCTGGTGGTAGAGAGTCTGCGCCCAGGGGTAATTGATCGCGGCAAACAGCGCGCTGAGAAATCCCGCGTGGCCAATCTCCCCGCCGCCGAGCAGCAAAAACATCACGAAGCCGCGCATTGCGTCGAGCGATCCTAATCGAACAGGGACTGCATTTTCGTTTGTCATCATCATCTCCAGACAGGGCATTCTGAATCAGCGGTCATGCCCGCAGCGGTTTCCTGTTATGTCATCCAAGTAAAACGCCTCCATCGCGTGCCGATGCTGCTTCATGAGTTTGTCGTAGAACTCCAGCGGCGGTTTTGCATCGGCTGGCAGGAAACACTTGTAAGGATGAGTTTTGGAGTACGCGGTGAATTCCTTTTGTATCGCCTGCAACGCGGCGGGCTTGGTGAGCAGGTCGATTGCGGAGGCGGCCATTGCTTTCGCGCCGGCATTGGCTCCCTTCCACGCGGTTGAGCCGAAACCGGATGCCACGGTGGACCAATGATGCCCCTGCGCGCCACTGACAATGCCGGGAAAACCAATGGTCGTGGTAGGGGCCACAAGCGTCACATCGCCATGGTCGGAGGAGGCTCCGCCCGTAAACACGGCAGCCGGTTTGCCCATCGCACCGATCTTCACCGGCATGCCGTTGGTTGCGCTACCCAACGCTTTCTGTAGTGCCCGGGCGAATGCGTTCTCTTCCTCGGTCCAGCGTGGCATGCCGACGAGTTCGATGTTCTTCATCATCAACTCGGCGAGCGCCTTGTTGTGATGCGACTGGTGTGCGGCGGCCAGGACACGCGCTTCGGCAAGTTCTGTTCCCGTGGCCAGCGCGGCTCCTTTCGCACAGTTGAGGACCCGCTGATACATTTCTTCCAGTTTGTCGTCGGAGTTGCGGAGGAAATACCACACGCGCGCCCGATCAGGGACGACGTTGGGGGCTTCGCCTCCGTCGGGAATCACGTAGTGCATGCGGGCTGAGAAGTGCAGGTGTTCGCGGAGATAATTTGCGGCGACGTTCATGATTTCCACGGCGTCCAACGCGCTCCGTCCGTTCCATGGAGCGCTGCCGCTGTGCGCGGTCTTCCCTTGGAACGTGAAGGTCACGGAGATCATCGCGGTGCCGGAGACACCGTAGGCCGTCTGGAAGCCCGATCCCGAATGATTGTTGATCACGGCATCAACGCCTTTGAACAACCCCG
>JBAZIR010000368.1:0-6005 GCA_041651735.1 Verrucomicrobiia bacterium | reverse complement strand
CCGCATTATTGATTTCAAGCGCGACAAGGCTGGCGTGCCGGCGAAGGTTGCGGCGATCGAATACGATCCGAACCGCAGCGCCCGCATCGCCTTGTTGCACTACAAGGATGGCGAGAAGCGTTATATCCTCGCGCCGAACGGCTTGCAGGTGGGGCAGAGCGTGATGAGTGGTCCTGACGCACCGACCGAGGTTGGTAACGCGATGCCGCTGAAGGCGATTCCGATGTCGTTGCCGGTCCACGCGATCGAGCTGAACCGGGGCCGCGGTGCGCAGATGGTTCGCACGGCGGGTGCCTCTGCGCAGTTGATGTCGAAGGAAGGCGAATACGTGCAGATCAAGCTGCCGTCGGGCGAAATCCGGCGTGTGCATCAGGAGTGCTACGCGACGATCGGTCAGGTCGGCAATCTGGAACACGACAGCATTACCCTTGGCAAAGCAGGTCGCACCCGTTGGCTCGGCTGGCGTCCGACCTCTCGCGCCATGTGCAAGAACCCGATAGACCACCCGATGGGTGGCGGTCAGGGCAAGTCGAAGGGCGGCGGCGGATGGCATCATCCTTGTTCGCCTTGGGGCCAGCCGGCGAAGGGTTACAAGACCCGCAGGAAACACAAGTCCACGAGTCGGTTTATCGTGCAGGATCGGAGGAAGAAGTAGCCATGGGACGATCGCTGAAAAAAGGCCCTTTTGTGGATGAGCACCTGATGGAGAAGGTGCGCAAACTGAACGAGGAGAACCAGAAGAAGCCGATCAAGACTTGGTCACGGCGTTCGATGATTGTGCCGGAGTTTATCGGCCACACGTTCAGCGTGCACAATGGGAAGATTTTTAACGCGGTTTTCGTGACCGAAAACATGGTCGGTCACCGGCTCGGCGAGTTTTCGCTGACCCGTATATTCAGGAAGCACGGCGCCCATACCGAGAAGGCGGCGGCGAAGTAACGGAGGCCATCATGTGGGCCGGGATCCGATACGCGGCAGCGGCGTCGGTCCTGAGTTGGATCGTCGCTGCCTCGGGCGCGCAAGAGCGCGTTCAAGAACGTTCTTTGGCAGTCGATGGCCTCATCAAGGCCGAGGAAAACGCATTGCAGCAGCAGGAATTGGCAGTGACGTTCCGCAAGCTGGTCAGCGACTATGCAGAGTTGCAGACAGAGATGGCTGAGAAAGAGCAGGCGCTGAAGACGCTGGGTGAAACCCTAGCGGAAGCGAAAAGTGAAGCAGCGACGCTTCGCAAGCGATGTCAGGAGTTGCAGCAACAGGGTGTAATGTTGACAACGGCCGGCGACGCGGTGAAGCTAAATGCTCAGTTGGCGGACGCGGCGGCGGCGCTGCAGCGCAGCGAGCAGGAGCGAAGCCGGCTGCTTGAACAGTTGCAGCGGCTGAACGCAGTGCTCGAACAGGCGTTGCGCGGACCGGACAGCATGAGTCTGATCCAACGGGCGCAGGCCCTTGCTGAAGCGGAGCGAGTGAAACGGACGCTCGCAGCGGAGAAGCCGGCGGCGAAGAAGATGTTGCCGGCGGCTGTGCAGCAAACGGCAGCGCCAACGTTGGAATCAGCACAGGTGTTGAGCCTGAACTGGAGCCTGCAGTTGGCGGTGATCAACCTCGGCAGCGAGCAGGGCGTGCGATTAGGCATGCCGTTCGCGGTGATGCGAGGTGACCGGGTGATCGCCCGGTTGAAGGTTGTCGAGGTCAGGAAAAAGATTTCAGGTGCGGTCATCGAATTGATAGACCGCGGAAATGCGGTCAAGGTCGGTGATCGTGTGCGGTTGACGAAAAGCTAGAACATTTTATGGACGTGCAAGCGATAACTAAATACGCGCGGATGTCGCACCAGAAGGTGTCGGAGATCACGCGTCAGATACAGGGGTTGAGCGTGGCTCATGCCCTGGACGTGCTGCAATTCACACCACGCAAGAGCGCGCGCATTGTCTTGAAGACATTGCGCTCGGCTGTCGCCAACGCGGAAAACAACGCGAACCTGGCGGCGGATACGCTGGTGGTGAAGGAAGCGGTCGTGGGAACCGGCCCGACGTTCAAACGTTGGAAGGCCAGTGCCCGCGGCATGGCCGCGCCGCGGTTGCGGCGGACTTGTCACGTCAAGATCGTGCTGGCGGAAGCTGTGAGGCGCGTGCCCGGTGCGGCGCCCGCACCCAAGCCTGCGGCCAAGTCGGAAACGAAACCCGCCGAGGCCGCGAAGCCGGAGCAGAAATAACGGAGAACGTATGGGACAAAAAGTTCATCCTGTCAGCTACAGGTTGCCCGTGACCTTCGATTGGCGCGGCAAGTGGTTCGCCGATAAGAAGGAATACATCAACCTGTTGCACGAGGACCTTAAGGTCCGCGACTTCGTCAAGGCGAAGCTCCAACAGGCGGCCGTGCCGAAGATCGTCATCGAGCGCGCGGCCAATCGCCTGCGTATCACGGTCTTTACCGCGCGGCCCGGCATCGTCATCGGTCGCAAAGGCGCCGAGATAGACAAGCTGAAGGAAGAACTGCACGCGATGACCGGCGGCAAAGAGATTTACGTGGACATCGTCGAGGTCAAGCAGCCGGAAACGGACCCGCAACTGATTGCCGAAAACGTCGCGCTGCAATTGGAGCGGCGCATCAGTTTCCGCCGCGCGATGAAGAAGTCGGTCCAGACCGCGTTGGACATGGGCGCGGCTGGGATCAAGATTCGTTGCGCCGGTCGGTTGGGTGGTGGAGAAATCGCACGCACCGAGTGGTATCGCCAAGGCACTGTGCCGTTGCAGACGTTGCGTGCGGACATTGAATATGGTTTTGCCGAGGCGCTCTGCACCTACGGCAAGATTGGAGTGAAGTGCTGGATTTACAAAGGCCCGAAGGAAAAGACCGAAACACGCCGCGTCGAAACGCCGTCCGCGGCCCCAGTGGCTGTCGAGCCGGCGCCGGCCCGGTAAACCGTAAAGCGTTGAACTTTTTGCCAGGATACGACCTATGCCGTTAATGCCGAAACGCGTCAAGTATCGGAAGCAACAGCGGGGCAGCCGCAAGGGCTTCGAGAGCCGCGCCGTGAGCGTGGACTTCGGTGAATTTGGATTGCAGGCGCTTGAGCGCGCGTGGATGACCGCCAAGCAGATCGAGGCGGCCCGCGTAGCCATCGCCCGTTACACGAAGCGTCGCGGCAAGCTCTGGCTGCGGGTTTTCCCGGACAAGAGCGTCAGCAAAAAGCCTGCCGAGACCCGCATGGGCAAAGGCAAGGGAGCGCCCGAATTCTGGGTCGCCGTCATCCGGCCAGGCCGTATCATGTTCGAACTGGGCGGCGTGCCCGAGCCGCTGGCCAAGGAAGCGTTCCGTCTGGCAGCGGGCAAGTTGCCAATCAAGACGCGCTTCGTGTCGCGGATTTCGTAGATTTATTTTCAGCCCATGAAGGCCAAAGAACTTAGAGAACAGAGTATCGAGGAAATGCAGGCGAAAGAACGCGACTGTCGCGAAGAGCTGTTCAAGCTCAACCTGCAAAAACACGGCGGCCAGATCGAAAAGCCGAGCCGCATTCGCGAGTTGCGGCACGACATCGCGCGCATCCAGACCGTGATTGCGCAGAAACGTCGCGCAGCAGTGCCAGCGCCAACTAAGTAGAGCGAGATTTTTATGCCCGATCAGACATCAACTCAACCCGCAGTCGCCGTCGTGGCAGCTGCCGGCGCGCGCGCACGCGGCGTCCGCAAGGAATTTGTCGGCATGGTCACGTCCAACAAGATGGAGAAGACCGTGGTGGTGCGCGTCGAGCGCCGGGTGCCGCACCCGAAGTATGGGAAAGTCATCACCAAGAGCTCCAAGTTTTACGCCCATAACGAAGAAAACAAGGCCAAGCTTGGCGACCGTGTTCGCATCGTCGAGACCCGGCCGCTGTCCAAGCTGAAGCGATGGCGCGTGGTGGAGGTTCTGCCGATGTCGCACAAGGCGCTGGCGCACATGACCCAAGAGACAGAGGTATAACACCATGCTTCAGGTAAGATCCATTGTGGAAGTGGCTGACAACTCCGGCGCGCGTCGCGCGTCGGTAGTGGGCGTCGTCGGCTCCAATAAGGAATATGCTCGCATCGGCGACATCATCTCCGCCAACGTCAAGGAAGCGGCGCCTGACGGCACCGTCAAGAAGGGCGAGGTTGTCCATGGCGTCATCGTCCGCACCAAGCGGGCGATCAAGCGCGCGGACGGCTCCTACCTGCGGTTCGACAGCAACGCCATTGTCATCATTGACAAGGAGCGGAATCCGCGGGGCACGCGCATCTTTGGGCCGGTGGCGCGCGAGCTGCGTGAGAAGAACTTCATGAAAATCATTTCGCTTGCGCCGGAGGTGCTCTAGTTGATGAAGATACTGCTTCGTAAAAACGACGTTGTAGTGGCCATTGCCGGCCGTTCGCGCGGCAAACAGGGCAAGATTCTCGAAGTGCGGCGCAACAGCGGCCGCGCCATTGTCGAGGGCTTGCAGATGATCAAGCGCCACACCAAGAAGAACCAGGCGAATCCGCAGGGCGCCATTGTAGAGAAGGAAGGCACCATCGCGCTGCCGAACCTGATGCTGTTCTGCCCGACGTGCCAGAAGGGCGTGCGGCTTGGCATCAAGCGTGAGGGCGACAAGCGCGCTCGCTTCTGTCGGAAGTGCAAGCACGAGTTTGACAAATAAACATTTCACGCGGCCGGCAAACGGCGGCCAGGAACAAGAAACATGCCATCGCGGTTAGAAGAACATTACAAACAAAAGGTTGTGGCGGCGCTGGTGAAGACGCGCGGCTACAAGAACCCTTTCGAGGTGCCGAAGATCGAGAAGATCGTCGTCAGCATGGGGGTGTCCACGGCGACGATCAAGGCGGACAAGAACGCCGTGGAAGAGGCGATCAAGGAGTTGACGGTTATCACGGGCCAGAAGCCGGTGTTGAACCGGTCGAAGAAGAACATCTCGAATTTCAATCTGCGCCTGGGGCAGGAGATCGGTTGCCGGGTGACGCTGCGCCGGACGAAGATGTATGAGTTTTTCGACCGGCTGGTGAGTGCGGCGCTGCCGCGTATCCGTGACTTCCGCGGGCTGCCGGTGCGCAGCTTCGATGGCCGTGGCAGCTATACGTTCGGCGTGAACGACCAGACGATTTTTCCGGAAATTGAACTCGACAAGATCAAGCGCCAGCAAGGCATGCACATCACGATTGTGACCAGCGCCCGCACCAACGAGGAGGCGCGGTTGTTGCTGGAGGAGATGGGAATGCCATTCGCGACGCGGCTGAAGCCGCACGCGGCGGCCAAGTAAAGAGTAGAGCTTATGGCGAAGACATGTTTGATGGCTAAACAGAAGCGCGTGCCGAAGTTCAAGGCGCGCGCCTATAACCGTTGTCGGGTCTGCGGTCGACGCCGCGGTTTTATCCGGCGGTTCGAGGTGTGCCGCATTTGCTTCCGCGAGCTGGCCTCGAAAGGAATGCTGCCGGGCGTGATCAAGGCGAGCTGGTAATAAATGAATATCACTGATTCCATTGGCGATATGTTGACGCGGATCCGCAATGCCAACGCCGCATTGAAACAGGAAGTCCTGGTGCCGCATTCGAAGCTGAAGACGGAGATCGCACGCCTCCTGAAGAAGGAAGGTTACGTGACGGACTACGCCGTCGCGCAGGAAGGTGCGCACAAACAGATTCGGATCCAGTTGAAATTTTCAGGCAAGACGCCGGCCATCGAGGGCATCAAGCGCGTGAGCCGGCCGGGCCGGCGCGTGTATGTCGGCAGTGAAGAAATGCCGCGCGTGCAAGGCGGCATGGGCACCGCGGTGGTGTCCACCTCGCGCGGTATCATGACCGGCACCGAGGCGCGTAAGCTGAAGGTCGGCGGCGAATTACTCTGCACAGTTTGGTAAGATTATGTCACGGATTGGACGACAACCCATTGAGCTGCCGGCGAAGGTGAAAGTCACCGTGGCCGGGCAGAAAGTTTCGGTCGAAGGCCCGAAGGGCAAACTCGACTACGATGCCCCGGCGCCGATCAAGGTCGCGACG
>JBAZIR010000367.1:0-6027 GCA_041651735.1 Verrucomicrobiia bacterium | reverse complement strand
CTCCGGCTGTGCCTGGGTTCAAACCCCATTCGAGCGAGTAATGTGTGTCGTTGGGGGTATAGGCGGAGACCCGGTGCATGTAATTGGGACAGGACGCGGTTGCCCACGGAGAGGAGGCCATCTGACTACAGAAATCCAACACATTTTTTCGTTCGTCAAACATGACCAGCGCCGACCGTTCATCCACAAACTGGATCTTGCTGGGGTCCGCGCCATTGCGCGCGAGGAGGGACTTCATGGTCAAGAGGCTCGTTCCCGGCCTGAACGTGATGACCGCCTGTCCGGTGACGAACGAATTGCCGCTCTCGTCGTAGTCGTAACCCGCCTGTGCGGCGCGCGGCATGGCCAGCACGCAGAAGACGGCCAGCAACAGAACCCCGGCGATTCGTGTAAACCCTTTTGATGAAAATCGCATGACAATCTCCGCAAATTTACTGTCGTCGTCTGCCTCGGCAGCAAAGCTATGGCCGGCATCCGACTTTGGCATACAATGCTCTTCGGCAGAGTAGTGGTCAATAGTTTTTCCGTGTCTGAATCGCTTCAGCGTGCGCGATTCCACGGCACTCAAATCTCAAGAAGGAAAGCAGGGCAGGATCCTGCCTGTCCCCGGAGCGGCGGCAACTGACACATTTTCCACTTGCGGAACGATATGATTGCAGTATGATATCATACTGATAACATACACAGGCGTAGTTGAATGAAAGGAAAGTCCAGATGAATGCGGAATCATTGACGGTCAACAAAGAACGGGAAGTGCAGGTGTTCAACGGCTGGCTCATGCTGCCGGTCGTCATCGCGTTGCTGTTGGGTGGCATCGGGATGATCGTTTGCTCAATCATGCGGGGGGCTGATGGAATGGAGCCGTCGGCGGTGTTGAGCTTGCTCGTGCCGGGAGTGCTGCTGATTCCCACGGCCATCATCATGTTCTGCGGTTTCTTTACGCTGCAACCGAATGAGGCGCGGGTCCTGATTTTGTTCGGCGCATACCGCGGCACGGTGCGTTCCAGTGGTTTCCACTGGGGGAATCCATTTTATTCCAACGGCGGCCAGCGGGGCGGCTTTGCCGCGCACATGGCGGAACTGCAGGCTCAGACCATTGCCGCCAAAACCGGAGCGACGCCGCCGCAATCGAGGACTCCTTCGCGCCACAAGATCTCGCTGCGCGCGCGCAATCTCAATGGCGACAAGCTCAAGGTCAACGACAAGCGCGGCAATCCCATCGAGATCGCAGCGGTGATCGTGTGGCGCGTGCGGGACACTGCGCAGGCAGCATTCGACGTGGATGACTACGAGAACTACGTGCGCATCCAGAGCGAATCCGCGCTGCGTCATTTGGCCAGCGCCTATGCCTACGATCACGGCGAAGACAACGAAGTGACGCTGCGCAGTGCCGTGGACGAAGTCTCGCAGGCGCTGCGCGCGGAACTCCAGGAGCGGCTGGCGAAGGCGGGCGTGCAGGTGGATGAAGCACGGCTGACGCATCTGGCCTACGCGCCGGAAATCGCGCAGGCAATGTTGCGACGGCAACAGGCGGAAGCCGTGATTGCCGCGCGCCAGAAAATCGTGCATGGTGCCGTCAGCATGGTGGAAATGGCGCTGCGCGAACTGGCCGAAAAGCACGTCGTGCAACTGGATGACGAACGGAAGGCGGCGATGGTGAGCAACCTGATGGTCGTGCTCTGCGGCGAGTCCGAAGTGCATCCCGTCGTCAACACCGGCACACTTTACACCTGATCGTTGAATGGAACCGCGAAAACCCTTTCTGTTGCGGATGGACCCTGCGCTCTGGGCCGAGCTGGAATCCTGGGCGCAGGACGAATTGCGCAGCGTCAACGGGCAGATCGAATACCTGCTCAAACAGGCCGTGGCGAAGCGAAAAGGAGGCGCGGGCGGTCAGGCGGCATCGGCCAAGACTCCTCCCTCGCATTGATGGAAACCGTGTTGTGTTGGGAATGACTAGACGCCGCGGGAGCGCGTGAGTAATCTGCCGCCCGGTTGACGCCTGGCAGCGGGCGGTGTTCCGCTGCCAACCTAACCACGACATCTCAAACTCATCGAAGGAAATTCTGAATCACTCAACAATTCTTTCCAAATCATGAGCAACGAAACGCTTTCTTTACAACAACTCGGTGACGAGACGGCGAAGCTGTTTCAGCAGCGCTACGGCCGCGCGCCGCGGTGGATCGCCGCCGCGCCGGGTCGCGTGAACATCATCGGCGAGCACACCGACTACAACGACGGCTTTGTTCTTCCGATGGCCATCGAGCGTTACACGGTCATCGCGGCGGACCGGCCGGCCGGCGCGAGCCAATCGCAGGTCACCTGGCACTGCGCCCGCACCGACCAAAGCGCCAGCTTTCCACTCAGCAAGCCGGTTCCGAAAGGCGAGCCGAAACACTGGACCAACTATATCCGCGGTGTGTTCGCGGGTTTTCAGCAGCGCGGCGTGGACGCGGGCCCGCTCGACGTGCTCATGCTCTCGACGGTGCCGCTCGGCGGCGGCCTCTCCAGCAGCGCGGCGCTCGAGGTGGCCACAGCCACGCTGATCGAGACAGTCACCGGCCACAAACTCGATCCCGTGGAGAAGGCGTTGCTTTGCCAGAAGGCAGAACACGACTACGCCGGCATGCCGTGCGGCATCATGGACCAGTTCATCTCCGCGCTTGGCCGGAAGGACCACTTGCTGCTGCTCGATTGCCGCTCGCGCAAGACCGAGCTGGTGCCGATGAACGATCCCGGCGTCGAGGTGCTCATCGTCAACACCAACGTGAAACATGAACTGACCGGCGGCGGTTACGCCCAACGCCGGAAACAGTGCGAGGAGGCCGCGCGCATCCTGGGCGTGCCGTCACTCCGCGACGCCGACGCGGCCCTGTTGGAGAACGCCCGCGCTAAAATGGACGCGACGGTCTTCTGCCGCGCCCGCCATGTCATCGGTGAGATCGAGCGCACGCCGGCCGCCGCGCAGGCCATTCGCTCCGGCGACTGGCCGACAGCCGGCCGGCTCATGTATGCCAGCCATGCGGCGCTGCGGGACGACTACGAAGTCAGTTGCGCGGAACTCGACGCGGCGGTGGAGATCGCGCAGGAGATTGGCCCGGCTGGCGGCGTCATCGGTTCGCGAATGACAGGCGGTGGTTTTGGCGGCTGCACGGTGAGCCTGGTGAAGACGCCCGCCGTCGCCGACATCTCGCAAAAAATCGCCGCAGCCTATAAGAAACGCACCGGCATCGAAGCGACGCTGTTTGTCTCGCGCCCCGGAGCGGGCGCGACCGTCTTGAAGGCTTAGCGGACGCGCTGAAGCTATTACGGTTTGAGGACCGCTTTGCGCGGCGCGACCAGCGCGGTGAGTTGCGGAACGTCGAATGCTTCCAGCAGGCCGAAGCAGAACATCTCCGGCGTCTTGTCCACCGTCCAGTCCTTCTCAATGATTTCCTTCAAGCTGCCGAGCGCGCCTTGAAGCTCGACGCCGGCGACGGCTCTCTCCTCCAATGCGGCGGCGACGAGCGAGAACGTGCTGGAACGCGGTCCGCAGGCAACCAGCGTCACCGGGCCTGTTTTGCGTGCGCGTTGCAGCCAGCGGGCGATCGCGGTGAGTTGGCTGGCCTGCAAGCCGAGTGGACGATCCCCCACGCCCGCCACCAGCAACGCAAACAGATAATCCCGCTGTGCAATCTTCGACTCGCCGAAGTAGAACGGATCCACCGCCAGCACGCGCTTGCCGGCGGCGAGCAGCCGCTCCGCTTCAGCCGCCGCGCTCTTGCGGCCTCCGTCAGCGACGAGGACGACCGTCTCCTTCGCCGTGCCGCGAGTCAGTTCGACTGCGGGCACTGTCCAGACGCCGCTCAGCTTGAGTTTCCAGAAGGTGGCCTTCACGCCGTTTTTCTCCTCGCTGCCGGCGCACTCCGCAGCCACCACGTAATCCTTGGCGCGAACGATCTCGCGCAGCCTGGCGCGGCCAGCTTGTTGCCAGCGGTTCAGCGCCGCTTTCGCCGCCGGGATTTCCGGATGGCGCGGCAATTGACGGCTCAACGCCAGCGCCAGCTTGTTGAAGTCCGCGTTGTCGGCGGGCAACTCGACGGCCAGCACGGTGTTGGTCTTGACCTCGGCCTCGCTGGGAATATCCACGGGGTCAAACTTCGGGTCGCCGATGAAAAAATCGCCGACCATGCCGTAGAACGCCTCCCGGTTGTCCTTCTCGTAGTTATGCGTTCCCGGCACGTAGTTGATGTGCGAGCGAAGGGCGGATGTCTGGCCGTAGAGCGTGAAGATCGGCTGGGCCGCGTCGAGCAGCGGCGGCAACGCGTGCGCGGCGGCGAAGCAGCATTGGTCCTTCGCATTGTAAGTCAGCAGCGTTGGCCGCGGCGCGCGCATCGCCGTCAGGTGTGTGTAATCGGCGACGGTTGCCATGTCGCATGGCGTTTGCTCCGAATCGCCGAGGTCGGAGAGATGGCGGGCGCGTGTGCGGAAGCTGGAATAGCCCGCGACCGGATTGGACAGGGTCACGCGTGTGTCGAGCGAACTGATGAAAATGGTTTGCCAGCCGCCGCCTGAGAGACCGGAGACCGCCAGGCGGTCGCGGTCGGCTTGCTCCAGAGACAGCAGCACATCCAGCCCGCGTTTCATCGCCAGATAAAACGGTGACACGCCGCTGGTGCCGCAGAGGTCGAGTTGGTTCATGCGAGTGTGCGTGAAGCCGGACGTGCGCAGTTGGCCCATGCCGAGCCACTCGACGTTGAGCGAGATGATGCCGCGCTTGGCGAGATTGATGCAGCGAATCTGCTTGTAGGGCGCGGCCTTGCCATAGGCATCGTGGCCGTTGACGGCGAGCATCACGGGCGCTTTTCCGGGAAGATTATCCGGTAGATAGAGCAGCGCCGGAATCCACAGCCCAGGCAGCGCCTCGTAGCGCAGCTTCCGGATTTTGTAGCCCGGTCCGCCGTCGATGGAGTCGAACCATTCGACCTGGGTCTTTGCGTCGCGCCACGCCATCGCTTCGCCGCGGAACACGACGCGCTCGAACATCTCGCGCCGCAACCGGTCGGCGATCTTCTGCCATTCCGTCGCCGACTTCACGACTGGCATCAACGGCACGCGCGCCTCGGTGTAAGCCTGCACTTCGGCCATCGGGACATTCGTGCCGAGGATCGGGTGTTGGAGAAACGGCTGGACGCTGGACGGCGCATCGGACGCCAACGCGCGCGTTGCGCAGATGAGAGACAGGGAAACCAGAAGGCAGGAGCGTATTTTCATGGCGAGGCGGGATATTTACAGCAACGTGCCGCCGATGGAAGCTTCGATTTTCCCGTCGGCGGGTCAACCCCGTCCTTCGTGGTTCGCCGCCGGGCCGATGCCGGCAGATTGGGTCGGGTCAATCCAGATGCACGATGCCGCGCTGGATGGCGGCGATGGCGGCCTGGGTGCGGTCGAGGACACCGAGTTTTTCCAGGATGTGGGTGATGTGGCGTTTGACGGTCACGTCGGAAATGTTCAGGGAGACGCCGATTTCCTTGTTGGACTGGCCTCGCACGATCAGGTGGAGCACTTCCAGTTCGCGTTCGCTCAACGGCTCGCGACCGAGGCGTTCCTTGAGCCGGGCGGCGAGATCCGCCGGCAGATAACGCTCGCCTGCGGCCACGCTGCGGATGGCTGCAAGCAGTTCCTTCCAGCCGATGGACTTCTGCACGTAGCCGAGCGCGCCCGCCTGCATGGAGCTGTAAACGTCCTCTTCGCCTTCATGCACGGTCAGCATGAGCACTCGCGCGTCGGGGGACTCGCGGCAGATCGCGCGTGTCGCCTCCACGCCGGTCATGTCAGGCAGCCGGAAATCCATCAACACCACGTCCGGCCGGAGTTTGCGATGCAGTTCGATGGCTTGACTGCCTTTGCCTGCCTCGCCGATCACCGTCAGGTCGGGTTCGAGGTTCAGCGAGCCGGTCAGTCCCATGCGGATGACCGCATGGTCGTCCACCAACAGAAGGCGAAGTTTGCGTTCGGGTTTCATGATATTGGGTTTGCGTTTTCCGA
>JBAZIR010000366.1:0-6045 GCA_041651735.1 Verrucomicrobiia bacterium | reverse complement strand
TCACGAAGAGAAACCGAAACCGGCGCCCGCCGCCTCGGCCAAACCTGTAGCGGCGGTCTCTGACCGCCGAAAGAATAAAGGTGATGACAGGCGGCGGTCAGAGACCGCCGCTACAGCCACTCCGCCACCGCCTGCGCCTGAAGCCACGCCCGTCGCGGAGGAGCCGAAGAATGCCGCGGAGGTGATGGCCAAGAAGCAACGCGATATCTCCGTCTCGGAGTTTTTCCTCAAGAACCGCCACCTGCTCGGTTTCGACAATGCCCGCAAGGCGCTGCTCACCACCGTCAAGGAAGCCGTGGACAACTCGCTCGATGCGTGCGAGGAGGCTGGCATCCTGCCAGAGGTCTGGGTTGAGTTGATCCAGGTCGCCGAGAACCGCTACCGGGTCGTCATTACCGATAACGGTCCCGGCATCGTGAAGGCGCAAATTCCAAAGGTCTTCGCGAAGTTGCTTTACGGCTCAAAGTTCCACCGGCTCCGCATGAGCCGCGGCCAACAGGGCATCGGCATTTCCGCCGCCGGCATGTATGGCCAGCTCACCACCGGCGTCGCCACGAAGATCACGTCGAAGATCGGCCCGAAGAAGAAGGCGCACTACTACGAGTTGCAGATTGATACGCGCAAGAACGAGCCGCACATCGTCAAGGACAACGAGGTAAACTGGGACCAGCACCACGGCACGCGCGTTGAAATCGAACTGGAAGCGACCTACCAGCGCGGCCGGCAGAGCGTGGACGAATACATCCAGGCTTGCGCCATCGCCAACCCGCACGTCACGTTCCGCTACCGCCTCTGGCTGCTTCCGAAGGAGGAAAAGCCCGCGCCCGCCGCCGAGAATGTGGGAGGGGCCTCAGCGCCCCGGCCTTCTGCAACACCTTCGGAGTCGGAGCACTCAGGCCCCTCCCACATTCCAGAAAAGGAACCGGAGTGGATGGTCTTCGAGCGCGGCGCGAAACAACTGCCGGCGCAGCCGCAGGAGATCAAGCCGCACCCGCACGGCATCGAGCTGGGCATGCTGATGCAAATGCTCAAGAACGCCAGCGCCCGCAACATCCGGTCGTTCCTGCACAGCGAGTTCAGCCGCGTCAGCGACCGCGTCGCATTGGAGATTTGCCAGCGCGCCGGCGTCGAGCCGAAGTCGCGCCCCAGCAACGTCGCGTTCCGCGAGAGCGAGAACCTGTTCAAGGCGATCAACGACACCAAGCTGATGAATCCGCCGCTCGACTGCCTCTCGCCCATCGGCGAGGAGCAGTTGCTCGCCGGCCTGAAGAAGGAAGTGGACGCCGACTTCTACGACGCCGTCACGCGCCCGCCGTCGGTCTATCGCGGCAACCCGTTCCAGATCGAGCTGGCGCTCGCCTACAAGAGTCCCGGCAAACCCAAGGGCGAGGAGCGTAAAAACGAATCGCCGACAGCCGAGGAGCCGATCCGCCTGTTGCGCTTCGCCAATCGCGTGCCGCTGCTCTACCAGCAAGGCGCCTGTTCCATCACCAAAGCGGTCCAAGGCGTGGACTGGAAAAACTACGGCCTGAGCCAGCCGCGCGGACAGCTTCCCATGGGGCCGCTGACGCTGCTGGTCCACATGGCCAGCGTCTGGGTGCCGTTCACCAGCGAGAGCAAGGAAGCGCTTGCCGGCTACGATGAAATCCTCCGCGAGATCACGCTCGGCTTGCAGGAACTCGGCCGCCACCTTTCGGTTTATCTCAGCCGCCGCCGCCGCGATCTTGAAGCGCAACGCAAGCGCGACTACATGCAGCTTTACGTCCCGCACCTCGCGCTCGGCCTGAAGCAAATCCTTGGCCTCGGCGACAAGGACGAGCAGAAGATCATTACCAAACTCAAGACGATGCTTGAGCGGACGCATCTGCAGACGTGATGGGAAACGGAACATGAAAAAACAAGCAGCCATTACCAAGGGCACTCTCCAAGCCACCATCCGCCGGATTGTCGAAACAACACCGGTTTACGACATTCACACGCATCTTTACGACCCGGCGTTCGGGCCGCTGCTGCTGTGGGGCGTGGATGAATTGCTGACCTATCATTACCTCGTTGCCGAAGTGACGCGCGCCGACGCCATCCCCTATAACGACTTCTGGAAGCTGCCGAAGACGCAGCAGGCCGACCTCGTCTGGCAGCGGCTCTTCATCGAGCGAACGCCCATTTCCGAGGCCTGCCGCGGCGTCGTCACCTGTCTGAACTCGCTCGGCTTCGATGTGAAAAAGCGCGACCTCGCCGCCGTCCGCAAGGAACTGAAGCGTTGGACGCCGGAGCGGTTCGTCACGCGCGTGTTCGACGTGGCGCGCGTCCGGCGCGCTGTCATGACCAATAACCCGTTCGATGCGCTGGAGCGGCCGGTGTGGCAAAAATCGTTCGCCCGCGACGAGCGGTTCCCGGCGGCGCTGCGCATTGACGAAATCCTGATGGGCTGGGAGGCGAACGCGCCGAGGCTGCGCGAGTTCGGCTATGACGTGCAGGCGGGAATCAACGACAAGACCGCCAGCGAGGTGCGCCGTTTCCTCGCCGACTGGACGAAGCGCATGAACCCGCTTTACTGTGCCGTCTCGTTGACGCCGGAATTCATGTTCCCGGACAGCTCCACGTGCAGCCAGCTCATCGAGCGTTGCATCGTGCCGCACTGCCGCGAGCACGGCATTCCGTTTGCATTGATGATCGGTGTCAGCCGGCAGGTGAACCCGGCGCTGCGGCTTGCCGGCGATGGTGTCGTGAAACCGTCGTCCGTGGAGGCCGTCACGAACCTCTGCGCGAAGTATCCCGACAACAAGTTCCTTGTCACGATGCTCTCTCGCGAGAATCAACACTCGCTCTGCGTCGCCGCTCGGAAATTCCGCAACCTCCACGTCTTCGGCTGCTGGTGGTTCCTCAACAACCCCGTTCTGATCGAGGAAATGACGCGGATGCGGCTGGAGCTGCTCGGCCTCGGTGTGACGCCGCAGCATTCCGACTGCCGCATCCTCGACCAGCTCATCTACAAATGGGACCACTTCCGCAAGATTCTGGCGCGCGTGCTCACCGACAAATACGGCGATCTGCTCGCCGCCGGCTGGAAGTTCACAGCCGCGGAGATCGAACGCGATGTGAAACAATTGCTCGGCGGGGAATTTGAACGGTTTCTTGGCCGATAAGCCATTTCAAGGACGACAGTGATGAAGAAGAGTAAACCCGCAGACGCAAAACCGGCAGCGGCGATTGACGCGCCGCGCGTCATCTCGAAGAAGGACGCGGCCAAGCGCATTGACGAGGTGGCGGTGGAAGTCCACACCGACATCATCCGCAAATCCAAGAAGCCGGAGATGCGCTTCCCGATTCGCTCGCTCTCCAACGTCAAGTACGACCCGAAAAAGGGCTACTTCGAGATGATCGGCAAGGAGGCGACGCGCACGCTCACCTACAACACCGTCAAGACGTTCGCCCAGTCGGTGCGCTTGCTCGCCACGACGAAGAACGACCTGTTGTTGAAAGACGACATCGCCGGCAAACGTGAGGTCTACTACAACGCCAAAAGCTGGGGCGAGTGCCGCTTCGACGAACAGCCGGAGAGCGATACATTGCTCGACGACATGGAGGCGATGCTCGGCGTCAACCGCGAGCAGCTCGGTTACATCCCGGAGGAGCGCGGAGGCGAGGTGACCGGCCCGCTGGTGGTGATTGACCGCGACCCGGCCACGCACGAGGAGATTCGCATCAACTGCGCCAAGCTCGGCACCGGCGCATGGAGTATTCCCAGCCAGGTCGAGCACCTGCGGTTCGAGACGAAGGCGAAGTTCGTCCTCGCCGTCGAGACCAGTTCGCTCTTCCAGCGTCTCGTCCACCATCGCTACTACGAGACGGCCAACTGCATCATCATCTCGATGAGCGGCGTGCCGACGCGTGCCTGCCGGCGTTTTATCCGGCGGCTCGCCGACGACCAGGGCCTGCCGGTGCTGGCGTTCACCGACGGCGACCCTTATGGCTACGGCAACATCTACCGCACCCTCAAGGTCGGTTCCGGCCAGTCCGCGCACATCAACAAGTTCTTCTGCGTGCCGCAAGCCCACTACCTCGGTGTGACGCCGCAGGACATCATCGATTACGACCTGGAAGACGCGACACACCCGCTGGAGGAAGTGGACATCAAGCGCGCGCAGGACGCGTTGAAGAACGACCCGTTCATCAGGCACTATCCGGAGTGGCAGAAGGCGATCGAGCAGATGCTCAAGATGGGCGTCCGCATCGAGCAACAGGCCTTCGCCAAACACGGCCTCAACTACGTCCTGGAAGAATATCTCCCCGACAAGTTGAAGAAGAAGACGTTCCTGCCATGACGCGGTGCCGTTACGGCCGAATCCGCGTCACGTAGTGCCCCGCCATCTACCTGGAAGAGGTCTGCTTTTCAGCCTCTTCTTTTGATTCCGCCACAAGCACATACTGCAAACCGCAGCCAAGATAGCCATAGAACACACTGTAGTAGGCGATCATATAGGCACGGTGAAAACCGGCGGCCTTGCACATCTCCAGAAGATCCCATCCGAAATCAGTGAACACGAGAGAGCCTTGGGCTGACAAGGGGTTCCCGTGATACGCTTCCGGCAGCAAATGCACGATCCTTCCGTTCTGCACAACCGCCCTCTGTGTGCTGTCTTTGCTGCCAAGATTCATGGGGACGCTGAATAGAAGCGTTCCCCCGTCTCTCAACACGCGGCAGGCTTCTTTCAAAGCTCGCAGCACATCAGGGACGTGTTCATAGACATCGCAACTGATCAGCAGATCATGGGTCTTTGAACCGAAACTCAGGTTCAAGGCATCCTCATGCCGGATGCCATTGATGAGCTGCCCGGATGTGTGCGTCGCTCCAAGGTATTCGCTGCCCACCCAATTGACAGTTGGAAACAGATGCCTGCACGCCCGAAAGAACGGCGTCACCATCTCATACATATAGACGTCATGCACTGGACACACTTTGAACAGTTTCTTCAGAAGCCCCAGCATGAAGCGCATCCTGCTGTTGAACTGACATTGGCGGCATCCCAGTCTTTCCCTGAAATTGACTGCCACGTTATCGGAATGCTGCCAGTCCATGACGAACTCGGTGGCCGCGCCACACACTTCGCAATACCCGATCATCGTCTTTGCGCCCCCCTGCGGCACAGACCGCGACAACAGCCGCTCGAATGCGAGCCTCTCGTGCAAATCGCCGAGCATGGAGAAGTCCGACTGCTTCTCGATGATCTTCATCCACTCAGTATTATCCGCAATCAATGTCCGGAAGCCTGTTGTAGTCTGCATC
Source organism: Verrucomicrobiia bacterium (assembly GCA_041651735.1). Classification (GTDB taxonomy): domain Bacteria; phylum Verrucomicrobiota; class Verrucomicrobiia; order CAIQCK01; family CAIQCK01; genus CAIQCK01. Next base: position 758 of record JBAZIR010000366.1, on the reverse strand, counting down.
ACGCCCTTTCGGATTATGCTCAATCACTGGTCGTTGGAGGTTGATTCCTGGTGCTTATCGGATTCGGTGACGGCTGTTAATCTTTCATCCTCCACTCCAGAATCCCGCCGGAGAATTGTGGCTGGAGCTGGACTTCGAGGCGCAGACCGGTGGTGGTGACAGGCTCGAAGGTGACGCGGTTGAATTGGTCGCGCTTGACGCCGTAGTCGGTCGAGGCGGCAACGGGCTTCCACTGCGCGCCGTCCTTGTAGAGTAGCCGCCAGCTTTGCGGGACGCGGCAGCCGCCTTTGCCGGTGTCGTCGAACCAATAGACCTCGGCGGCGGAGAACTTCGTCGGTTTGTCGAAGGTGCGTTCGACCCACTCGGCGGTGCCTTTGTGGTCCCACCATGTCATGCGCGGAATGGCGTGGTCGTTGGAGCTCTTCGGCAACTGGCTGTCGAAGCATGCCTCGATACTGTCGCTTGGGAAACAATACGACGCCGACCACGGATCGGGCGGCGCGGGCTTGGTGCGGAACCAGACGGTCATCTCGTTCGGGCCGCGGTTCTCCCAGAGGCAATTTGGAATCAACGTCAGCGAATCACCGTTGCCTTGCGGGACGACCTTGATGGTGACGATGCCGCCGAACAGGTTGCGCCGCTCCTGCGTCTCGAACCACACAGCTTCTCCCGGCACTCTGGCGAGCACCTTGCCGTCATTGTCGGCGCCTTCGGCACAGTAGACCAGCGGACCGCGCTCGACGGCGAACTTGTCCACG
>JBAZIR010000365.1:0-6074 GCA_041651735.1 Verrucomicrobiia bacterium | reverse complement strand
TGATGCCGGGGCAGTTCGGACCGATGAGCCGTGTGCCCTCGCGGTCGGCGAGGACGCGCTTCACCTTCATCATGTCAGCGACGGGGATGCCTTCGGTAATGCAAACGATGAGCGCAATGCCCGCGTCGGCAGCTTCAAGGATGGCGTCCGCCGCAAACGGCGCCGGCACGAAGATGCAACTCGCGTTCGCGCCAGTCTGCTTCACCGCTTCGGCGCAAGTGTCGAACACCGGCATCTTGACGCCGCCGAGGTCCACCTCGCCCGCGCGACCGGGTGTGACGCCGCCAACAACATTGCCGGCGTATTTGTGGCAATGCGTGGCGTGGAACTTGCCGGCTGAGCCGGTGATGCCTTGAAAGACGACACGGGTATTTTTGTCAGCGAGAATGCTCATCGCAATGGGAAATAATGTGAAGGGTGAAAAGTTACGATTGCTGTGCAGCGCGAACAGCTTTCTCCGCCGCGTCGGCCATGCTGGTGGCGGTGATGATCGGCAGGCCGCTCTTCTGCAGCATCTTCTTGCCGAGTTCGACGTTGGTGCCTTCGAGCCGCACGACAAGTGGCACGGGGATGTGCACGGCCTTCGCGGCGGCAATGATGCCCGCGGCGAGCACATCGCACTTCATGATGCCGCCGAAAATGTTCACCAGCAGCGCCTTTACGTTTTTGTCGCTGCACAACAGCCGGAACGCCGCCGTCACCTGTTCGACGCTCGCGCCGCCCCCGACGTCCAGGAAGTTCGCCGGGCTGCCGCCGTAATGCTTGATGATGTCCATCGTCGCCATCGCCAGGCCCGCGCCGTTGACCATGCAGCCGATGTTGCCGTCGAGGCCGATGTAGTTCAGGTCGTGCTTGCTCGCCTCGACTTCGCGAGGGTCTTCCTCGTTCGCGTCACGCATCGCGGCGATGTCCGGATGCCGAAAGAGCGCGTTGTCGTCGAAATTGAACTTTGCGTCCAACGGGAACACGGAAACCTTGCCATCAGGGTCGGCCGCGACGGCCAGCGGGTTGATCTCCACCAGCGAGCAGTCGCATTCCCAGAACAGGCGATACACGTTCATCATCAACTTCGCGCCGGCGGTCGCCAATTCGCCGTCGAGGCCGAGCGCGCGACATAGCTTGCGCGCCTGGAATGGCATCATGCCAAGAGCAGGGTCAATGACCTCCTTCACGATCCGCTCCGGAGTCTTCGCCGCCACCTGCTCGATATCCATGCCGCCTTCGGTGCTCGCGATGACCACCGGCCGCGACACAGTTCGATCCAGCAGGACTGCAAAATACAATTCGCGCTGCACCTTCATGACGCTGGTGACCAGCACGCTGCGCACGACGCGACCCTGCGGCCCGGTCTGGTGCGTCACGAGCGTCTTGCCGAGCATCTCGCGCGCTACTGCGCTGCTCTCGTCGCGTGTCTTGACGAACTTCACACCGCCGGCTTTCCCGCGTCCGCCGGCGTGGATCTGCGCCTTGATGACCACGCGCGTGTCTGAACCATGCGCCGCGGTGATTTCATCATGCCGCGCCATCGCCTCTTCCGGCGTGCGCGCCACACCGCCCGTCTCGACCGCGATGCCAAATCGCCGGAACAACTCCTTTGCTTGATATTCGTGGATATTCATCGATTGCCAAAAACGCAACTGCGCGCCGTCTTCAAGCGGTCGCGCAGAAAGCACGGACTGTATCACAGACGAGCCAAGCCGCAATCAAAGGTTGTAGGACACAACATAGAGGTTTGCCGGCCCTTCGCTGGCCAGATGCCCATCTGTGTGAGAATAAGAAAGGCCCGCGCATTTGCGTGCGCGGGCCTCTCCGTTTGTGAATCATTCGCGTTCGACGGCCAGAACTACTTCTTGCTCTTGATCGTTTGGTACAAATCGAACGCTTCCTTTGCCTTCAAGCCGTCATGCACGACACCGCGCACAGCCTGGATCATGGCAACGGGGTGGTCAGCTTGAAAGACGTTACGCCCCATGTCCATGCCCGCAGCGCCCTGATCAATCGCTTCGTAGGCCATCTGGAGCGCCTCGAGTTCCGGCAGTTTCTTGCCGCCAGCGACGACGATCGGCACGGGGCAGGCGGCAGCAACCTTTTCGAAGCCGGGACTGCAATAGTAAGTCTTCACGACGTGCGCGCCATTCTCCGCCAGGACCCGCGCCGCGAGGCCGAGGTAACGCGCGTCGCGCGCCAGTTCCTTGCCGACGGCGTTCACGCCGAGCGTCGGGATGCCGACGCGGTTGCCGGCGTCAATCAGTCGCGTGAGGTTGCGGATGGTGAGCGCCTCGAACTTGCCGCCGATGGCGGCCATCGCAGCCATCAGGCAGGCGTTGAGCCGTATGGATTCTTCGATATCCATGACGCACTCGTCGTTGAGGTCGGTCAGAATGGTCGAGCCGGCCGAGACACGCAGGGCGATCGGTTTGTTGGACGTGGGCGGCACGATCTGGCGCAACGCGCCGCGCGTGCACATGAGGCAGTCGGCATACGGAATCAGCGGTGTGATGGTCAGGTCCATGCGCTCCAGACCGGAGGTCGGGCCCATAATGTAGCCGTGGTCGAACGCCAGCATGACTGTGTGACCGGTCTTTGGATTGAAGACGCGAGAAAGGCGGTCCTTCATGCCCCAGTCGAGATGTCCGAGACCCTTGAGGAAAAATCCCTCGGTCTTCTGTGGAATGCCGATGCCGTAGTCCTTGGCTTCTTGGTTTCCTGCTGCTTCTGCCATGATGTTATGTCCTTTCTAAATGTCGTTATTGTGCTGCTTCTGCGAAACCCGCAAAAATGTGCGCGATGGAAGTCGCACCGGGGTCGACGTGACCGCGCGTGCGGTCGCCGAGGTTGCGGGCACGGCCAAACTTCGCTGTCATTTCCTTCGTCGCTTGTGCGCCAGCCATTGCGGCATCCGCCGCCTGGCGCAATGCCGCGGAAACATCCGCCCCACCGCCCGCAGCCGCGCGCAACGCCTCCACCGCCGGCACGAGCGCATCAATCATTGTCTTGTCGCCCGGCTGCGCCTTCGTCTGCTGGCGCAAACCTGCGACGCCGGTCTCGAACATCGCCGCGACCGCCGCCGCATCCAGTTCCGCCGCACTGCCCGCGCCCTCGCTCAAGCCGATGAAGAACGAGCCGAGCAACGGACTGGTGGAGCCGCCATCCACGCTCATCACGTCCCAGCCGACCTTGTTGAGCAACTCGGAAATCTTGCCGGTGGTGTCGGCTTTCGCGGCGGCTTCTGCCGCGTCCATCACGCGGCAGATGGTCGTGCCGTGGTCGCCGTCACCGGTGGCGGAATCGAGCGTCGAGAGTTCCTTCTCGTTCGCGCGAATTCGAGCCGCGGCAGCGACGATCATGCGAACAATAATGTTGGAAGCAATGGTTTGCATATCCTGGCAATCCGCAACGGAGTCGCAGTTACTGAATCATCGGACCGTCATGTACGGTGTGTCACACGACGCGTCCCAGTATTTGAGCATCTCGTCGTCCATCTTCGCAACGAACATCTGGAAGCCGCCCATTTCCTGCACCGTCAGGTACTCGCCAACACGGGCGCGCGCCAGCACGATGCCCTTCTGCGCCAACACCTGTCCGACGCGGCGCATGACGATGAACTGCTCCATCAGCGTCGTCGCGCCGGCGCCGTTGATGATCACCAGCACCTTGTCGCCCGCCTTGGCTTTCACCGCTTCGATCAACTGAGTCACCATGATCTCTGCCGTCTGGTCGGCGGTCTTCATCTTCGAGCGGCCCGTGCCGGCCTCGCCGTGCTGGCCCATCCCGATCTCCATCTCATCGTCAGCCAGCGCGAAAATGGACTGGCCGCTGGCCGGATGCGTCGCGGTCGTCAACGCCACCGCGAGCGTGGCCATGTTGTTATTGAACCGCTCCGCCACCGCAAGCACCTCGTCGAGACTCTTGCCAGCTTCGGCGGCTGCACCGGCGACTTTATAAAGCGGGATGCAGCCGACAAGGCCGCGGCGGTTCTCAGCAGGAGCGTTCGCGCCCGGGGCGATATCCTCATGCGTAAGGATGCTCTTGACGTTGAGACCCGCCTTCTTGGCCATCTGCATGGCGATGTTGGAGCTCATGACGTCGCCAGCGTGATTGAGAACCACCAGCAACGTGCCCGCCGGACGATTGACCTGCTTGAGCGCGTCAAACACCTTCGGGGCAGCCGGCGCGGCAAAAATGTCGCCCACGACGCTGATGTCGAGCATGCCCTCGCCGACGAACCCGCTGAGCGCCGGCTCGTGGCCCGCGCCGCCGAGTGTAACCAGCGCCACCTTCGACGGGTCCTTCGGGCGGGCGCGGCAGACGAGCTTGTCGTTCTTCAGCGCCACCTTGTCGGCATAGGCGAGGCAAAAGCCTTCCAGCAACTCCGGCGTAAGGTTCTTCGGGTCGTTGATAAATTTTTTCATAGCCATGTTTGTTCGTTCTCCTTTGCTGGTTGTGTTCCGCGTCGGGAAAAGCGCCCGTGTTCTTACAAGGTTCCCCGCCCGATGCCAAGCGCAGTTTGCGGGGTTTTGTTTTCAGCACCGTGATTCATTTCACCGGACGCGGGGCACGACCGCGCGGGTTCTTTCCTGCCACGCCAGTCGAATCGCGATGGCTCAGTAACTTTTCGTCGGCATCGTGCGACAGGCGGGACATATCTCGCGAACCATTTCACAAGCGACATCAATCACGTCCATCGCTTTCATCCGCATGACACGGCACTCGCCAATCCGGCCGTCCTGAATCAGCCCGCGCTCACGCATCCGGCGCTCCAGTGGTTCCCACTCGATCTGGCATGGGCCGTTGCGCCAAACGTCGGCTTTCGCGGGGATGACCGCACCCGTTTGCGGATCGCGAATCCGGCGCGGCTCCTGGTCCCAACCGATGCAATGCGCGCCCGCCTTGCGCTCGCCGAGATGAGCGGCGGTGCAACGATTCATGCCAACGCCGAGCAACAGAACCCATCCGCCGCACTGCGCGAGTTTGCCGAGCGGTGATTCCATGCCGAACGTGCCGGCTTCCAGATGACCCGCGCAGAGTTCAGCAGCCAGCGGGCCGATGGCCGCGTAAGCATGCGTTGCGTGGATGCTGCGCACGGCCTGCGGACGGCGGCGCAACGCATCGGTGATGGTGCCATTGTAGGAAGGTGAGGTGCGCACGTCGAAAACGTACTCCGCACCATGATTGAACGTGGGCATCATCACCGTGCCGTCCGGCCCGACCAATTCCAACAGCGCGTCCACGACCGTCTCTGCTCCACCCTCGACAAAACCGAAACTGCTGAGAGAGCTGTGGACTTGAACCAATCCCCCGGAACCAACCCCCATCGCCCGCAAGCAACTGACAATATCCGCGCGCGTCACGTGACTCGCGCACGACTTACGCCAGACACGCTTCAGCCATTTCCACATTGAAAAACCTGCCCTCGGGCGGCGCTGTTACGCTGTCGCGCCTTCCGATCCCGCGCCATGCCTGGCTTTTCGCTTGCGCGTCCCTGTGGACTTGCCGGCGGGCGGGGCGGTTTTTGCGAACTCCTTGGCCGCTTGGGCATCAGCCGCACGCATTGCGCGTAACAATGCTTCAGCCTGCAACCAATGTTCAGCAGCGCGACCGTGTGGTTTGCCTTCCTTCTCCCAAATCAAGTAGGCGCACGCTGCGATGTCCTCGGGATTCAACAGCCGTTGGGGGATTTTCTCGCCATTCATGACGGCCCGAGTGTGCCACGAGTCCCGTCTTTTCCAAGCTATTTTTGGCCTTTGAATGAGTCTGCGTGAAGTCGGGTCCACCCGACGCTTGACCCGCCCCTCCATTGCGAACAAGGTATGATTCTTTGCCGCATCATTTGATGCGAGCGACCCGTCAGGGCTGCAATTCGCAAACCCGGACGGAGACACAACAGAACTTTTTTGCTTCTGAGAACGACTATGAATCGTATTGCGCGGACATGTTTGCTCGTAGGACTGGCGGGATGGATGACGGCGGGACAGCCGGAACTCTGGGCGGCAACGAAACCGTCCACTTCCAAAAAAACGGCCGCAGCGTCAGCCACGAAAAAACGTGGCATCGCGCAACACCCATACCGTGGC
>JBAZIR010000364.1:0-6085 GCA_041651735.1 Verrucomicrobiia bacterium | reverse complement strand
CATCGAAACAGTGAAGCCGGTCAGCGGGAATTCCTGGAACCACGGCCGGTATTTCGCCCGCTGGTCGCTCTTGAACGGCCCGTCCGGCGCGAGTTTCTCAAAGTAGTCATACCAATAACGCCAGCCGTCGTTTGGATAGACTGCGTAGTTGCCGACCAACGCCTTGGGAAACCGTTTCAACACCGGCTCGGCGAGGCACTCGCGCTGCATCCGGCAGCGAATCTCGCGCAATGCTTTCTGGAACGCGGCGAAGTCGGCGATGTTTGGGACGTGCTCGCGGCAGCGGCGGCAGCGTTTGCTGTGCGACCACGCGTCGTTCCATTCGATCGGCCCGTCCACTTCCCAATCCACAAAGATGAAATGAATGTCGAGGCCATCGCGCTGGTAGGCTTCGAGGAAGAACTCGATTTGTTCGCGGATGGCCGGGTGGCGGAACTCGAGCGCGAACGGACAGCCCATGGGCCGTTTGGGCTCGAACGAGAAGTCGAAGAACGGCTTGCCGTCGTCAGCGACGTGCGCGGTCTTCTCGTCACCATTGCAGAAGGCGTTCATACACGGGACGGCGCTGATGGTGATCGGCAGGCCGAGTTTCTTCTGAAGCCGGCCAAGCCAGAGTGCGTCGCGCAAGCTCTGCTCACGCCGCTTCGGCGCGGGGTTCCACGACGCAATCACCGGCAGGCCGCGCTCGTCGAGGCTCTTCAGCAAACGTTCCGCCTCGGCTTCATCGCTGGTGCCCAACCCGTGCAATGGCCAAAGGTAAAGCGGCAGCCGCCCGCCGCGTGGATATTTCAGCGGTTTCGTGTTCGCCAGCACCATGTCCACCATCTCGCGTTGGCTTGTCGCCTTTTTCTTTTGCGCAAAGAGGTCCGGTGTGGAAAACGCCAGCGTAACGGCCAGCACAGCGAGCAAAGTTCTCATGACAGCCGGACTGATACCGGCAACCGCCGCCTGAGTCCATGAGAAACAGCGGCAGAAATGGCGCGGCTCAATGCAAGCTTGTCAGCAGTCGGTCGGAGGTGGATGATGCGCCGCGAGATCGCGGACAGGATTATCAGACTGCAATGAACACTCGCCCAACATTCACAAGCCGCCGCGGGTTCCTGAAACGCACCGGTGCGGCAACCGCAACCGCAGTCATGGCCAACTGGCTGCGCCCCGCCTTTGCCGCCAATGAAGCTCCCAAACCCGTCGATGCCGACCTCATTAGTTCGCGGAAAATCGGGAAGGCCAGACCGCGGCCCGATCTGCTCGACGCCGAATCGCCGAAAGGGTTGGAGGTCATTCAACTCACCGTCGAACAGGGCGTGCCTTGGGCGCACCTCTACATGGAAGCGCAGATATTTACGATGGACTCGAAGCGGTTTGTATTGCACCGCTCTGCGACGGCACACGGCGGCAACAAGAACGACCCGAAGCACCAGTATTACCTTTGTGACATCGAAAACCACTGCGCGCTCTCGCCGCTCACTGAGGAGACAGGTTGTGTCGCGCCGTCCATGTCGCCCGACGGCAAATACCTTTACTACTTCGTGGACGAAACCGCCGTGGGCGGCGGCAAGTTTGCGCTCAAGCGCGTCAATCTCGACGGCACCGACCGACGCACGCTGCTCGTCGTGGACGGACCGCTGCCGGACACGAAATTCCGCCCCAGCCGTCTCTACCCGATCTCCACGATCTCATCGGACAGCAAACGGCTCGCGATCTCCGGCTGCCTCGGCGACGGCGAGTGTGACCCTCCTCCGTATGGTCTGATGGTGTTCGATTTGGAGAAGGCGACGGTCAAGCTCATCCTCCACGGGCCGACATGGTGCAACCTGCACTCGCAGTATTGCCGCTCGACCGACCTGGAGGCGTCACACGACATCCTTATCCAGGAGAACCACGGATGCGTCGTCACGCCGAAGGGCGAGTTGAAAAAATTGACCGGCGGCGAGGGCGCGGACATTCACGTTATCCGCGACGATGGCACCCGCTTTCGCAACATGCCGTGGGGCCGCGACGGGAACGAGTTCTGCCAGGGCCACCAATGCTGGCGCGGTCGCACCTCCTGGGGCATTACCAGCACCAGTTCGCGCAACCCCCGCGGCGCGTTTCTCATCGAGGGCAGCGCCGCGCCGCACACCGGCCACGTCGGCATCAAGACACCCGGTGGCGTCCGCAACGATCTCACGCGAGATCTGAAGGAATCGCGCTTCAGCCACTTCGCCGGTGACATCGAGGGCCGGCGATTCATCAGCGACGCCGGGCCGTTCGACAAAGGCGGCCGCATCTTTGCCGCCGAGTTTGGCGAGCCGGGCAAGGATGCGCTTCGCAACTGGAAATACCTGATGAGTCCACGCTCCACCTGCATCAAGCAGTCGCACATCCATCCGTTCCTGTCACCGGATGGCAAGCTTGGCTTCTTCAATTCCGACGAATCCGGCATCCTCCACGCCTACATGGTGCGGGGATTTTAAGGCAGCGCCGGCGTCAAGGTGCCAGAAGTTTGGCGGCGACGGCGGCGAGAGAGGCGCAGTCGTTTACGGATAGCACGGGCACGGAGGCATCGATCCGTTTCATGAAACCCGCCAGCACCGTGCCGGGGCCAAGCTCGATGAATCGCTGAAATCCTTGCGCCAGCAGCCAGCGCATCGAAGCCTCCCAATAAACCGACGAGACAACCTGCCGGACCAGCAAGTCGCGAATCTGTTCCGGCGTCGCGGCCGGTTGCGCCGTCACGTTGGAAACCACCGTCACCTTCGGCGCGGTCATCGCCACGCTTGTCAGCGCGCTGGCCAGCGGCGCCTGTGCGTTCGCCATCAACCGCGAGTGATACGCGCCCGCCACGTTCAGCGGCAATGCCCGCTTTGCCCCGCGCGCCTTCGCCTTCTCGCACGCCGTGGCGATGGCGGTCTTCTCGCCGCTAATCACGATCTGGCCGGGGCAGTTGAGATTTGCCACTTCCGCTCCGCTTTCTTTGCACACCTCGGCGCACGCAGCTTCGTCCAGGTTCATCACGGCCGCCATGGTGCCCGCCGTCGCTTCGCACGCCGCTTGCATCGCCTGGCCGCGCAGCCGCACCAGTTTCAGACCGTCATCGAAGCTCATCGTTCCCGCTGCGACGTGTGCCGTGAACTCGCCGAGCGATAATCCTGCCGTTGCTGCAAACTCCAGCGACCGTCCCTGCTTGCCCAGTTCCGCGCGTAATGCCTCCAGACACGCGATGGAGGCCGCGAAAATTGCCGGCTGCGCGTTGTCGGTCTTCGTCAATTCCGCCACCGGGCCGTCGAAGCAAATTCGCGCCAGGTCGAAGCCTAGCACGGTGTTGGCGCGCTCGAATATCTGCCGCGCCGCGGGCGATGCTGCGGCGAGGTCCTTGCCCATGCCGACGACTTGAGCGCCTTGACCGGCGAAAAGAAGTGCTGTTTTCATCAATTTTGGATTTTGGATTTTGGATTTTGGATCGGGAACAATGCGCCCATCCGCATAAGTTGCATCGCACGCGCCGTCGTCAGCGTCAAGAGTTCGCTTCCTCGCGCCATCGCTTCTTCCAGTGGCATTGGCCCGGTCATCAGCGGCAAGGCTGTCGCAAACCCGGCGCGGCGAAATGCCGTTTCCGCTTCCGGCGCGAGCGAGCCGCCGATGGCGATGACCGGCACACCGAAACGCCGGGCCAGCCGCGCCACGCCGAGTGGCGCTTTGCCGTCGAGGGTCGAACGGTCCAGCCGGCCTTCACCGGTGATGACGAGATCCGCGCCGCGCAGCTTCTCCGCCAACCGTGCGTGCTCGATGACGATTTCCACGCCGGGCCGGAACCTCGCGCCGAGAAACGCCTTTAGTCCCGCGCCTAGGCCGCCCGCCGCGCCGCCGCCGGGGAACGTGGTCAGCGATTCGTATTCCGTATTTCGCACTTCGCACTTCGCTATCACCTTCGCCCAATGCCGGAGGTTTGCGTCGAGTCGCTTCACCATCGCCGGCGTTGCGCCTTTTTGAGGGCCAAACACCGCGCTTGCGCCGCGCGGGCCGACGAGCGGATTACGCACGTCGCTGGCGACGAGGACCTCGGATTTGAGATTCAAGATTTGAGAACCGGAAAGCTCAATTCCCGCCACGCGATTGAGCGCGCCGCCGCCAATGCCGCGCGGCAGTTCCCAGCCTTTCGCGTCTAGCAGCCGGGCGCCGAGCGCCTGAGCCATGCCCGCGCCGCCATCATTGGTGGCGCTGCCGCCGATGCCGACGATCAGCCGACGGCAACCGTGTTGCAGCGCGGCTTCGATGAGTTCGCCCGTGCCAAAGGTGGTCGTGATCAGAGGATTGCGCTGTGCGGCGGGCACCAAGCGATAGCCGCTCGCCTCGGCCATCTCGATGACCGCCGTGCCGCCGTCGCCGAGCACGCCGAACGGCGCGCGCACTGGCTTGCCAAGCGGTCCCATGACACGCCGATGAAAAATTCTTCCGCCGGTGGCGCGCACCAACGCTTGCAGGGTGCCTTCGCCGCCATCGGCCATCGGGGCTTTCACGACGCGCGCCCGCGGCCAGACCTGGCGGATGCCGCGTTCGATGGCGTCGGCGGCTTCTTCCGCCGTCATCGAGCCTTTGAATTTGTCGGGAGCGACAACGATGGTGATCATGATTGAGTTTCGGAGACAGGTGATAGGCCGCCAGCGACAGGGCGGCAAGGAAAAACGAGACAGAAAAGGGCGCGGTGGCGCGGAACCTATCCTGTATCAAAAACTGCCAAAAAAATGTTGCTATTGGCAGACTTTTGGCTAGGGTTCGCCCGCTCGCAGTTGGAAGCAGTTCGCGGTGAGTTGGTAGATTGTCAGGCAGCCTTGATAGCTGGTGATGATCCGAAACCCGAAGGAGTCGGGAACAGTCACGCAAGCTCCCACAGCAGCAAGAAGGAAAATAGTAAGAAAATGGCTACCAAGCTATTCGTAGGCAACCTGTCGTTTAACACCACCGAGGGCGAAGTGCTCGACCTGTTCAAGCAGGCCGGCAACGTCACCGCGTGCGAACTCATCACGGACAAGTTCACGGGCAAGTCCCGCGGCTTTGCGTTCGTGACGATGGGCTCGCAGGAGGAGGCTAATGCAGCCGTCTCCCAGTTCAATGGCAAGGAACTCGACGGTCGCGCCCTGACGGTGAACGAAGCCCGTCCCCGCGAAGAACGCCCCCGTGGCGGTGGCGGTGGCGGCGGCTTTGGCGGCGGTCGTGGCGGTGGTCATCGCGACGGTGGTGGTCGCGGCGGCCGGCGTTAATCCGACTGCGGAACGATTTTCGTTCCTCAACAAAAGAGCGTCTCGCGCAAGCGGGGCGCTCTTTTTGTTTGGCCACGGGCTTCCAGTTTTGCCGGCGAAGACAGCAGACACTGTGGCTACTTCGTCACGCCCCAGCGCCGGTGGAGGAATCTCTCCCACGGTGAGAACAAAACCTTGTCGGCGAGCAAGCCGATCAGGATGATCATCAACATGATGGCGATCACCTGGTCCATGGCGTGCAGTTCCCGGCCGTAATGCAACAGATGGCCGAGACCGAAGCCGGTCAGGATGGTCACATAGACTTCCGCCGCCATCAGCGATCGCCACGCAAATGCCCAGCCCTGTTTCATCCCGCTGACGACGAACGGCAGCGAAGCGGGCAGTTTCACCTTGACCCACGTGTGCCAGCGATTGGACCCCATCGTCTGCGCGGCGCGGGCATAGATAGGCGGAACGTTACGGATGCCATTGTCGGTGGCGATGACAACGGACCAGACCGTGCCCATGACGACCACGAACAGCATCGCTGCCTCGGTCTGGCCAAACCACAGCATCGCCAGCGGCACCCAGCAAATGCTCGGCAGTGTTTGCAGACCGAGCGCGATGATGCCCAGCGTGTCTTCGCAGAACTTGAACCGTGCCGTCAGCAGGCCAAGCGGCACCCCTATGACCACGCCCAGCAGGTAGCCAGCCACCAGCCGGCGCAACGTCACAAGCATGGCGTGCCACAATGTGCCGTCGCGAACCGCGCCCACGATGTATTCCACCACGCTGAGCGGCGACGGCACCATGACTGGCGACCAGATGCCCGCGCGCACAAGCGCTTCCCATGCCACGACCAGCGC
>JBAZIR010000363.1:0-6124 GCA_041651735.1 Verrucomicrobiia bacterium | reverse complement strand
GGGGGAGTCGAAGAGGCGCCCGCAACTTCATCGCGCGCTTCCAACACTTCGACCTCGTAGAGGCGCACCGAGCTGTCCTTCCCGAACCAGAAGCGCACCCGGTCCGAAGTGACAGCGGGAAAACGGCAGCGCGCCACACCGGCGGCCGCGTCGCTGAACTCCCAAGCTGGAACGAAATCTCCGGCGGGCCGCGGAGTCGAGGAGAATTCCTTCACGAATGCCCAGCCCTTCCCATCCCACTGTTCGACACGGCACGAATTGATCCGCGAAAGCTCGTAGGCATGGAGAACCACCCCGTCGAAACGCCTGGGTCCGCCCAGATTCACCTCCAGCCAGTGCGGCGGTTTCGAGTTGAAGGCGGAGCACCAGTAGCCCTCACCGATCTTCCCGTCGATGGCCGCGCGCGCCGTATGGTCCTTGCCCCGCAAGCGTCCGACCTCGCTGCTGGCCGTGACCTTCGCGCCGCGCGCAGCGGCGGCCAGATTGAGCGTGTTCTGTGGTGTCGTCGAAGGCGGCGCAGCGGCAACCGCCAGCGCCGGCAGCCCGGCGCAATACGCGACCGTCCAAATGAAGACGGATACGATCTGGGACCGATTCATAGGCGACTCCATGACGACAACGGCATGTCGTGGATTACTTCAATTTCAAGTCACTGACACAATCCAGTGGAACAACCTGCCTGTTCCCGTTGTCGAGGTGAACGACGATGATGCGCTCGTAAACATCCACTCGCGCATTCTTTGGAATGGAATTCCCTTCATTGGACGGAGAGGTCACCGGACGCTTCCAAATGGTTCCGGAGACCACCCGTCCGGAGCACACCAGCTCGGGCGAATCCGAACACCCCATTGCCAGAAGAGAGAACGCGAGTATTGAAATACACAGTGTTGTTTTCATAAAAGCGTCAGCCGCGTCCGGGGGAGATCTCCTGCGAAGGATCTCTTTCGTTATATTACCTGAAGCCGTCCCAGACAACTCGAACTTGGAACGGCGAGCTTTGTTTCCGTCACTTCTGGGGCGTTTTCAGCTTCTTCTGCGCGTCCTTGATCAGTTTTCTGAATTCGTCGGCATCGCCGTAACCGGAGCGCGCGGCGAGTTGCTTGCCGTCGGCGTCGGCGATCACTACGAACGGCAGCATCCGTCCCTCGACCTTGAACTTGGAGCGAAACAGTTGCGAGGTGGCCCGGTCGTCGCAGTTCACGTCGGCATAGACGAAGCTCCGCTCCGACAATTTAACGTCTCCGGCGCTGATCATGCCCTTCAATGCCTGGCAGTTGCCGCAGCTCTCGCGGCCAAACTGCACGAAGAGCATCTTCCCCTCCTTCTTGGCCTTTGCCAACGCCGCATTCAGATTCGTCTCGGCCTCCGGCCCTTTGGCAAAAGTTACAGCGATCCCCAAGACCGCCATCGTGGTGATGATGCCAATCAACTTCTTCATGTCTTCTTCCCTTTCCTTTCGCTGATGCGACAACAATCGCCATGTTCGGCTTTCGTCGGCCCCGGTCAAACAAAAAAATGAATAAAAACTACGGCCGTACAACGAAGCGAATGCAGCGCGATTGCGCCTTTATGAATAGCGACAACGCGCGGGCGTCAAAGGTTGGCAGAAAGAAAGAGTGAGAGAATGAGATCGAGTTCTGTTAATGTTCTTCGTAACAACCGAATGCAGGCTGTCCCTGAGGAGTGAAACGCCATGAACCAAACAACCCTTTTGACCTCGGCGCTGATTGTGCTGGTCAGCGCGGCCACCCAGGCGCCGGCTCAGTGGGCCGTACCGCCGCCCGCCCCTGCCGTCGAGATGCGTTCGCCGGTGGAGCTTGACCAATTGCTCGCGCCTATCGCGCTCTATCCCGATCCGTTGATCGCGCAGATTCTGCCTGCCGCCACGCAACCCGGGGAAGTCGTGCTTGCGGCCCGCTACGTTTTCGGCGGCGGAGACCCGAATCAGATCGATTTGCAGCCGTGGAGCCTGAGCGTGAAGGCCGTGGCCCGTTATCCCGAGGTACTGAAGATGATGGACCAGCGGCTCGATTGGACCGCCCAATTGGGCCAGGCGTTCCTCTATCAACAGGGGGACGTGATGGATGCCATCCAGCGATTGCGCGCCCAGGCCCAGATGCTCGGCAACCTGCGCACCACGCCGCAGCAATACGTCGTCGCCGATAGCGGCGTCATCGAGATTCTGCCCGCCAGCCCGGAAATGATCTATGTGCCGGTGTATCAGCCTGACTACGTCTACGCGCGGAGCGGCTTCTTCCTCTCATTCGGCATTGGCTTCTCCCTCGGTTTCTGGATGAACCAAGATTGCGACTGGCATCATCGGGATGTCATTGTCTGGGGCCGCGATAGCTTCCGCCCGCACGATTGGTGGCGCCGACCGCCCCGCGATCGTCACATGCCCGCAGCGGTCAACAACCGCGTCAGCCATGGGGGCCGGAACCTCTCCGTCTGGCGTCCGCACTCCCGCACTCCCATCACCACAATGAACCGCGCCGACCGCGGCTGGGACACTCGCGATGCCCGCTCGGGGTCGGTCGTCAGAGCCCAGCCGGCGGGCAGGCCATCGGGGTCGCACGACACAAGGAGCGTCACCTCGCAGCCGGGCCACCAAACCACTCCCACGATTCATCGCACCACGCCGGGCACCATTCAGCCGGCGGGCAGGCCATCGGGGTCGCGTGAGACGACGCGCACTATTTCGGAACCGCCTCGCCCAGCCGTTTCCACCCAACCGGTGGTCAGGCCGTCGGGGTCGAGCGACACGCGGCGCGACACCTCCGGGCCGAGCCGCCAGACCAGTCCCACGATTCACCGCACCGCGCCAACCACGGTTCAACGCCCTGCTCCTACTGTTCAACAGACCGCTCCTGCGCCAACCGTCCGTTCCCATGGTGGTGCGTATACGGGCAGCCGGAGCTCGCCCGACACGAGACGCGTCACTTCGGAGCCGAGCCGCCAAACCACTCCCACGGTCCAACGCACCGCGCCCACAATTCAACGCACTTCCCCCGCGCCAAGCGTTCGCTCCTATAGCGGCTCGAATGTTGGCAGTCAGACCGCGCGCGACGCGCGCGCATCCAGCAGCCGCGGACAGCAGAGCCGCGAGACGATCAGCCGACCGGCGCCGTCTACGCGATCGGCGCCCTCACAGACCGCGCCTTCCTCATCGTCCCGCGGACCGAACTCCTCCGGCCGGCGTCAACGTTGATCGCATCGCCGGAACTGATTTCACGCTGAGAAAGATCCTTTATGAAACCTCGTAATTCTTCATTCAACCAGGTGCTCGGCACGGCGGCGGCAGCCATTGTCTTGACGGGTTTTGTCCAGATGCTCCCGGCGCGCGCCCTGGCCGCCGGCGAACAGCGGTTCGCTTCCGCGGAGGAAGCAATGAACGCGGTGGTGGCGGCCGCCAAGGCCAAGGACACCAATACGCTGCGCTCGATTTTCGGACCGGAGGGGCGTGGTCTGGCTTCAGCCGATGTCGTGCAGGCCGCCGACGCGTACAGCACGTTCGTGAATCGCCTCACGGAGAAAGCCGAACTCGTCCGCGAGTCCGATTCCAAGGCGACGCTCCAGCTCGGCGCGGACGGCTGGCCGTTTCCCATCCCGCTGGTGAAAGAGGACGGGCGCTGGTTCTTCGACACGGCGGCGGGCCGGGAGGAAATCCTCAACCGCCGCATCGGCATGAACGAGCTGGGCGCGATCCGCGTCTGCCGCGCCTACGTGGACGCCCAGCGCGAATACGCCAGCCAGGACCGCAACAACGACGAAGTGCTCTGTTACGCGCAGCGGCTCCGCAGCACGACAGGCCAGCATGACGGCCTGTATTGGCGCGCCGAGCCGGACGAGGAACTCAGTCCCCTCGGTCCGCTCATCGCCCAGGCGCGTGAGGAAGGCTATCGCCGCGAAACCAAGATCATGACCGACGTGCAGTCGCCCTATCGCGGCTACTATTACAAGATATTGACCAAGCAGGGCCGGCACGCTCCGGGCGGCAGATACAACTACATCATCAACGGTCACATGATCGCCGGCTTTGCGTTGGTAGCGTGGCCTGCCCAATGGGGCAACACGGGCGTCATGACCTTCATCGTCAACCAGCGGGGCAAGGTGTTCCAAAAGAACCTCGGCCCCAAGACCTCCTCCGTCGCCAAAGCCATGCAGGAATACGACCCGGACAACACGTGGGCGTTGACGAAAGACTGAAGCAGCCCATGTAGATCATGCGTCCCGCCTGACCCGTGGTCGATGATGGACACGCAGGATGCCTGTCCTGCCAATAACCCCACATTTCCCGGATGAGCTTCACAAGCCTCAGGCAGAGAGCTGTAGTTTAGCCCCATAAACCAGGGCTTTTATCGCTGTCGCAGCAACGAAAAACGGAGAGTCCAATGGGTGAAGGCAGAAAACAGGCTTTGCAAGTTAGTTTTGACGGGCGTTTGAAGCTGGAATTTCATGGTGCAAACATCACTTCCGATGCGGGCCTGTTGGCGTACCGGGAACTGGATGAGGCGTTAGAACTGACCGCAAGGAGTGGTGGCTTGTTGGATGATTGGCGCACGGGAAAGAACACGCAACACTCGCTGGTGGCACTGCTGCGGCAGTCAATCTTCAGCCGTCTGGCTGGATACGAAGACACCAATGACGCCGAAAGGCTTGCGGTTGATCCCACCATGCGACAAGTCGTTGGCGGACGAGCCAGCGAACGCAGTGCTGCCTCCACCAGCCAAATGAGTCGCTTCGAGACGGAAGTGTTGACGCAGCCGAGGAATCTGGCGGAGTTGACGAGGTTGTCGGGGATATGGATCGAGGAGTTGAGGGAACGCCAACCCATGCGGGATCTCATTCTGGACATGGACAGCTCGGTCAGTGAGACCTACGGGGAACAAGAAGGCACGGCGTACAACGGGCATTTCGGCTGCACCTGCTACCATCCGCTGTTTTGTTTCAATCAGTTTGGCGATGTGGAGCGCACGTTGTTGCGTGAAGGCAATGTCCATAGCGCCAAGGATTGGCTGGCAGTGCTGGAGCCGGTGGTGGCCCGCTATCGCAGCCAAAAGTTGCCGCGCTACTTTCGAGCGGATGCGGCCTTTGCCAACCCGGAGGTGTATGAGTTCTTGGAAGCTGAAGGTTATGGCTACGCTATCCGCCTGCCTGCGAATGACGTGTTGTAGCAGGAGATCGAGCCGCTATTGACTCGTCCGGTGGGGCGACCCTCGAATGCGCCGGTGGTCCTGTACTCCGACTTCTTTTACCAAGCAGGGAGCTGGGAACGTGCCCGTCGCGTGGTGGCCAAGGTGGAGTGGCACAAGGGCGAGTTGTTTCCTCGCGTCGGGTTCATCGTGACCAATCTGGACCGGCCAGCCAAACGGGTGGTGCGGTTCTACAACCAGCGTGGCACGGCAGAGCAGTGGATCAAGGAAGGCAAGAACGCGGTGAAGTGGACGCGCCTATCCTGTCACGACTTTGCAGACAACCAAGTGCGGTTGCAGCTATTCGTGTTGGCGTACAACTTGGGCAACTTTCTGCGGCAGGCAGTATTGCCCCGAGCGGTACGGCATTGGACGCTGACGACGTTGCGGGAAAAACTGATCAAGATCGAAGCGAAGGTGGTGCGGCATGCTCGGCATGTCGTCTTCCAGATGGCAGAGATGGCGGTGCCGCGAGAGTTGTTTCGATCTATCCTTCAGGCAATAGACCGTCTGCGACTGCCCGCCATGGCCAGTGGATGAACGACAAACGAATGAAAACATCAGTCACCACGGAAGAAGTGTCTTCGCCTCCGGACCGAGCAGCAGTTTGGGGCGTGACAATCGGTGGAGAACACAGGGCAGCTCTGAAAACCACGGTTTTGGTGTTGGAAAATGGCTTGTAAACCCGTGCGCTGGGAGGAAGATCGCATGTCGACAAGGAAAACTCACTTTGACGCCATGAACGACAGGTCAAATGGGAAATATCGACTTAAGCTAGCCGCCTCACGTCAAGTCGGGGTGGCGGTAGCGTTCCTCTAAAAAAATTTCTTATCACTACGTATGAACGACGCCAAAAAGCAGGTTCTCATCAGTGCGTTGTGTGTGTCGGTCGGTTTTCTCGCCTGCGCGGGCCTCGTCAATGGCGCGGCGCC
>JBAZIR010000362.1:0-6169 GCA_041651735.1 Verrucomicrobiia bacterium | reverse complement strand
TCTTGAGAATTGTCATTGGCGCGGTGATCGGAGCTGTGGCTGGCTTTGCCTGGCAGCGGTTAGCCGGCTGCTCTTCTGGAGCCTGCCCGCTCATGAGCAACCCGTGGATCAGCACGGCTTATGGGGTGATGGCGGGCGTGTTGGTGGCAATCAACGCTCGATAACTTCAAGAGAACATGAAATTGCAACTCATCATCCGTCGTTTTGCCGGGAGCTTCGTCCTCCTCAGCTTGCTGCTGGCGCATTATCATAACCCAAACTGGCTTTGGTTCACCGCGTTTGTGGGGTTCAACCTGCTTCAGTCGTCGTTCACGAACTTCTGCCCTCTCGAAGTCGTCTTGAGAAAGCTCGGCGTTGGCGATTCGTGCTGCGGGGGAGAAAACAAGAACACCAACTGTTGCGGCAAATGAAAACACAGTTTCTGATTGGGATATTGAGCTGCGCAGCAGCCGGTGCCGCCGAGCCGTGGACACTGGAGCGGGCGCTGGAATTTGCGCTTGGCGGAAACCCCGACGCGCGGCTGGCAGAACAGCGTATCGTTGCCGCCCAAGCCGGCTTGGAGCAGGCCAACGCCGCATTTTGGCCGCGGTTGCAGTTACAGAGCAGCTACACGCGCACGGATAACCCGATGGTGGCTTTTGGTAGCATCCTCAACCAGCGCGCTTTCAACTCGTCAATGGATTTCAACAACGTGCCCGATGTGGACGACTACAACGTCAAGAGTCTACTGACCGTGCCGCTCTATACCGGCGGCAAGAGCATGGCTGGGCACAGGGCTGCGAAGGCCAGCGTTGAGGCTGCACGCTATGACAATGAAGCCGTCCGCAACGCGCTTGGCTATGAGGTTGCACGAGCATTTCACACCGTGCTCAAGACGCGCCGGTTTATCGAAGCTGTCGAGGCGTCGGTGAAGGCTTTTGAGAAAAACCTCGCCATCGCCAAACGGCGCGCCGACGCCGGCGCGATACTCAAGACCGAGGTGCTTGATTTCGAGGTTCGGCTGGCACAGGCGCACGAGGAACAGGTTCGCGCCCGCAATGCCAGTGTGCTTGCCCTTCGCACGCTGCGTAACCTCCTCGGCGTTGAGGGTAGCGAGTTCTCCGTTGTGGACCGCGCCCCGGCTGGCATCGCGCCAAATACCGGCGATTTTTCCGGCCGCGCCGAACTGGCCTCCTTCCGTTATCGTGAGCGAGCCGCCGAAGAACAGGTTCGCGCGGCACGGTCGGGCTATCTGCCGCGGGTGAGCGCGTTCGGCAGCGCGGACTATGACTATGGCTGGCGTATGAGCCATGGCGGCGGCAGCTACACCGCGGGCTTGATGTTGCAGTGGGATCTTTGGGATGGCCACCTCACCCGCGGCAAGGTCCGTGAGGCGCGGTCCAATGTCGAATCCGCGCGCGAGCAGCAACGCAAGTTGCGGTTCGCCATCGAACTGGAGGTTGAGCAGGCGCAACTTGCGCTCAAGACGGCTGATGAACGATTGGCCGTGACCGGACGGGTGGTGGCGCAAGCCGCCGAAAGCACCAGCCTTACCCGCTCGCGTTTCGAGCAGGGCCTGACGCTGGCGACGCAGTTGATCGACTCCGAGACCGCCTTGGTAACCGCGCGCGTGCGTCGCGCCGAAGCTGAGACCGACCGGCAAATCGCCATCGCGGCACTGCGAAAGGCTCTCGGCATGCCTCAACTGGATCCTCAACCGAACGCTCAGAAAAAGTGATCCCGATGAAAACTCCTTGGAAGCATCTTTCGTTTTCGCTCGTCGCTGCTGCGTTCGTCCTGTTCGCCGGATGTGGCAAACACCACGAGAGTCGTGAATCTGCACTGCCAAACCTGCCGACGGCGCGAGTCCGCGTGCAAACGGCGCAGATGAAAAAACAAACGCTGACCGAGGAAGTTGTTGGCACCGTGCGCGCGAAGACTCGTGCGACCTTGGAAGCGAAACTGAGCGGACGCATCATCGCCATGCCAGTGGAACTGGGGCAGCAGGTCAAGAACGGCACGCTCGTCGCTCATCTGGACGCTGCGGAAGTGAAGGCGCGCTTCGAGCAGGCGCAGGCTTCGCTCGACCAGACCGAGCGCGATTGGAAGCGCGCCGAGGAGTTGCTCAAGCACCAGGCGATGACGCGGTCGGAATACGACGCGGCAGACGCCCGCAAACGCGTCGCCAAAGCCACGCTCGCCGAAGCTCAGGCAATGATGAGCTATGTCAATGTAAGCGCGCCGTTCGATGGAGTCGTGACCAAAAAATGGGCTGATGTCGGCGATCTTGCCGCCCCCGGCAAACCTCTGATCGAGATCGAAGATCCATCTGCGTTGCAGTTGGAGGCCGACGTGCCAGAGGCGATTGCTTCCCGCATCCAGAGCGGCGCGCGGCTGGCGGTTCGTGTGGATTCGCTCTCGGAATCGCTGATCGGGACGGTCGCGGAGATCGCGCCAGTGACCGATCCGGCAAGCCGGACGTTTCGCGTGAAGCTGGCTTTGGCGCCGACGCGTGGACTGATGTCGGGCCAGTTTGCGCGGTTGATCGTGCCGGTGGGCGAAAGCAGTTCGGTGCGCGTGCCGGCGACGGCCTTGCTGCAACGAGGGCAGATGGACATTGTCTTCGTTATTGTGAACGGACGCGCGCAGTTGCGTCTGGTAAAAACCGGCAAACGCTTCGGCGATGAGATTGAGATCGTTTCCGGCCTCGAGGGTGGCGAGCCGGTGGCGAACGACGGTGTGGCGCAATTGGTGGACGGCCAGCCGGTGGAGGCGAAATGAAACCCGCGACCGATCCAACAGCCGAACCCCTCGGCTTCGCAGGGCGTGTCGCGCGGGCTTTCATTGATTCCAAGCTGACGCCATTGATTGTCATCACGTCGGTGCTCCTTGGCGCGGCGGCGGTGGTGCTCTTGCCGCGAGAGGAAGAGCCACAGATCAAAGTGCCCATGATTGACGTGATGGTGGCGATGCCTGGTTTCAGCGCCAAGGAAGTCGAGGAACGGGCCACGCGGCCGATGGAGAAGCTGCTCTGGGAGATCCCGGGCGTTGAATACATCTACTCCACGTCGCGCCCCGATGAGAGCCTGGCCATCGTGCGATTCAAGGTCGGGGAGGACGTCGAGAAGAGCCTCGTCAAACTCAACCAGAAGCTGCAGTCGAACTTCGACCGCATCCCGCCGGGCGTCACGCAGCCACTGATCAAGCCGAAGTCCATAGACGACGTGCCGATTCTGGCACTGACGTTCCACAGCGCGCGCTACGATCACTTGACGTTGCGCCGGCTTGTCGCGCAGGTGGACGACGCGGTCAAACAAGTGCCGCTCGTGGCCGAAACGACGATCATCGGTGGTGCGAGACGCCAAGTGCGCGTGCTGTTGGACCCGGCGCGGCTTGCGTCGCGCAACCTCAGTCTCAACGAGATCGTGCCCATGCTCCGGCAGGCGAACCGGCAGGTGATCGCGGGCGGCATGACCAGCGGCAATCGCGAGGTGAACGTCGAGGTCGGCGGCTTTCTCTCCAGTACACAGGATGTGGGCAACGTGGTTGTCGGCGTCTTCGGCGGCAAGCCGGTTTACCTGCGCGAAGTGGCCAGTATCGAGGACGGCGCGCAAGAGCCGTCGCAGTATGTGTTCTTCGGCAGCGGCGCAGCACACTCAGCCACCGCCGGCGAACAACCCGCCGTCACGCTGAGCATCGCCAAGCGGCCCGGCGCGAACGCTATCGCGGTCGGTCACGAGGTGCTCAGAAAAGTTGAGTCGCTTCAGGGCCGCATCATTCCCGCCGACGTGCAGATGGCCATTACGCGCAACTACGGCGAGACGGCGGCGGAAAAATCCAACGAGCTGCTGCTGCACATGGGCATCGCGGTGATCGGCGTCTCGCTGCTCATTCTGTTCACGCTCGGCTGGCGCGAGAGCGGTATCGTCGCGTTGGCGATTCCTTCGACCCTCGCGCTGACATTGCTGGTCTTCTACCTCTATGGCTACACGCTCAACCGCATCACGCTTTTCGCGCTGATCTTCTCCATCGGCATTCTGGTGGACGACGCCATTGTGGTTGTTGAGAACATCGTCCGTCATTTCCACCTGTCGAAAAGCAAGGGCCGCAGTTGGTCAGACATCGCGGTCGAGGCTGTCAATGAAGTTGGCAACCCGACGATTCTGGCGACGTTCGCGGTGATCGCGGCCGTGCTGCCGATGGCGTTTGTCGGCGGACTGATGGGGCCTTACATGCGGCCAATCCCGATTGGCTCCAGCGCAGCGATGTTTTTCTCGCTGGCGATTGCGTTCATCGTCACGCCGTGGGCAGCAATCCGGATATTGCACTGGGGCAAGAAATACTCCTCGCTCACAACCGGTACGGCAGATGGCAAGCCGCATTCGCACTTCGAGCACGAGGAGGATTTCTTTACGCGCGCTTACCGCCGGTTCATGGGGCCGATCATTGCGAAGCGGCGCTGGCGGTTCTTGTTTTTCGTTGTGATCATCGCATTGCTGTTGGGAGCGATGGCGCTGGTCGGCATCGGATGGGTGAAGGTCAAGCTGCTGCCATTTGACAATAAGAGCGAATTCCAGATCATCCTGAACATGCCCGAGGGCAGCGCGCTGG
This sequence comes from Verrucomicrobiia bacterium, assembly GCA_041651735.1. Classification (GTDB taxonomy): domain Bacteria; phylum Verrucomicrobiota; class Verrucomicrobiia; order CAIQCK01; family CAIQCK01; genus CAIQCK01. Next base: position 1,579 of record JBAZIR010000362.1, on the reverse strand, counting down.
AACGCACCGCACAGGCCGCCCGTGAAATCGCCGCCGCCGTGCGTGTCGAGCAGGAGGTAACTGACTACCAAATCTATGCGGGCGTGGCCGCACCGTTCAATTTCAACGGGTTGGTCCGTCACTACTTCATGCGCCGCGGCTCGCACGTCGCGGATTTGCAGATCAATCTCGTTTCAAAGTCCGGGCGCAAAGCTCAGAGCCACGACATCGCCAAGCGCGTCCGTCCGCGTGTAGCGGCCATCGCCAACAAATATGGCGCGCGCGTGGCGGTGGCCGAGGTGCCGCCAGGGCCGCCGGTGTTGCAGACGCTGGTGACGGAAATCTACGGCCCGATCGAGGCGGGCCGGCTGGCGCTCGCGAAGAAAGTCATCGAAATCTATCAGGCCACTCCGGGTGTCGTGGATACCGACTGGTATATCGAAGCCGATCAGCCGAAAGCCCGTTTCGTTCTCGACAAAGAGAAGGCCGCGCTTCACGGCATCGTGGCGGAGACGATTTCAGAGACGTTACGGCTCGCGGTGACCGGCGAAGCGGACGCCATCCTGCACCTGCCGAGAGAAAAGGAAGACGTCAACATCCTGCTGCAACTGCCACGCGCCAGCCGCACCGTCCCGGAGGAGTTGCTGGCGTTGCGCGTGCGCTCGAAGACACATCCCGACGCGCCTTTGGTGCCATTGCGCGAACTGGTCAAGGTTGAGCAGACGATCGTGGACAAAAGCATTTACCATAAGAACCTGATGCCGGTGACCTACGTCATCGGCGACGTGGCGGGCGTGGTGGAGAGTCCGGTCTATGCGATTTTTAAGATGAACGAGGCGTTGCAGGCGCTCGACACGCGCGAGTTTGGAGGCGACGGCACAAAACTGGAAATCTTCAACGCGGCGCAGCCGTTTACCGAAGACAAGCCGGCAATCAAGTGGGATGGCGAATGGCACATTACCATCGAGGTGTTCCGCGATCTCGGCTCGGCGTTCGCGGCGTGTTTGGTTTTGATTTTCATCCTGATGGTCGGCTGGTTCCGGTCGTTCGTGACGCCGCTTGTAGTGATGATGGCGATCCCGTTCTCGTTGGTCGGCATTTTGCCGGCGCACGGTGCGCTCGGTGCGTTCTTCACAGCGACCTCAATGATCGGTTTTATGGCCGGTGCGGGCATCGTGGTGCGCAACTCGATCATCTTGGTGGATTTCATTGAACTTCGCCTGGCGGAAGGCATGCCGCTGGCCGAGGCGGTCGTGGATGCCGGCGCGGTGCGTTTCAGGCCGATGCTGCTGACAGCGATGGCGGTGGTTGTTGGCGCAGCGGTGATTCTAGCCGACCCGATTTTTCAGGGCTTGGCAATTTCGTTGATGGCGGGCGAGATTGCGTCGCTGCTCATCAGTCGCATGGCCGTGCCTGTCTTGTATTTCATGGCCTACAACCGAAAGCAGGAGCCGCGACCCGCGCCCGTCGTCGTTCAAGCGAATGATGTTGCCCACCCTTAACCTCAGGCCAGACAACCAAACTATGACTCAGCAAACCAACTCCAAAACTTCAATTCATCCGCGTGAACTCAGCCGCCTCGTCACAGAGGCTGGTTCAG
>JBAZIR010000361.1:0-6204 GCA_041651735.1 Verrucomicrobiia bacterium | reverse complement strand
GCGAATCAACTCCGCGTGTGGGGTGAAGTATTTTTCGTTCTGCCAGTAGCCATCGAAGCAGGCGACCGGCGGAGCTTCCTGGGTTCGCGCATCATGGCGGAATTCCATCTCCGTCGGCTCGACCACCAAGGAACGCTGCCAATAGGGCCGGCCCGCTTCCTCCCGTTGCCGTTGGCTGAGTTGGTTGTAGAACTCCATCAACTCCTCCAGCGACAGCACGCGCGCCTGAACCGCGAACGGGTCGAGCGCGTAGGTCCGCTGGTAGAAATCGCCACGGAAGCCGGTCACCGCGTCCAGCGCGAGCGGCGCTTTCCGTTGCAGGGAGAGGCTGCGCCCGAGCGCATACTGGAACATCTGGTTCCCGAGCCCGCCTTTCAACTTGATGAGAATCATGGGCGCGCGTTTCATGGGTCAATTCCAGGATTTGCTGAGGCGATACCATCCGGACGGCAGCATGTCGTCCATGTTGGTCTCCACGTCGTTGAACCACGGCTCTGGGACGACCACCATCTTGTCGGTGGCGGCGCTGAGGAAGGCGGCCCACCAGCCGAACGAGCTGTTCGGCAGGACAAAGTGCCGGCAGGCGGCCATCAGTTGCAGATACGCCGCGAACCGATCACCCTTGTGTTCGTGCCCGACCAGGACGCTTTCGCGTCCATCCGTCAGGTTCACCGAGGCGCACCACGCCGGGTCATCGGAGAAGATGAAGAAGCGGCCCCGCGGCACGCGGCGCGCCACCAGCGCGCTGGCCGCGCGGAAATAGGCGTCGTCGCAGTAGCCATGAAACGCCGTGGCCTCCGGGTTGGCCACGAAATCGGCGCGGCGGACGTTGAGACATACGGCAGGCGCGCTGGCAATCTGTTTGCACAAGACCGACTGCTCGCCGGTGAGCGGCTGCGCGAAGCGGAAACTCTCGCAAATCTCGTCCTCGACGCCGTCAAAGTAGCGCGGGCTCTGCCAGTAGCCGTCCAGATATATATCAGCCGGCAGGCTGGCAAACTCCGGATCGTAATGGAAATGCTTCTGCCCGAAGACCCGGAGGTTGTTTTTCAAGCCGGACGCGTCGTTTTCCACCTCGCAGTCGGACACGAGCTTGAAGATGTCGAGGTCGTAATCGCGATACGTGAAGTTCGGCCGCGGCGTGCGGTCGCGCAGGAAACTCAGGTCAAGGACAAGCCGCGCGTTGTGTCGTCGCGCCAAGGCCAGACCGGCGGCATATTCGAACATCTGGTTGCCCATGCCGCCCTGGAGTTTGACCACGACCAAACCTTGCTTATGAATCGGTCTGGCGGAGCACTTGGTGGCCGCAGGCTGCGGGACGGAGGCTGTCGAACTTGCGCCGCACTTGGCGCGGTGCATGCGGAGGTAGAATTCCTCCCACTGGTCGACCACGGCGTCCCACGTCAGGCGTTCCTTCCACTCCTGCCAACCCTCGGTCGCGAGCCGGTTGTGTTCGGACTGGTCCCCGAGCAGGCGGTTGGCATGCGACGCCATCTCTTCCGGCGCGCAAACAATGCCGCCTTTCCACTCACGAACGTTGCCGCAGTCGGTGGAGATGAACGGCGTCCGCGACGCCTTGGCTTCGATGATAACCAGCGGCGACGCCTCAATCTCCGATCCGAACAGGAACAGGTCAGCCGCTTGAAAGGCCGCCACCGTGTCGGCGCGAGACACATCCACCAGAAAGCGCACATCCAACCCGCGCGCCAGTTCCCGCAGGCGCGGCAGTTCCTCGCCGTGCTTGCCGACCAGCACCAGCGTCGTATCGGGCCGGTTCATGGCGCGGAAGCACTCAATCACGCGCTGGTGGCCTTTGCCGGGATAGAAATTGGCCACGCACAGCGCGATATGACGGGTGCCGACCTGGAATTTGGCGCGGAAGTCCACCGCTGGCGGCTGGAGAAACTCCGCCGCCTCACAGCCGTTTGGAATCACGACACCGTTGGCAAGGCCAAGCCGCTGGCCGTAGGTGAAGTCCTGGTAGAGCGCAGAGTGATACACTGCAGCGTCGTAGCGCGGCAGGACTGCGGGCAGGGTCTTCCGAAAATAATCGCCGAACTCCGGCCAGCGCAGCGTCTGGGGATCGAGCAGCGCCGAGTAGCCGCAAGGCGCGATGATGTTCGCCCGGCACGGCGTGCCGGCACTGACACCGTCGAACGCAAGGTCGGTGGCCCACTGCTGGGCCGCGTAGTTCATCATCACGTCGGCGGGAAACTCGCGCAGGAACTGCTGATAGCGCGCCGCCTCGCCGTGGATACCCGTGGCCATCTTTCCGCTGACGGCAAATTCCTCGATGCGAACGCCGTTCAAATCCCAGTTTTGGCGTTCAGGAAGTTGCTGAGTGGCCACCGTCACCCGATGGCCGCGCCGGACCAGTTGCTCGGAGATTTTCTGGACGACCAGTTCCGCGCCGCCTACGTGGGGCGCATAGAACTCGACCGTGTGGAGGATGTTCAACGGCTTGCGCGACGCGACTGGACGCGCAGCCGGCGCCGCCACAGCGGATTGCCGGCGATAATTCGCGCGGATTTCCTGGGCGAGCTTTTCCTGGGCCTGCGCGTGTGTGCTGCCGACGCTTTGCGGGTGGAGGCGAATTTTGTGGAGCACTTCGGGCAGGTTCGCCAACTGGAACCCCGCGAGCAACGCGCGCGCGAAGAAATCGTAATCATCCACGCTCCGAAATTCCTCGCGATAGCCGCCGATGGCCGCAAATACCTCGCGCCGGATGAGCGCCGCGCTGTTGATCATCGAGTTGACCTCGCCGAACGTCGCACGGACCCGGTCCGGTTCGTGCTCGATCGGCGGGCGGCCCAGGTGCCGGCCGGCGTCGTTGAAGTAATCGGCAAAGCAACCGACAATGGCGCAGTCGGGGTGTGTCTCCAGGTGCGCCACCAGTTGCGCGAGTTTGTCTGGACGCGACAGATCATCGCTGTCGTGATTCAGCAGGTAGCGCGACGCTGGATGCGTGTGGCGGATGGCGTCGTTGCGGGTCTCGACCTCGCCACGGTGTGGCAGGGCCAGCACGCGAACGCGGGCATCACGCGACGCGTATTCGCGCGCAATCGCCAGGGTGCCGTCGGTTGAGCCGTCGTCCGCAATGATCAGTTCGAAATCGCGGTAAGTCTGCGCCAGCAGGGAATCGAGCGTCGCGGCCAGATAGCGCTCCCGGTTGTAGGCCGGCATGAAGATGCTGACGGCTGGCGCAGTTCTCAGAGGCAGTTTTGCATCGGCGACCCTAGACGTCACGTCGGGCCCGCGGGTGATGTTCGATCGCGATGGCGCAGAGTCGTCTGGCGCCAGGGCACCCAGATGTTCTTCTATCTTGTCGCGCCACACAGCCCAGAGCCGCAGTTCACTCTCCGACTCATCCACAAGGGAGGCATGGAGCAGTTCGGCGGTCCTCTGCCGCATGTCGGCGACGGCTAATGCGGCCGTCTTCTCCGCATGGACCGTGATGTTGCGGAACATCTTCCACTCGTTGTGTTCAAACCGCAGGTTGCCAAAACTCAGAGCGCCCAGCACGCGGCGGAATCGTGCCTCATCCCAGCCGTCCTGATGAACCGCCCAAGGCGCCTCGTGTGAGCCGAACAAGTGGCGGACGACCGCCTGCTTGTCCTCAAACGTGGACTGGGGTGATTTCAACAGCCCCACGCAGGCCTCAAGATCGGGGGTTTCGATGAGGAGCTTGCCACCGGGTCTCAGCCACCAATGCCATTCGCACAGCAAGCCGAGGGCCGCCGCGCGGTCGAAATGCTCGAATACATGGTGCAGCCGGACTTCGTCAACACTCGCCGGAGGCAACCGCATTTGCGTGATGTCCGCGTAAACATCCGCTCCGGGACGTTGTTGCACCGTGTGCTCGGCGGGTGGGTAATCAATGTTGACGTAGTCTGCCAGCCGCTGTTCGCCACATCCCAGGTGCAAGCGCAACGGACCCGCAGGTTTCAGAGACCGCAGCTTACTCAGCGTGGCGCGGGGCCTTTGGACATCGAGGGCCGCGCGGACACCGTCGCCGGGGGACGCGAGGGTCGCCTCCAATGTTGGCCGCGCAGCTGACTTCATCCTTGATCCGTCCTTGAGTTGCCGCCTCGGGGCGGCGTGGGCTGCTTGTGGGCCGCCGTCGATCACGACGGCCCGTTTTGAGGGCAGCGCTCAACGCCAGGTCGGGCCAGAGCGCCGCCCGTGAACCGGTCGGAATTACTGGAGCAGTCTCAACACGTTTTGTGGTATCGAGTTGGCCTGCGCCAACATGGCCGTGCCGGACTGCACGAGAATGTTGTAGCGCGCGTACTGCGTGGCTTCTTCGGCCACGTCCACGTCCTTGATGCGCGAGCTGGCGGCGGTCAGATTCTCTTTGCTGATCGCCAATTGGTCGGAAGTGTAGTTGAGCCGCGCCTGGAAAGCTCCGATCGTGGAGCGATCATTCGCCAACTGGCTGATGGCAGTTCGAACACTGACCAATGCGGCTGATGCCAGCGACGACGTCGAGATGTCCGCGCCGGTGGCAGCGGTATAGGCCGACACGCCGAGGCTGATGCCGCTCATAGTGAACGTGCCGCCCTCGGAATCGATGGTCACGCCCAGATTGGAGGAGGAGAACAGCGTGACACCATTGAAGTCCTTCGACGCAGCGCTGGTGATGTAGGACCCCAATTGCTGATACTCCGCATTGTAGAGAGAGCGGTCCGCATCGGTCTTGGTCACGTCCTGCGCGAGCATCGAGAGCTCACTCATGCGGTCAAACGCGGAGGCGATCTTCTTGAGGTAACCGTCCTGGGTTTGAGTGAATGAAATCGCATTGGCTACGTTGCTCTTGGCGGCGTTGATACGGTTGACTTGCGCATCCAATCGCGAGGCAACTGCCAAGCCGGCAGCGTCATCCGACGGATCAACGATCTTTGATCCGGAACTGAGCCGGGAGAGTGATTTTGAGAGTGCGGCAGTGCTGGACTGCAAGTTTCTGGCAGCGGCCTGCGCCTGTATGTTGGTGTTGATGACCATGGCTTCCTTTCCTATTGGTTATTTCGAGGGTTCGTATCTTCTGATTGGATCTTTGCGGGTAACGTCGGCTCGGACGACGGCTTCTTCTGATCGGATGCTGAGGAGGGCATCGCTAGTGGCATGACATTCTCACGCAATAGCTTGGGCACCACAACGTGCGGGTTGATGAGGGCCTGTTGGTTGGACCTCTGAATCTCCTCGTAAACTTCCCGCCGGTGCACGGGCACATCAGCGGGGGCCGAAATGCCCAACTTCACTACATCACCGTCCAGCCGGACAATCTTCACAACGATCCGACCGTCAATGACGATGCTCTCGTTGATCTTGCGGGCCAGAACCAGCATGGCAACCTCCTTGTAGACGGCACGGGACTTAACTGGCGACAGGCAGCGGATGCTGTGACGCGTAGTCGGCCGCGTTGGACGGCACAACCTGTTTGCCAATCAATGTATGGCGATTGATGATGACCGGGCCTTTGAGGTTTACAGTGGGCTGTCCGCTGGGATGCAGCGTGACAATACTGACGATGAGAGCATCGTCGGGTTTGGTCAACTGTAGCGACTCAACGTCCGCCGGGCTGATATCGGGCTGATATTCCGGCGACACGTGCAGCGGCGAAACGCACAAGAACGCCAGACTCGGGTCGTCCAGCATCTGCAACCATAGGAATGGCGCTTCGTCGGGATGGCTCAAGAGCACATACCGTTTGACGTGTTCGAATCCCAGCAGCCCTATGGGCATGTAGATGGTCGTTTGACCTCTCATATTGGTGTCCTGTGTTTTGTTTGTCTCTGCCATGATCATCGTCTTCATGTGCTGTAAGCAGTAGCAGAGGGTGTGCCACTGGATCGCGAGCGCGCACTGGATTCGCGCAAATCCGCGAAACATGTGGGAATTGTGGGCAAAGGCTGTACCCGCAGCGTACAAAAACGGTTGGCACCGTTCATCCAAGGCAACTTTTGCCGCGCCGCACCCGGCGGGTTTTTCCTTGGCACAACAGGCAAGATGCCGCTTAAGCCAAGCCCACCTTCTGCCGATGCTATGTTGGCAGGCTGATGGAGCGCCTCGACCGTCCGATGTAGCGACGAGGCAGATACTTAGCATTCTGCCAACCAAAGAAACGACAACGCAGGAAACGCGCAAGTAACGAGCGATTCAGTGCGAAGCTGTATATGCAAAGCTCAACAACAGAAACCGACGCCT
>JBAZIR010000360.1:0-6216 GCA_041651735.1 Verrucomicrobiia bacterium | reverse complement strand
CGACGCGGTTGCGGAGTTCATTCACGCTCTCAACGGCCCTGTCATTGTATTGAGCAATGATGTCGCCGGGCTTGATGCCCGCTTTCTCGGCGGCGGAACCTTTGTTCACCTGCGCGACGAGCACGCCCTTGGTCTGCTTCACGTCGAACTGCTTGGCGAGGTCTTCGTCGAGATCCTGGATCATGACGCCCAACTGGCCGCGCTGGACGGTCTTGCCGGCCTTCAAGCTCGGCAGCACGCCGGCGATGATGGACGACGGCACTGCAAAGCCGACGCCTGTGTTGCCGCCGGTGGAACTGTAAATGGCGGTGTTCAGACCGACGATCTTACCTTGGAGGTTCACGAGTGGACCGCCGGAGTTGCCGCGGTTGATGGCGGCATCCGTCTGGATGAAGTCCTCATAGCCGTCATGGTTGTCGAGCACACCGCTGCGGCCGAGCGCCGACACGATGCCGGCGGTGACCGTTTGCGGCAAACCATACGGGCTGCCGATGGCCACCACCCAATCGCCCACGCGCAACAACTTTGAGTCGGCCAGCGGCACCCACGGGAGGTTCTTGCCGCTGATCTTGACGATGGCGATATCGGTCTTCGGATCCGTGCCGACGACCTTGGCGTCAAACTCGCGCTTGTCATTCATGAACACCTTCAGTTCATCCATGCCTTTGACGACGTGGTTGTTGGTGAGGATGTAGCCGTCCTTGTCAATGATGACCCCGGAACCAATGCCTTCCTGGCGGAACTTGCGCGTATCACCTCGCCCGCTGCGACCGCGCCGTTGCGGCAGACCTTCCTCTTCGTCGCCGTTATTCTGGCCGAACATATCCGGGCCGAAGAAGAAGTGGTAATTGCGCGGCATGGATATGTATTTGGTTGCCACAATGCTGACGACGGCGGGTTTCACCGAGTCGGCGACCCACGCAAACGCGTCGCTCAGCGACTGCGCCGCCGCCAATGCCTGTGCCGGTGGCGCGCTTGTGGCGGACGTCTGGGCAACCACGGGCGACGCAGCATGGCCGACAAGCCACACCGCGGCGATTCCGCCTACTACAACACTGATGATGATCTTCCAATTATTCTTCATGGTCGTTAAACCTTTGTTACTTATTTGCCACGTTCCGGCGCGAGCCGGTCGCTGGCTCTTCACCTTGCTTCTGGCAACTCCACACCAGTTCACCGTCTTTGAAGTCCACTCGGACGCGCGAACCATCGGCGACTTCGCCAGTAAGCAACCTCTTTGACAGTGGTGACTCCAGTTCGCGTTGAATCGTTCGTTTGATCGGTCGCGCGCCATAGGTCGGGTCGTAGCCCAATTCCGCCAGGCGTTGCCTGGCTTTGGGCGTCACTTCGAGGGAAATCCGCCGTTCCGCGAGCCGCGCCGAGAACCGCGTGAGCTGGATGTCCACGATTTTTACCAGTTCTTCCTGCCGCAGCGCGTGGAAAACGAGCACCTCGTCCACGCGATTGAGAAACTCCGGCCGGAAATGTCGGCGCATCTCGCCGATCACGTCTTCCTTCATCCGCTCGTAGTCGCGATCGTTCGTCAGTTTCGCGTCAAGGATGTGCTGGCTGCCGATGTTGCTGGTCATGATGATGACCGTGTTCTTGAAATTCACGATGTGGCCTTGTCCGTCGGTGAGTCGTCCGTCGTCGAGAATCTGGAGCAGCACGTTGAACACATCGTGGTGCGCCTTCTCGATCTCGTCGAAAAGAATCACTGCGAACGGACGGCGGCGGATCGCCTCGGTGAGCTGGCCTCCCTCCTCGAAGCCGACGTAACCCGGTGGCGCGCCAATGAGCCGCGACACGGTGTGTTTCTCCATGTATTCGCTCATGTCAATGCGCACCATGCTGTGCTCGTCGTCGAAAAGGCACTCCGCCAGCGCGCGGCCCAGCTCGGTCTTGCCGACGCCGGTCGGGCCGAGGAAAATGAAACTGCCGATCGGTCGGTTCGGGTCCTTCAGTCCGGCCCGCGCGCGCATCACCGCGTCCGCGATGGCCGTGACGGCTTCATCCTGGCCGATGACGCGCCGGTGCAATTCGTCAGCGAGGTGGAGCAACTTCGCTTTCTCGCCTTCGAGCAGCTTTGTCACTGGGATGCCGGTCCAGCGGCTGACGATGAGCGCCACATCCTCGGCGTCCACCTCTTCCTTCAACAGCCGCGAGCCTTGTTTGGCCAGCGCGTCCTCGGCGGCCTTGAGCTTCTTCTCCAGTTCCGGAAGCTTGCCGTATTTCAGTTCGGCCAGCTTGTTGAGGTCGTAGGCGCGCTCGCCTTTTTCGATTGCCTGCCGCGTCTGTTCGAGCTGTTCACGCAACGCCCGCGCGTTGCCGATGGTTTTTTTCTCGTTGTCCCACTGAGCGCGCAGTGTGCCGCTGCGGCCCTTGAGTTCGGCCAGTTCCTTTTCCAGCGTCTTCAGCCGCTCTTGTGACGCCGCGTCCTTCTCCTTCTTCAACGCCTCGCGCTCGATCTCCAGTTGCATGATGCGGCGGCTGACCTCGTCCAGTTCGGTTGGCATCGAGTCAATCTCCGTCCGCAGTCGCGCGGCGGCCTCGTCCATCAGGTCAATCGCCTTGTCCGGCAGGAAACGGTCGCTGACGTAGCGGTTTGAAAGCGTCGCGGCGGCCACCAGCGCGGCGTCTTTGATGCGCACGCCGTGGTGCACCTCGTAGCGTTCGCGCAGCCCGCGCAGGATGCTGATCGTCTCCTCCACGCCCGGCTGGTCCACCAGCACCGTCTGAAAACGCCGCTCCAGCGCCTTGTCCTTCTCGACGTGCTTGCGATACTCGTCGAGCGTGGTCGCGCCGATGCAGTGCAGTTCGCCGCGCGCGAGCATGGGTTTGAGCATGTTGCCGGCGTCCATCGAGCCTTCGGCTTTGCCAGCACCGACGATGGTGTGCATCTCGTCAATGAAGAGGATGATGCGGCCCTCGGCGCTCGTGACTTCCTTGAGCACTGCCTTGAGCCTCTCCTCGAACTCGCCGCGGAACTTCGCGCCAGCCACCAGCGCGCCCATGTCGAGTGTGACGATGCGTTTTTCCTTCAAACCCTCCGGCACGTCGCCGCGCACGATGCGCTGCGCGAGGCCCTCAACGATAGCCGTCTTGCCAACGCCGGGGTCGCCGATCAGCACGGGATTGTTCTTCGTGCGGCGTGACAGAATCTGGATGCAGCGGCGGATTTCGTCGTCACGGCCGATGACCGGGTCGAGCTTGCCGGCCTGAGCGGCCTTCGTCAGGTCGCGGCCGTAGCGTTCCAACGCCTGGTAAGTCACCTCCGGCGTCGGCGAGGTCACTCGCTGGTTGCCGCGGACGGCGGCCAGCGATTTCATCAGCTTGTCACGCGTGAGGCCCGCTTCACTGAGCAGCCGGCTGCTGGTTTCGCGGCGGCCTTCCTCGACCAGCGCCAGCAACAGATGCTCGACGCTGACGTAGTCGTCCTTCATTCGCTTGGACTCGCGCTGGGCCGTGTCGAGCAACCGCGTGAGCCGCTGGCCGGCGCGAATCTCATCCGCGCCGGGGCCAGTCACGGACGGCTTGGCAGCGAGCGCGTTCGCGATGGCATCGGCAATATTCTGCGGATTGCAGCCGGCGTGTTGGACCAACCGCGGCACGAGGCCCTCGGCGTCCTCCAATAACGCTGCGAGCACGTGCTCCGGCTCCAGTTGCTGATGATGATGCCGGGCTGCGACCGCCTGCGCCGTTTGCAGCGCCTCCTGCGCTTTCTCAGTGAATTGGTTCAGGTTCAAGTTTCTCTCTTTCTGCCATGCTTCGCATCATCAAGATGAGACGCCCGGCTCGCTCCAACGAACGGCCGGGCGTTCACCTTTCAATGGTTCTTTCCGTCGGCCGATGCGGTCCGGCGCGGTCCCCGTCAGGAGACCTTCACCTGGATCTGCCTCGGTTTCACTTCGGGCCGTTTCGGCATGACGATCTTGAGCACGCCGCCCTCGTAGGTCGCATGGACCTTCTCACCGTCCACGAGCGTCGGCAGTTCCATGGCGCGGTGGAATTTCCCATACCATCGCTCCACGCGATAGTAGTTCTCTTCCTTCGTCTCTGCCACTTTCTTGCGTTCGCCCTCGATGGTGAGCGTGTTCTCCTGAAGACTGACGTTGATGTCTTCGAGCTTCATGCCGGGCAGTTCGCACTGGACCACCAGGTCGTCCTTGGTCTCGTGCATGTCCAGCGCGGGCGTCCAGAACGCCGCTCCCTCTGTCGTCCCAAATTCCGGGAACCGGACCAGCGACGTGTTGAACAGCCGGTTCATTTCCTCTTGCAGACCCTCCAACATTCGGAGTGGTTCTGCTGTTCGATGCCATCTTACCAGTGACATGGTTCTGTCCTCCGATTTTAGTTTTTGTTTTGTTCTACCCGCTGCGGCCTCATGCCGCAGACTCACGACACATGAACCCGCAGCACCCGTGCCAACGGCGTAATCGAATCGTAACGTGCTGAAAACAGCCTGCATGTCAGCAAACTGCGAAATCCCCCTGCGTCATCTTTTCGCAACCCTCGCGCCCACCGGAAGAACCTCGCGCCAGTTTTTCTCACGCGGCGCACGAGACACGCGGGAGTGTTTCTCGCGCGACGCTGATGAGGTTGGATCAAATGTCTCCGAGCACGCCAGCAGCGGGAGCGGGCAGGGGGACATAAAGACAATGCAACCATGCAAGAAAAGAGTGCCGCATAGTTGCTCAACAAGGCGGGCAGGATGCCCGCGCTTCCAAGCCGTGAAATCGCCGCCGAAACCGACCTGGCTACAAGGCTATCGTCAGATGCAACCCCAACGGTGGACTCTGCGAGTGCCTCCGTAGCGAAGATGGACGAGCCGGGGAGGGATAACTGGTTCGCTGATGTTTCGATGCGCCCGGCGGAGCATCTTCAGAAACTGGGTGGTTTCGGCCTTCATCGAAACGGGTTTGTCCACGCAGGTAATACTGTGCAGATCGTAGCCGCAGTCCAGCATCGGCCGCGGCCGGTTCGCCGTGGTATCCTCTTCTTTTCTTTCCAAGGCGATCTTCAGGCGGAGCAACGCCAGCTCGCACATGCTTTTGTCCGAAAACCCTTCCTCGTCCTCGACGATCTTGATGAACCGCCGGCCAACGGAAATCCCCTGTTCGGTGACCGTGCGCTTGGAAATATCCTTCACCTCGAAAATGAACCAGGTGTTTCTTAAAGGAGTCCGCTTCTCGACAAACCTGATGCTGTAATCATTACCTTCCCTTGTCACGTAATGAACGGCATTTACCGCATCCACTGCATCCATAGTTTCCATAACGCATAATGTCTCACACAAACCAGCCAATAGCGATAACCGATCGGTAATTCATTTCACTCATTTTGCTGCCATGAGCCGCGCAAGTCAGGGCAGGGGGGGGGGGGGGGGGGCGTCCGATTTCCAAGAATGGTGGTTGCTATTCCGGCCAACGGCCCTATGGTTGTCTTGCTCGCAGAGGCGAGGATTTAACAGTGAGTTGGTAGATTGTCAGGTAGCCCTCCATAGCTGGTGATGATCAGAAATCCGATCGTTCGGAAACAGTCACCGCTAAGCTCCCACAGCAGCAGAAAGTTACAGTAATTATGGCTACCAAGCTATTTGTAGGAAACCTGTCGTTTAACACCACCGAGACCGACGTCATGGATCTGTTCAAGACCGCCGGCACCGTCTCGGCGTGCGACTTGATCACGGACAAGTTCACTCAGAAGTCACGCGGGTTCGCCTTCGTGACGATGAGCACCCAGGAGGAGGCCACGGCGGCCATCTCCCAGTTGAATGGCAAAGAACTCGACAGTCGCGCCCTGACGGTCGGCGAAGCCCGTCCGCGCGAGGCGCGTCCCCAAGGCGGTGGCTACGGCGGCGGCAACCGCTAAGCCGGCAGCTACTCCACAGGAACTTTAGTTCCCAACAAGAGAGCGTCTCGTGCAAACGAGGCGCTCTTTTTTGTTTGCCGGACCTTTTGAGAGCCGCGCAGCGGACCGATGATTGGCAGGGCAAGCCGTTTCTGGCGAGCCGCTGCGTTCGCAATGGCGCAACGAAGATGTTGAACGGGATTGCGGAGATGGGTGGAATCCGAAGTGGCGGACCCGGAGAGGCGCGTCCTGAATGTGGGAGGGGCCTTAGTGCCCCGACCGTCTCGGTTTGCCGGCTGCGCGGGTCGGGGCGCTGAGGCCCCACATTCAGCGTGCCCTTCGGCGGCAACGCGGCTGTCTCTGGAT
>JBAZIR010000359.1:0-6220 GCA_041651735.1 Verrucomicrobiia bacterium | reverse complement strand
TCGCGACGGACGTATCGTTGAGAACGTGCCGGGCGGGCTTCAGGGCAACTTGTCCATCACACCGCGCAGGAAAGCGACAGTCCGCGACACATCCTCGATCTTGAGATACTCGAGCACTAAATCTATCGGGCGATTTAGCTGGGCTAGGAGGCTCAGGTAAGTCGGGTAGTCAATCATGCCCTGCCCGGCCGGCGGGTATTCGAGTTTGTCGCCGGCCACCCGGACATCTTTGGCGTGGGCCAGAACGATCTGCGGCCCGAGCTTGCGAAACATCTCTTCGAGCATGGGCTTCGTGTTGGGCAGGTCTTGAGGCCGGAAGAAATTTGCCGGGTCGAGAGTCACCTTCAAACTGGGCGAAGGCACATCGCTCAACAATCGCTCAACCCGGGCGATGGTGCCGATCACTTGGCGCCACGACACCTCAATGTTGATCACCGCCCCGCTCTTCTCGGCCAGCTTCACCAGCTCCGCCACCTCCCGTTTGAGTTCCTGGTAGCCCTCTTCCGAAGCGTTCTTGGGAGAGTCGCCCTTGTCAGCCTTGGTAGTAAACGTGCCGGTCTCCGTGGTGACATGGGGTGAACCAAACTGCTTCCAGTTGGCCAGCAGAAACTCCATGCGTTCACGTCCCTTACGGCGCGCCTCCGCATCGGGGGCAACCATGTTGTAATACCCGTAGAGCCCGGCCACCGCGAGTTCCTGGCGATCCAGCGACGCGCGGACCTTCTTGACGGCATCCCAATCGGGCGCAGCCGGGTTGAACCGCACGTCGGCGAAGTTGAAGTCAGTAATCACCGAACGGAGACCGTCGGTCTTGATCCGGGCGGCCGCCTCCTCGAGGGGGAGCTTGCGGTAGATATTGGCGAAGATGCCCAGACGGAAATTTTCCTTCGCCTTGGTCCAGAGATGCTTGGCCTCAACCGGCAAGGTCCATGCCCCAACCATTGTGACGCCGGCAATCTTCAGACACTGACGACGGGTAATCCGCGACGTGATATTCATAGCGAATGACTCTTGATTGAACTGGTGGTGATCCGAGTGGCGTTGGTCGTGCTCATTGCTTGGCCGAAGTGGCCGGAGCAGTTGGGAGAGGTTCGTCACCGTGGGTGCGAATCCACTGGCGCGTCCAATCAACAGCCTCCAGACCGGCACCGACGGTTCCCGTCGACAGGAAGATGATCCCTTGAATGCGGCCCGAGCGCAGCCATTGATAGCCTAGTTCCACCTGCTTCTGCATAAGCTCCACGGGCAAGGGCTTGTTGTTGCTGAAGTTGAACATATAGCAGCCCAGGAAGAGTTGCTTGTTCGGGGCCAGCCGTTCCAAGGCCGCGAAATTGGCTTCCATGTTCTTCAGGTCGGGAGGCCGCCAGGTCCAGAAACATATCTGATCGACTTCCGCCAGGTGGGCTCGAGCTCCCGGCTTCACCTGCGCGCTGTAGATCACGCACATCAACGGCACGCGGCCGCCGCGCACGGACCGCTGGCGGATCACGCGCAGATCGGCCGGAGTCAGCGACGCTCGGAAGGGCCGATCCGGTCCGGGGTCTGCTGCGTTGCCGCCACTAGGCTCGAGAAAAAAGTCGTCGAGGATGAATCCCACTACGTTCTTGTGCTTCTCAGCCAGCCCATAGGCAGCCTCACGTGCGGCCTGAGAGGTGCCGCCGCCCGCGGCAACCAGCGACCAATAGACCCGGTCCAGACGTTCAAAAGGACGATAATAGTTTTCGAGCGGGCCGAGGTCCCCGGTGGCAATGAAGGTCATATTCTTGATCCCCATATCCTCCGCTCCGGCGACGGGCTCGACCGTCGAGTGGAGCCCGAGAGGGCGGAAATGGGTGTTGTTGTAGACGCCTGCCGGACGCCCCCAGATCCACAACCGGTCGCGCACCGTCTCGGCGTGAAGGTTGGAAGATGCGCAGCAGAACACTCCCGCCGCGGTCAGGATCAGAATCGCAGTCAATTTTTGTCGTTTCTTCATCGCCGTCGTCTCAAAGAGCTGGTTGGTTGTCCCCAAGGGGCTTGATCTTTCGATGCCCGCCAGAACGAAGGAAAGGATAGGAACTCTGTTTCCAGGCCACCGGCAATGAGGCACTGGTTTACGTCCTGCTCACCGCCCGGACGGGACCTGCTCGCCGCGCGGTGAGCAGGACGACGGGATCCACCGAGGCAAAATCCACGCTCCGCCTGTTGCGCTAGCTCTGTGGTGGCCGTGGTTGTGCTCATCAGTGGTCTGCGCAGCATTATCGTTCGGCGCAAACTCGACGCAAGCGCAAACTCCCCGCGATTCCAAGGACTGTGGTTGCGGTGGTGTTCGTGGAACACCGTCTCTTCCGATCGCACACAGGCAAACAGGGTTCTTGCGCAATGCCTCGCCCTATCATGCAAGCAGTCCCTGATTCATTACAGGACACACCGCCAAAAACCGTTCAACCCATCAAGAGCTCTTCAACGGCTTCTCAGGATCTGCCCCTCGCGATCGTCGCACGTGCGCCTTAATGGCCTTCCGAACAATCTTCCCATGCTCGTCTCGTGGTAGCGTGTCCACGATATGGGTGATTTTCGGCAGCTTGTGCTCGGAGAGCCTCGCCCTGCAGTGATCCAGCAGTTCCGCGACAGTCAGTCCACCGCTGCGGAGCACCACCGCCGCGCTCAGTCTCTGGTCGTTGCCATCGGTCGCGCCATAGACCAGGGACTCCGCCACGGCAGGGTGTGAATTAAGGACCCGCTCCACTTCCAATGCGTCCACCTTCATCCCACCCACGTTGATCACGTTGTCCCGCCCCAAAACGTGCAACGCCCCGTCAGCGTCCAATTGACCGAGGTCGCCGGGGAAAACGTAACCGGCCCGGAACGTCTGGGCAGACGCGGCGGCGTTGTGGAGATAACCACCACAGGCGGAAGACGACTTGATACCAATCCGCCCGACCCCGCCGCGGGGCAGGCGCCGGAAGTGTTCGTCGAAGATTTGCACCTCGATGCCGGGCATCGGCGTGCCCACCAGCGTCTCGTCAGTATAGTCGGTGATCTTCTGAACCGTGTTCGTCGCGGTCTCGGTGGAACCGTAGACTTGGAAAACCGGGAGGCCGAACCGGCAGTGGAATCTCTCGAAGACCGCTTTTGTGAGCGGCGCCGTCGAGCTGACGCAGCACCGCAATGACGGCAGGGAAGGCACTGGGTCGAGATAACAGTCGGCCAGGATTTCCAGCATGGCGGGCGTAGCTAGGTAGACCGTGACTTGGTCTTTGTGGATGTGCTCAAGAACCGCGTGGGGCAGGAATTGTTTCACCACCACCAACGTCGCGCCGAGATAGCTTGCAGCGAGCAGGCTCAGCAGGCCGTAGTTATGACAGAACGGCGCGGCGCCGAGGAACACGTCCTTCTCCGTCAGGCCGAAGGCGGCCGCGAAATGCCACGCGTCGTGGAAGAGGTTCCGCGACGTTTTCAGCATGTGCTTGGGCGTGCCGGTGGAACCGGATGAGTATTGGCGGACGACAGGCTGGTAGCGCGTCCGGCCGCGCACGGGCTTGTCCGCAGCCTGCGGGCGAACGCGGAGGGCAGCCGATTCCAGCAGCAAATCGCCCCCGCTGAAACCGAGTTGCAGGGCAATACTTACATCCGCCGACTGAAAAACCTCCAAGGGCCGCGGGTCATCCTTCGGATGGATGACACAATCGGCGTGGGCGTCTGTAAGCAGACCGACCAGTTCCTTCCGGGTCAACTTGGGACTGACCGGGAACACGACAGCGCCGGCTCGCATGACGGCATAGAACGCGACGATGAACTCCAAGCTGTTGGGAAGGGACAATGCCACCGTGTCGCCCGCGCCGACGCCAGCCACCTTGAGCCAGCGGGCGAGCGCCCCGATCCAGTCATTCAACACTGCATACGAGACCGCCTCTCCGGCAAAGACGACCGCCGTCTTGTCAGGGCTTCGCCGAGCGGCATTGCCGATGAAATCCTTCGGGTTGACAAACGTCATCACGCGGCTCCCTGGCCGGTTCGAGCTTCGATGTAGCGAGTGATCGTCTCCACGCTGTGGAAGGTCTCCTCAAGATTCGCCGCCTCGAACTTCAGTTTGAACTCGTTTTCGAGCGCGACCATGATGCGGAGGGCGGCGAGGGAATCTATGGCGCTCACAGCTTTGAGGGGCGTCTTGGGGTCCAGACCGGCGAGTTCCGTCTCAGGTCCCAGAACTTCCTGAATCACTTCAGCCACTTTCCTTCCCACGGTGTTTGCGTTCATCATGCGTCTGACTTCTTGTAACAAGAACCCCGGCGGTTGAGAAATCAGAAAATGATGATTTGCGTTGTGCCCCGGCGAATGCCGTGGCACAAAAGTGGGGCACAGGAGGAACCTCTCATGGGGTTCGCCCATAGGTCGAGAACTTGCGGTCGCAGACATCGGTCGCTGGTTGGCCGCAATTAAGACAGAATATGCATGAACTCAGCTGAGATCGTGAACATGCTGAAAGCGCGGGGGAAGGACCAGGAAGCCCTGTTTGCCTTGGCCCGCCGGACGCGCGCACAACGGTTCGGTGACAGCGCCTTCCTGCGGGGCGTCGTGGAAATCTCCAATGTCTGCAAGCAGAACTGCTTCTATTGTGGCATGAGGCGCGACAACCGGCAGATGACGCGCTACCAGATGCGCCCGGCGGAGGTGTTCGAGTGCGCGCGCGAGATGAAGGCGGCCGGCATCAACATCCTGTTCCTGCAAGCCGGCGAATGCGATGGCACCACCGAGATCGTCGAGGAGGTCTGCCCTCAGGTTAAGAACGAATTGCAGATGACCGTGATCGCCTGCATCGGAAACCGAACCCGGAAGCAGTTCGAGCGGCTGGTCAAAGCGGGCATTGATGGGTACATCCTCAAGCATGAGACCTCCGACGAGAGCCTGCACTTCAAACTGAGGTCGATGGACCTCAAGGAGCGGCTGCGGTGCGTCCGGACGTTAACCTCGCTCGGCATCAAGGTCGGCGGCGGCAATATCATCGGCCTGCCGGGCCAGACACTCGAATCCATCGCCGAGGACATCCTGCTCGCCAAGAAACTGGGCGTCAGCTACGCGAGCGCTTCGCCATTCATCCCCCACGAGGTTTCCCCGTTGGCTGGCGAACCATGCGGCGACCCGCACCTGACGCTGAACACAATGGCGGTTCTCCAGCTTTGCCTCAACGTGCCCGTGCCCACCGTCAGCGCCCTGGACTTGCTGATGGATCACGGGCAGGAAACAGGGTTTCACGCCGGGGCCAACGTCGTGACGTGCAACTTCACCCCGGAGCGATTCCGGGTGAGATACTCCCTCTACAGCCAGAAACGGCCAAACAAGTCCCTGAAGGACTTGGTCGCGATGATCCACGGGGCCGGCTTGAAAGTCGTCAACGACGGTTACGCTGTAAAGCCCGGGCGCCCACCGCATTCGGCCCGACGGCCCGCCCAAACGATCTCGATCCGCCCGCGTGCCCGGCAACATCGCGAAGACGCTGCGTCCCTCGCGACGCGCGGTAACCGATGAATCCGACACCCCAAGCCACCGTGACCTGGTGCCGTCGGTTCAAACCCCGTGTCCAGCTGCACAGACCGCGCGTGTTCTGCAGCCTGATGGCTGAAACACTTCGGCTCTGTCTGCAAGCTCCGGCTCTGGGCTGGTCTGCTCTAGCCGACGCGTTGAAGCGCCTTTGGCGGATCGGCACGCTCAGCTGCACAGAACTGGACTTTCTGGCCGCCGCAAGGCGCGATCTGGCGCCCTTGCTCCGCTTTTCAGACTACTGCCAGCAGGTCATGGAGACGTACCTTCTCAACCTGCGCATTCCAGTGCGACAAGCCTCCGAGGCCGAATACAAGGACTACCTCGCAGATCCCGGAGGATACGCGGCGCGACAGCCCGCCGCCAAGAGGATGTTCGCCGTCGAGATGGCCGGCCTCGAACACCTTCAAGCGGCGGCTGGCAACGGCCGACCCGTGATGCTCCTCGCCTGGCATGGTGGGGCGCAAACCCACAATTTCATTGGCGACCTCCGTCCGCAGGTGCCTCGGTTGGAGGTCTTCTCGGCTTACCGGGAGATGTTTGCGTCCTGCGCAGTAGGCCATGAGGTATTCTTCTCCACGCCCTTGATGGAAAATCCGAAGCTGGGGCTTCTCCTGATGGTCAAGTTCCTCGAGGAAGGCCGACCCGTCCTTCTCCACTTTGACGGCATTGCCGGCAAGCGAGACATGACCTGCCGGCT
>JBAZIR010000358.1:0-6239 GCA_041651735.1 Verrucomicrobiia bacterium | reverse complement strand
GATCCTGGGCCTGGCTACAAAGCGGCTCGACGAACCGAACCAGTATGTAAGCGGGGATCAGGACGAGCTCCAAAAAGATAAAGCGCTGCCGAACGATCCGCGATGGCTCAACCTCTACGGGCGGATCAACCGGTTTGAGGAGATTATCAGCATCACGCGCAAACTGTGGCTGCGGGAACTGGAACACGGCTTTGAAATGTCGGCGCTGACGCTGCTTTGCACCCGGACACCGTGCGAAGACACGAGTTGGACGGAGGTCAAAGAACATGCGGCGAAGTGTGTCGACGGCGGCCCTGTTGCCCACGGCGGCAGCATGCGCGATCTGCGCGCGGCCATGGATGTACTCGCTGCGGTGCTGCCTTCGCAATTTGCCAGCGGCGATGCGTTACGGAAACAACTCAATGCGCTCCAGACGAAATGGGACGACATCATCGTCGGCGTGTCGAACGAGGATGCGAAAGCGATGGAGCAGTTGCCGGCGCTTTACGGCGAGGTGCGGGCGTTCCGGCACTCGCTGTTGCTGGCGGTGCGCGGCATGGACGGGTTTCTGGGCACATGGTCGCGCGTAGGGTTGGAACAGGAGTGGGAGGAGCAATTCGCCACGCTACAGCGCGACCTCGGCAACCGCGCGCATTTTGACGCCGTCGCACCGGAGACGTTCCGGCAAGAGTCGCTGGTGCTGCCAGGCGACCGCGACCCCACCGACATCGTGTTGCGGCGAACGGCGGCGTTGCTGGCGAACCTGAAACTTCCGCAGTTCAATCAAGAACTCTCGGCGCTGCAAGCCGCCAATGCCGCCATCGCGCCCGCAAATGCCGAAGCTCGCTACGTCCTCTTTGCCGACGCGTGCCGGTTGCGGCGGCAGATCGCGTTCGCGAACCCGCTGCTCGCGTTCGACAAACTGCTCTTCCTCAAGCGACACCTCTGTATCTACAATCACATGTGTGACCAATACTACGGCATCACCGCGCGGCCCGGCGGCGCGGTTTGCGTGCTGGAGCGGCCATTCAGCCCTGACGCAACAGTGCGCGACCTCATCGCCCATTCGGAGGTCGAGCGCGGCCGGCTCAAAGGCCGGAAGCTCAACGGCGGTCCCAACCGCGACTATAAGCTCGGCTTCGACGGCGTCGGCAATCTCAGCGGCGACGAGACCGAGGGTGGCTCATTCATCTCGCCCGACGTGTCGTTCGACGGGAAGCAGATCGCATTCGCCTACGTCGAGTGTCGTGGCGAGCGCGGGCATCGCGAGCATACCGATCCCAGTCGCGGCCACTGGGACGAAGGCCGCTGCTACCACGTCTTCAAAGCCAACGCGGACGGCTCGCGGCTGGAACAGCTCACCGACGGGACGTGGAACGAGTTCGACCCCTGCTGGATGCCCAGTGGGCGCATTGCCTTCATCAGCGAGCGCCGCGGCGGTTATCTGCGCTGCGGACGCATCTGCCCGACTTACACGCTTCACGACATGGCCGCCGACGGCAGCAACATCCGATGTCTCTCGCCGCACGAAACCAACGAATGGCATCCGAGCGTCGCCAACGACGGGATGATCGTCTGGACGCGGTGGGATTACGTGGACCGCCACGGCGTGGTGGCGCATATGCCGTGGACCACGACGCCCGACGGCTGCGACCCGCGTGCCGTGCACGGCAATTACTCATTCCGAGGCAAGCGGGCGGACATGGAACTGGACGTGCGGGCGATTCCCGGCTCGCCGCGGTTCATCGCGACCGCCGCACCACATCACGGCCAGTCGTTCGGCTCGCTCATCATCGTGGACCCGCGCGCGAAGGACGACGACGCGATGGGGCCGGTCAAGCGCCTGACACCGGAGATCGCGTTCCCGGAGAGTCAAGGCGGCACGATCAACTACGGCGAGGCGTGGCCGTTGAGCGAGAATTATCACCTCTGCGTGTATGATGCCGCTGCCGGCACACATTCTTCGGGCGGCCCTGTGGGGAAAGGCGCGTATGGCATCTACCTCGTGGACAGCTTCGGCAACAAGGAACTCATCTACCGCGACGCCGCCATTGGCTGTCACAACCCGATGCCGCTCGCGCCGCGACCGAGGCCGCCCGTGGTCAACGAACTGTCCAAACCGCTTGCGGCGGGCCAGCCTGCGGAGGGGACGATGGCGGTGCTCGACGTTTACAACAGCCTCAAGCCCTGGCCGGCCGGCACGAAGATCAAGGCCCTGCGCGTTTATCAAGTCCTGCCACAGACGCTGGGTTCCGACGCCCTCCCGCACACGACAGGCGTGCAGATTCCGTTCTCCCTCTCGGTGAATGTCGCGCGCGCCGTTCTCGGCACCGTGCCGGTGGAGGCGGACGGCAGCGCGCACTTCATTGTGCCGGCGCGCAAGGAGCTTTTCTTCCAGGCCATTGACGAGAACGGCCTCGCCGTGCAATCCATGCGATCCGCCACGCATCTCCAGGCCGGCGAGAAACGCACCTGCCAGGGTTGTCACGAGCCAAAGACGCGCGCGCCGATCGCGTCGAAGGGCCAGCCACTGGCGATGCGGCGCGCGCCATCGCGGCTCCAGCCGGATGTGGACGGCACCAACCCATTCAGCTATCCGCGGCTCGTCCAGCCGGTGTTGAACAAGAACTGCGTCGGCTGCCATCAGAAAAATTCTGACAAAGCGCCGCGGCTCGACGCGGAACCGGTGCAGATCAGCGGCACGTGGTGGCGGCGCGGGACCTTCTACGTCTCCTACGTGAGCCTTACGGAAAAATACGGCTTCTACGATTACGGCGGCCACGACTTCGGCGACGAGCGCGCGTATCGTACCATTCCCGGCCAGTTTGGCGCGCGGGCGTCGAAACTCTACCCGATGCTCGTCAAGGGTCACCACGACGTGAAGCTTTCGCCGGAGGAACTCCACCGGATCGCCGTCTGGCTCGACTCGACTTCGCCATTCTACGGCGTTTATGAAAATGAAGGCGGTATCGCCCAGCTGCGCGGCGGTATCGCCAAGCCGACACTGGAGTGAGGCGGTTTCCAAAGGTTCCGTGCCATGACAAGCAAGCAACGAATTGCGCTCGCGATGCAACACCAGCAACCGGACCGCGTGCCGGTAATGTGCCAACTCGCTCTTGGCCATTACTTCCTCAACGCACCGATCCCGCAACATCGCATTTGGTTCACCAGCGAAGGTTTCGCCGAAGCGCTCGTGTTGTTACAGCGTCGCTATCGCTTCGACGGCATCCTCATCAACCTCCCCGGCCGGCCGGCGAACGTCCTCGACGACGTGTTGCGAATCGAGCGAACCGTCGACGGCGGCGAGCGTCTTATCTGGAAGAGCGGCGATTACACGCTCGTGCCGCCAAACGACAGCGCGCATCATTACAACGCTGACGGGTCGACGCCAAAACGAGCGGACTTTGCCACACTCGATCCCGACCGGCTCGAGGGTCTCGACGATCTGACCGGCTACATCTGGAACACCTATCACGTGCCGCAGCTGGCGGAAAAAACGCGGCCCGGTCCTCTCAGCGAAGTGCCGGAGTATTTCTTCCGCACGATTGATTTCGTAAAAGCCGCTGTTAGCAACGAAGTCTCCGTCCACGGCGAGGTTTTCTCGCCGTTCACACACTTGATGGAACTGTTCGGTTACGAGGAAGCGTTGATGGCACTCATGACCGACCCGGCCAAGTGCCACGCGCTGCTGGATCGTCTCACCGTCACGGCCGTCGCGTGGGGCGTGGCGCAGGCGCGGCGTGGCGTGGACGCAGTGCTCATCTCGTCGGCGTTTGCTGGCGGCGGGTTCATTTCACAGGAAATGTATCGCGAGTTCGTCCTGCCCTATGAACGGCGGATGACCGACGCGATCAAGCCCACCGGCGTGCCAGTCTATACGCACACATGCGGCCGGATCGGCGATCGGCTGGAGTTGATGGCGGAGACAGGCATTGACGGTCTCGACACGCTCGACCCGCCGCCGCTCGGCAACGTCGAGTTGGCGGAAGCGAAGCGGCGCGTCGGCGACCGGCTGTTCATCAAGGGCAACATGAACTCCGTGGCGCTGCTCGATTACAGGACGAAGGAACAGGTCATCGCCGAAGCCGGCCAGTGCATCCGCGTCGGCAAACCCGGTGGCGGCTACATCCTCAGCACGGCGTGTTCGGTGGCACCGCGCGTGGAACCATGGAAGCTGGAGTTGCTCACGCCGCTGGCGGAGGAAATCGGCCGCTACGCGTGACGCGCGGAACCGCTACTTGAGCAGTGTCAGCAGGATCAGCTGCACGTCCATCACCGTTTTGCCGGGCACCTTCACCGCCCGCAACGTCAGTTCGCCGCGGCCCAGCTTCAATTCCATCACGCCAAGCCGCATCGGTTTGAAGTCCTTCACATACGATTCGCCCGCGCGCGGGAAACGATCGTGTTCCTGCCCGCGCAACGGCGGGTCGTGCGCTTCCGACACGATTGCCTCGATGCGACTACCGTTGAAACTCAGTTCGACGGTGGAGCCAACGTCGGTCTTGGGACACGTGTAGTAAACGACAGCCTCGTAGCGGCCCGCTGTGGCAACCTCCACATCCCACGTGATGCGGTCTTCGGTGCTGGTCCAGTTCGTGAAGAACGAGCAATTCGGCGCGCGGGCGCTGCGCTTGACGTTGCCGTGCGGAACGCCGTCGCGCGCGGGAAGCTGCGTGATCGGCATTTCACGACAACCCACCGTGAACGGCCACTCCTGTTTGCCGAGACCCGTCAGAATCTCATCCTTCCACTTGTCGAGGGCGCTCGACAGCCGCGCGGCAGCTTCAGGCTGCTCCTTGGCGATGTTGCGGTCTTGGCCGGAATCGGCGGCCATGTCGAACAACTGGTTAGGCACGACGAAACGGTGGCGCTGCGTGCGCACACTTACCTTGCCCGCCCAATGCGAGAAGATCATCCGGTCCGGCCAGTCTTTTCCTGCGCCGAGAAGCAGCGGCTTGAGGCTGACGCCGTCGAGCGGCTTGGTGCTGGTGACTGGAACACCTGCGAGATCGGCCAGCGTCGGCAGCAGGTCAATGGCCCCGGCGATCTGCGGAATCTTCGCGCCCGCAGGAATGCGCCCCGGCCAGCGAATGAAAAATGGCGCGCGAACACCGCCCTCGTCCACGGAACCTTTCCGGCCCTTCATGCCGCCGTTCCAACGCCAGCCGTTCGGACCGTTGTCACTGAAGTAAATGACGATGGTATCTTCGGCGAGCTTGAGGTCGTCGAGTTTCCACAGCAGCCGGCCGACGTTCCAATCGATGTTCTCACACATCGCCAGGATTGCCCGCGTCTTGGCCACGTCTTCACAATCAGAATCACGGTCGCGCATCGCCAGCGTCAGGTTGGCGAACTTGTTGTAGAAACGATCCGGCACCTGCGCGGGCGTGTGCGGCGAGTTGAACGGCACGTAGCAAAAGAACGGTTGTTTCCGGTGCTGCTCCATGAACCGCATCGCGTGATCAGTCAGATCGTCAATGACGTAACCCTTGCCCGTGACGAGCCGGCCGTTGTGCTCCAGCGGCGCGTCGAAGTAGTCACCCCAATGCCCGGAGCAGAACCCGTAGAACTCGTCAAAACCCCGGCCGCGCGGATGATACGGATACTGCATGCCGTTGTGCCACTTGCCAAACGCGCCGGTCACATAGCCAGCCGCCTTGAACAAGTCGGCAATGGTTTTTTCGGCGAGATTCATCCGCTCGCCGCCGGTGGAAACGTTGAAAACGCCGCTGCGCGGGTGATAGCGCCCCGTCAGAAACTCCGCGCGCGTCGGCGAACAGACCGGGCAAACGTAGAAGCGGTCGAACATTGCACCGGCGCTCGCGAGCGAATCAATGTGCGGCGTGGCGAGGTTGGAGTTGCCATTGACGCTGAGATCGCCCCACCCCTGGTCGTCAGCCAGGATGATGAGAACGTTGGGTTTGCTCGTGGACGCACTCGCGCCAAAGACCGGACTGAAAACGACTCCCAGCGCGCAGAAAATGACCGGCAAATACTTCATGGTTTGAATTCCTTACGGCGGAACCATTTTTCGCCTCTGCGATGAACATTGCCAAAGCCCATCCGAGAGGCCATTTGCCTAGTGTAACACGTAGTCCACCGCCGAAGTTGCAGAGAATTTCAATCGTTGGTCAGAAAGCGGCTCGCTGCTCGCGGCCGTCACCCGGCCTGCTTCGTCACGCGCAGTGACGCGAACATTCGCCGCTGGTTTTCCGAGCAGCATCCGCGTGTCGAGCACGATGTGCTTGCAACCGCGGTCG
>JBAZIR010000357.1:0-6254 GCA_041651735.1 Verrucomicrobiia bacterium | reverse complement strand
AGGACGCCCGCCGACGGCGACGCCTTCTTCACCTCGGCGATGAGTGCCACGCGTTTATCTGCCCGCCGCAACGCCGCCGCAAAATCGCGCCGCTCGCTTCGCTCCGCCGCGAGCCGCTTCAACTCCGCCGCTCGCGGCCGCAGCGCCGCGACTTCAACGCGCTTCTGGGCAATGATGGTGTCAAGGATGTTCAAGGCCTAAAATCCTCGACGTATTTCGCCGCGCCGGAGAACCGAATCCTGATCCCATTGCCACGAATACTCAGTTTCTCAGCGGTTACGAGAAGCAACTCAACTACGACCGCCTCACCTGTCGAGTCCAAAACTGGAAGAATGTTTTGATAAAGCTTATCTGCAACACAAAGACCGCCCTCAGAAACATCCGCAGGAAGTCGAACTGGCAGTTCAGTTGCGGAAGCATTGAAAATCGTGATCGTTGCGTCCTGCACCCAACCGGTGCCGTGGTCAATACCAGGTCGGCCAGATGAACGATGAATATATGCAGGCCGTAGCGACAGCACCGCTTCGGCCCGGCTGAAGCCTACAGCAGCGAGTGTTGAGTCGTGAAGTTCGATCTCTGTGTTCATGACGCTTCACTCAAGCACTAGACTGCTACCTCGCTTGCGTTGGAATTCGCATTCGTACTTACTCCAAATCCTTCGCCTGCATCCGCTTGGTCGGACATCCCGCCTTCAGCCAGGCGGTGACGAATGGGTCGAGGTTGCCATCCATGACACCCTGGATGTCGCTGGTTTCGCAGCCGGTGCGGAGGTCCTTGATCATCCGGTACGGCTGAAAGACGTAGGAGCGGATTTGCTGGCCCCAGGCGATCTCGCCTTTCTCGCCGTAGAACTTCTCCATCGCGGCCCTCTTCTCGTCCATCATCTTTTCATAAAGCCGCGAGCGCAATACCTTCATCGCTGTCTCGCGGTTCTGGTGCTGACTGCGCTGGGCCTGGCACTCGACAATGATGCCGGACGGCATGTGGGTGATGCGAACGGCGGTCTCGACTTTGTTGACGTTCTGGCCGCCTTTGCCTCCGGAGCGATAGGTGTCGAGCTTAATGTCGGAGGGATTGATCTCAATCTCGACATCGGTGTCCTCGATCTCAGCGATGACGTCCACGCTGGCGAAGCTGGTATGGCGGCGGGCGTTGGAGTCGAACGGCGAGATGCGCACGAGGCGGTGGACGCCGCGCTCGCATTTCATGTAGCCATAGGAGTAGTCGCCGGTGACAAGCAGCGTGGCGCTTTTGATGCCGGCGGTTTCGCCTTGCAGGATGTCGAGCAACTCGGTCTCGAAGCCACGTATTTCGGCGTAGCGCTGATACATGCGCAACAGCATGTTGGCCCAGTCGCAGCTTTCGGTGCCGCCGGCGCCGGCGTGGATGGAAACGATGGCGTTGTTGCGGTCGTGCGGCAGACCGAGCATTGCCTGCAGTTCCAGCGCATCGAGGTCGGATTGGAGGATGGTGGCTTCCTTGTCGAGGTCCTTGAGGGCTTGGGCGCGCTGGGCCTCGTCGGTTTCGGCGGCAATCAGCTCCGCCATCAACTGGGCGCTTTCGAGTTTCTTGAGAGCGTCGGCGAGCAAGCCAATCCGGCGGCGGAGCGAAGACGCTTCGTTGTTGGTTTCGCGGGCTTTGTCTTTATTGTTCCAGAAAGCCGGGGCGGCCATCTGGGTTTCCAGCTCTGTCAGGCGTTTCTGGCAGGTGTCGAGGTCAAAGAAACCTCCTCAGATGAGCGAGACGCTCCTCTTGGGCGGCGATGCGAATGGTTAGGTCGTCCAACATGATCGTAATGCGTATGACGTAATGCGCAGTCTGCAACCTACGCGTTACTCGTTAGTCTTCGTTTCCAAATACTCAGGCAAATCTCAACAGCCGCCCACACCAGCGCCAAGCCGATGCAAGCGAAGGCGAACACGTCACCATAGCGCACGTAAAAAGTCAACGGTCGCGCCACGCCGGCCGGCGGCACCGGTACCGTCAGCGTCTTCCAGCCGGTGATGAAAATGTCATCCTTCGGGCCGCCGTGGATGTAATCCACGATACGGCCGAGCGTGTCCACGTAACCGCTGAGGCCGTTGTTGGCGCAGCGGATCATCGGCGTGCGCGTCTCGATGGCGCGGAAGACAGCGCAGGCTGCGTGCTGGTAAGCGCCGGCGGATTCCTTGAACCATCCGTCGTTGGTGATGTTCACGAGCAGCGTCGCGCCGCGCCGGACGAAGTTTCGCGACAGGTAGGCGAACGTGTCCTCGAAACAAATCAGCGGTGCGATGCTCACGGGGGGCGAATCGAGGCGTTGCAGTGTGTAGTCCTGCCCCGCGTCGAAGCTGCCGGGGATCGGCGTCAGGTATTTCATGAATGGCAGCCAACGCAGCGGCACGAACTCGCCGAACGGCACGAGGTGCATTTTCCAATACGGCTTTTGGATGCGCAGGTTGGGCTGGACCAGAAAGGCGGCGTTGTAAGCGCGCGCCGTCTCCGGTTTCTCCCAGCCGTCGAGGTCCATCGAGCCGGTGAGCAAATACGCGCCGGTGCGCGTCACGACATTGCTGATGGTCTGGAAACATTCCTTGTCCCACCGGAAGTATTCCGGTGTCGCCGTCTCCGGCCAGAGAATGAGCTGCGGTTTCGACACGGAAATCGCAGCCTCCGTCAGGTCGCGCAGTCGCTTGCGCGACAGATCTGACATCGCTTTGTCTTCCTTCACCTCCTGCGGAATGTTCGGCTGAATCAGCGTGACGGTGAGCGATTCGCCGCCGGGCTGATACTGCAGGACGGTGCGCATGCCGTAGTTCCAAGCCAGCAGCACCAATCCCACCGCCACGAACAGCTCGACATGCGGCCGGCGGCCGAAGCCGCGGTCGCGGCGGAATTTTTCAATCGTAAGGACGATGCCGAGGTTGAAAAGACACAGGATGAACGAGAGACCATAAACGCCGGTGATGTCCGCGATCTGGGCGAGACCGAGCGCCGCGCCGGTGTTCGCGTGCTGGCTGTCGCCGAGCTTGTTCCACGGAAAACCCGTGATGACCCATCCGCGCAGCCACTCCTGCGCCACCCACACCGCCGAGAGCAGAAACATGATCGCGAGATTTGCGCCGATGCCGCCGGAACTAAACCGCCGCGTTGCCGCAGCGACTGCCGCGCCCCACAGGCCGAAGTAGATTCCGAGATAGCACGCCAGCAGCGCGACCACCGCCTGTCCCCATACCCACGTCAACACGGCCAGATATTGCTCCAGCGCCGGCCACCCGGCGGAGGTGACGTGCCAGATCCAGTTGAAGATGAGGAAGAAGAAAACAAAGCCCGCGAGCCAGCCGATCCAAAAGCCTTCGCGCACCGAGCGTCCGCGCGCGGCATAGAAGAATGGAATGAGCGCAAACCATGTCACGAAGCCAAGGTCGAACTTTGGATACGCGATCACCAGCAACGCGGCGGAAACGACGGCGAGAAAGCGCGGCAGCGCGAGGTCGGGACGGGCAATGGCGTTCCAGAGATGTTTGGCGAGGGAGTTCATCGAGAAGAAGACTGGCGACTTTCGCTTTCGATTCCTTTTTCCAAGGCGGCGGAGGGCAGGATGTCCGCGCTCCCAGAGAGGGTCGTCCTTGGGAGGGGCGCCCCTGGGAGCGTGGCTCCTATGAGAGAGTTGTTGGAATCAGGAGCCATGTTTGGCCCGCGAGACCGCGAGACAGGTTACTTCCCGCAGCACTTCTTGAATTTCTTGCCGCTGCCGCAAGGGCACGGCTCGTTGGGGCCGACCTTGCGCGCGTCGCGGCGCACGGGCCGGGCGACGTTGGCGATCGCTTCCTCGACGGCATCGGTGCGCACCGATTGCGCCGGGCGGCCTTGCGACGGCGCGGGCTGTGCGGCGGCTCCGCCGAAAGCCATGGACTGGGCGTGCAGCAATTGCTTCGGCAACGCGGCGAGGAATTTCTCGAACGCCGCGAGTGTGGTCGAGGAGCGGAAGGTGTTGTTGGCGATCTCGCTCTTTACCTGGAGCTGCATCTCCTCGAACAACTTGTAGGCCTCGTTCTTGTATTCCACCAGCGGGTCGCGCTGGCCGTAGGCGCGCAGGCCGATGCCGGTGCGCAGGCTGTCCATGTTGTAGAGGTGTTCCTGCCAGAGCCGGTCTATCGCATTCAGGATCACGTAGCGTTCGAGCGTCTTCAGACCGACCGGGTCTTCGTTCGCTTCCTTCGCGGCATAGGCGTTCTTGACGCGCTCCATCAGGAATGCCGCCACGCGATCAGGAACCTCGTTCTTGTCCTTTTCCCCTGCCGCCTGTTGCAGCACCGGGTCCACCTGTTGCTGGCGCAGGCCGAGCGGGAAGGTGAGATTAGCCCAGTTGATGAGGCCGGTCGCGTCCCACTCGTCGGGCGACTTGTCGCGAGGCAGGTAGGTTTCCACGCGGTCGGCGATCACTTCCTCGATGACCTCGAAAATCATCATGCGCGGGTTCTCGGTGCGCAACACCTCGTTGCGGAAGCCGTAGATGACCTCGCGTTGCTTGTTCATCACGTCGTCGTATTCGAGCGTGCGCTTGCGGATGGAGTAGTTGTGTTGCTCGACGCGTTTCTGCGCCGTCTCGATGGAACGGTTCAGGAGGCGCGACTCCAACGGCTCACCCTCCTTCATGCCAACCTTCTCCATGATGTTGGCGATGCGGCCGGAGCCGAAGAGGCGCATGAGGTCGTCTTCGAGTGAGACGTAGAACCGGCTGCTGCCGGGATCGCCCTGGCGCGCGCAACGGCCGCGGAGCTGCCGGTCAATGCGCCGGGCCTCGTGCCGCTCGGTGCCGATGACGTGCAGGCCGCCGATGTCCGGCACGCCGGGCCCTAGTTTGATGTCGGTGCCGCGGCCGGCCATGTTGGTGGCGATGGTGCAGGCGCCGCGCTGGCCGGCGCGGGCGATGATCTCGGCCTCCATCTGGTGATACTTCGCGTTGAGCACGTTGTGAACGACGCCGGTGCGTTTGAGCATGCGTGAGAGCAATTCGCTTGCCTCGACGCTGACAGTGCCAACCAGCACGGGCCGGCCTTTCTTGTGCTCCTCCTCGATCTCGCTGACGATTGCGTTGAATTTCTCGCGGCGCGTCTTGTAGATGATGTCGTTGTGGTCCGCGCGGGCACACGGCTTGTTCGTCGGGATGATGGCAACATCGAGTTTGTAGATGTCGTGAAACTCGGCCGCCTCGGTATCGGCGGTGCCGGTCATGCCGCCCAGCTTGCTGTAGAGACGGAAATAGTTCTGGATCGTGATCGTCGCGAGCGTCTGGTTTTCCTGCTCGACGGAGACGTTTTCCTTCGCCTCGACCGCCTGGTGCAGCCCGTCGCTCCATCTCCGGCCCGGCATGAGGCGGCCGGTGAACTCGTCCACGATGATGACCTTGCCTTCCTGCACGACGTATTCGACATCCCTCTCATAGACGCAGAACGCGCGCAGCAACTGGCTGATGGCGTGCATGCGCTGGCTTTTCTCGTCGAACGCGCGTTGCACAGCCGACTTTTGCTTCTCCCGTTCCTCCTTCGGCAGCGACGCGTCCAAGTCCAACTCGTGGAAGACGTTGACGAGATCGGGCAGCACGAACGACTCCGGGTCCTTGCTGAGAAAATCGCGGCCTTTTGCCGTGAGATCGGCTTCGTTGCCCTTCTCATCAATCGCAAAAAGCAGATCTTCCTTGAGCAGGTGCAACTCTTCCTTCTTCGTGTCGGCGTGCAGTTCCAGTTCGGTCTTGTCAATCAGCTTCCGCATCTCCGGGTCTTCCATCAGATGCGTGAGCTGTTTGTTGGTCGGCATGCCCTGCTTGACCTTCCAAAGGAGCCGGCCGGCCTGGGCCGACGCGCCATCGTTCTCGTTGCCGGGCGTTGCGGCCTTGGCGGTTTCAAGTATCTTCTGCGCTTCGCCGACGAGACGGTTGCAGAGCAACGTTTGCGCCCGCACGAGATCAGCCACCTGCGGTCGGTACTGCTGGTAAATCTGGATATTCGACGACGCAACGGCTGGGCCGCTGATGATCAACGGCGTGCGCGCTTCGTCAATGAGGATCGAGTCCACCTCGTCCACGATGGCGAAGAAATGCCCGCGCTGCACCTGGTCCTCCACCGACGTGGCCATGCCGTTGTCGCGCAGGTAATCAAAGCCAAACTCGGAGTTCGTGCCGTAAGTGATGTCACACTGGTATTGCTCGCGGCGCAGCGGCGGCGGCTGGTCGTGCTGGATGCAGCCGACCGTCAGGCCGAGAAAGCGATAGA
>JBAZIR010000356.1:0-6372 GCA_041651735.1 Verrucomicrobiia bacterium | reverse complement strand
TGCTCGGCGATGTAGTCGCGGTACTGCTGCGCGGCGAACTTGCAGACTTCCTTGCCGTTGCAGTCCACAACGCGGACTTTGCCGTCGTAGAAGTTGACCTTGTTCTGCTCGTCCACCTGGCCCATGTAGCAGGTCTTGTGCGTATAAGTATCGCCAGTGATAAGCTTTACGTATTCTGGGTTGCCGAGCACGATCTGCTTGATCACAGCCAGCGTCCACTCCGCGAATTCAACGCCGTCCTTGGCGAGCTGCTTGAACTTCGGCAGGTCTTCCACCGCGAGCGCCTTGCTGACGCCGCCGGGCAGACCGAGCACCGGATGCACGACCTTGCCGCCAAAGTAGCTGATCAACTCGCGCAGACGGCGGCGGGTGCCGATGACCTTCTTGCCGGCTTCGATGCCGACCTTGCCGATGACGCCGACGATGTTACGCTCGCCGGCCGGAGCCTGTGGGCCAACGATGAAGTCGGGTCCACCCAGCACGAACACGTGCAGGGCGTGGTCTTCGAGCGTGAAGGTGTTATAGACCAGCTCGCGGACTTTCCTGCCGGCGCTGGTCGGCTCGACCTTGTAGAGGTCGTCGAGCGCCTTGGTGGAGGCCATGTGGTGCGCCGTGGGGCAGACACCGCAGATGCGGCTGGTGATTTGCGGCATGTCCTCGGCGGGCCGGCCCAGCGAGAACACCTCGAAGCCGCGCAGTTCCGGCACCTGGAAATAGGCGCGTTCGACATCGCCCTTGTCGTTGAGGAACACGTCAATCTTGCCGTGGCCCTCGAGGCGGGTGACGGGGTTGATGCTGACGTGGCGCTGCTTCTGGTAGGCCGCGTTGGCGCGCGCAGCGCCTTCATTAAAGGCTTGTTGACTCTGTGGGTTCATGCTCAGGCTTCCTTTGGAAGATTGACTTTGCGGCGCAGCGAGGACTTCGCGAGGCCGTAACGGTAGAACGTGCCGATCGGATCGGGGATGCCGGCGAGGACCTTGCTGATGCCCGCCTCGTCCTTCGGCGAGATGTTGGAGGCGATGGAGGACATGATCTTCATGCCCTGGTCATGCACTCGCGTAGTGCCACCAAAGCAGCCGGTGCAGGGCATGCCGCCCTTGGTGCAGGCCGCTTCGCAGCCACTGCGGGTGGCCGGCCCCATGCAAACCACGCCTTGCGCGAGGAAACATTTCAGCGGGTCCATCAGGAACTGATGTGGACGGCGGAACTCGTCGATGCTGAGGTTGGTCGGCTTGCTGTCCTTGCGCGGACACTCGTCGCAAAGCGCGATGTCGGGCGCGATAACCGAGCCTTTCGGCGGCAGCTTGCCTTCGAGCAATGCGGTCACAGCGGCCTTGGTCAGCTTCGGCGTCGGCGGGCAGCCGGGCACGTAGTAGTCCACGTCCACGACCTGGTCGAGCGTGCGCACGACGTTGTGGAGCGTGGGCAACGTGACCTCGTGGCCATCGTCGGCGGTTTTGACCTGCGGGCGGACTTTCTGCTCGTTGACGATGGTGGGGCAATCCTCGTAGTTGAACTTGAGGATCTGCTCGCGCGGGAACTGGTTGGCCATCGCCGGGATGCCGCCGCTGACGGCGCACGCGCCGTAAGCAATGAGGTACTGGCTCTTGCGGCGGAGCAACTTGGCCATTTCCTCCTGCTCGGTCGAGCGGATGGCGCCGTTGAGCAGCGTCGCGACAATGGACTTGTCGGGCATCGCCTCGATGTCCTTGTACTTGAAGTCCATGGCGACAGGCCAGAGGACGATGTCCACGACCTCCACCACGCCGAGGATGTCCTCGGCAAGGTCCACAACGGTTTCTTCACAGCCTCCGCATGAGGCGCACCAGTAAAACGCGATTTTTGGCTTAGGCATTGACTGTCTCCTTCTTGCCGTGAACGGCACAACCACAGCCGGCGGCCGCTTCCTTGGCGGCGACGTGCTGGGCGAAATCTTCCATTTCCGAGTCCCAATCGTTGAACTTCTGCGGCAGGCCGAGCGGGCCGAGCTTCTTGACGGTCTCGACCATCTCGTTGACGACGCGCTTGACCTTTTCGCCCTCGGCGGCGGAAATCCATTCGAGGCGCACGCGCTCCTTCTCGATGCCCATGTCGGCGAGCATCCGCTGCAACATCTCGAAGCGCCGGAGCATCTTGTAGTTGCCCTCGACGTAGTGGCAGTCGCCCGGATGGCAGCCACCGATGAGCACGCCGTCGGCGCCCTTGGCGAGCGCGTCCACGATGAACTGCGGATCGACGCGCCCCGAACACATGAGCCGGATGATCCGGGTGTTGGGCGCGTATTTCATGCGCGAAACGCCGGCGAGATCTGCAGCGGTGTAGGTGCACCAGTTGCAAAAGAACGCCACGATGCGCGGCTCCCACGAAGTGGATTGGACATTGGTATCAGACATGATTGAACACCTCTCTGGGTTCTTCGAACATTCGTTTGTCGCTGAATAGCTGGACAAGCCGCTCCCCGCCGCGCGAGCGCGCATCTGACGGCGCATGGTCAGGTTCCAACTTCTCCTGACGCTTGATCCACCATGTTGCCTTAACAATAGCCACAGCGATCATCCTGACGATTTTCTTTCTCACATCCCGTTTGCTCGAACCGGATGCTTTGAAAAGTGGTTCCATGCTATCCCATCGGCCCGACTGTCACTACTCAATGATTGGCTTTCTTGTAACTCATATTGCTTTGTTCTATCAGACGATTGCCAGACGCGCCAGACAACGTGGAAACTTAATGAGCTTGCGTCAGTTTTCATAAGCGGTGGCTTTCCTGTGTTTTCACTCGGCCTCGCGCTTGCGCGAAACGGTGTGAATCGCTACGCTGCGAGCGTGATTGCACTGCTTGATTACGGCTCCGGCAACCTCCGCAGCGTTCAAAAGGCGCTGCAAAAGGCCGGCGCGGACGTGCGCCTCGCCGCGCGGCCGGAAGAGATGCGCGATGCGCAGGCAGCGGTGTTGCCTGGCGTCGGCGCGTTCGACGACTGCATCAACGCGATGAAGCGGCAGGAGTTGTTTGAGGCGGTGCGCGAGTTCATCCGCAGCGGCCGGCCGTTTCTGGGCATCTGCGTCGGTTATCAGGCGTTGTTCGAGCGCAGCGAGGAGTTCAACAGTCGTGCCGCCGGCCTGGGCATGTTCGCCGGGAAGGTGGTGCGGTTTACCGAACAACCGGGCCTGAAAATCCCGCAGATGGGCTGGAACTGCATCGAACTGGTCAAGCCCGGCTGCCCGCTCTACCGCGGCATCCCGGACGGGAGCTTCGTGTATTTCGTCCACAGTTACTTTCCGAAACCTGCCGACGACTCGCTCGTGGCCACGCGCACCGATTATGGCGGCCGTTTCGCCTCCTCCATCTGGAAGGACAACGTCTTCGCCACGCAGTTCCACCCCGAGAAAAGCCAGGCCATTGGCCTGAAAATGCTGGAGAACTTCGTGGCGCTGGCAAAATAGTCCGAATCACGTTTCACACTCCCATGCTCATCCTCCCTGCGATTGACTTGAAAGGCGGCAAGGTCGTCCGGCTGCGCCAGGGGCGCGCGGGCGACGTGACGACCTACTCCGACGATCCCGCAGCCTTCGCGAGACAGTGGGAAGGCGAGGGCGCGCGCTATCTGCATGTCGTGGACCTGGATGCGGCGTTCGAGGGCGAACCGAAGAACTGGGACGCCCTCAAGTGCATCCTCAGCGCGGTCAAGATTCCCGTCGAACTCGGCGGCGGCCTGCGCACGGAGGACCACATCGCTCGCGCGCTGGAACTGGGCGTCACCCGCGCCATCGTCGGCACCAAGGCGTGCGAGTCGCTCGACTTCGTCGCCGGCCTCGTCAAACGCCACGGCGACCGCATCGCCGTCGGTGTGGATGCCAAGGACGGCTTCGTCGCCGTGCGCGGCTGGGTGGCGGCCTCGACGTTGAAGGCGGTGGATTTCGGCAGGCAGGTCTCCGCCGTTGGCGTTAAAACCATTATCTATACTGACATTGCCAAGGACGGCATGCTCCAAGGCCCGAATTTCGCCGCGATGGCGGAAATGGCCGACGCTCTCGCCGCCACGCCGACCGGCGTGATTGCCAGCGGCGGCATCTCGTGCGCCGACGACGTGCACAAGCTGCGCGCCCTCGGCAAGCCCAACCTCGTCGGTGTCATCATCGGCAAGGCGCTCTATGACGGCCGGCTGGCTTTGCGCGACGTGTTGACGCCACCGGCAAAATGATATTTGCGCAGCCAAACCCACAACACTAGGTTCCGCCAACTTATGGAAGACACATCTGAGAACGTGATTACGCTGACGGAGAAAGCCGCGGCGAAATTGAAGGACGTGCGCGACGCCAAGGAAGAAACCAAGGGCAGGCCGTTGCGCATTTACGTCGAGGGTGGCGGCTGTTGCGGGATGCAATACGGCATGGCCTTCGACGAGAAGCAGGCCGACGACGCGGTCGTCAACGCGCACGGCGTGGAGATCGTCATGGACGGCATGAGCGTCGATTACCTGCGCGGTTCGACAGTGGACTTCGACGACAGCTTGCAGGGCGCGGGCTTTAAGATTATAAACCCGAACGCCGGCTGCGGCGGCGGCTGCTCCGGCGGTGAAGGCCACGGTGGCGACGGCTGCGGCAGTGACGGCTGCGGTTGCGGTCACTGAGACCCTGTTCTTTTTGCGTTGGGGAGCCGGAGGCCAGTCGCAACGGCCAGGCTGAGAGGCCCGAAAATGTTCGGGCGACCCACTGAACCTGATCCGGGTAATGCCGGCGAAGGGAACTGCGATGACATTTTGAGAAGCCATCCCGGTTCGCCGGGATGGCTTTTTTTGTAGCGCGGACACTCTTGTCCGCGAAGAGCGGCGGCCGCGGACAGGAGTGTCCGCGTTACGAAGCAAACAGGAAGACAAGGCAGTGCGATGACGAAACCAGCGGAGAACAACAACAGCTTCGGCCACAGCAGTGACCAGTGGCCGAAGTCGCGGAGAGTCTACGTCGCGGGCAAACAGCACGCCGGCGTGCGCGTGCCATTCCGCGAGATCGAGCTGACGCCGACGCACGCCGCCAATGGCCGTGTCGAGGCGAACGAACCCGTCCGCGTCTATGACACCAGCGGCCCGTGGGGCGACCCGGCGCATCACGCCGACATCAACCACGGCCTGCCCGCGCTCCGCCGCGACTGGATTCTCAACCGCAGCGACATCAAGAAAGTCACCGCCTCCTACAAGCCCATCGCCGGCTGTAGCGACCGCGAGATTCCCGCAACCCTGCGCCGCAAACCTCTTCGCGCCAAACGAGGCAAGGTCGTCACGCAGCTTCACTATGCCCGCGAAGGCATCATCACGCCGGAGATGGAGTTCGTTGCCATCCGCGAGAACCTCGGCCGCGAGAATCTCAAATCTCAAATCTCAAATTCAAAATCAGCTTCGCGCCCTCTCGGCGGCCAGTCCTTCGGCGCAGCGATTCCCGACCACATCACTCCGGAATTCGTTCGCTCCGAAATCGCCCGCGGCCGCGCCATCATCCCGGCCAACATCAATCACCCTGAATGCGAACCGATGATCATCGGCCGCAACTTCCTCGTGAAGATCAACTCCAACATCGGCAACAGTGAGTTGGGCAGTTCCATCGAGGAGGAGGTCGAGAAGATGCGCTGGTCCATCAAGTGGGGCGCCGACACGGTGATGGACCTTTCCACCGGCAGGAATATCCACGAGACGCGCGAGTGGATCATTCGCAACTCGCCCGTGCCCATCGGCACCGTGCCGATCTACCAGGCGCTGGAGAAGATTGGCGGCAAGGCAGAGGAGCTGACGTGGGAACTCTACCGCGACACGCTCATCGAGCAATGCGAGCAGGGCGTGGATTACTTCACGGTCCACGCGGCCGTGCTGCTGCGGTTCATCCCGCTCACGGCCAACCGCATGACCGGCATCGTCAGCCGTGGCGGCTCCATTCTCGCCAAGTGGTGTCTCGCGCACCACCAGGAGAATTTCCTCTACACGCACTGGGACGAGATTTGTGAAATCATGGCCGCCTACGATGTTGCGTTCAGCATCGGCGACGGCCTGCGGCCCGGTTCCATCGCCGACGCCAACGACGAGGCGCAGTTTGCCGAGCTGCAAGCGCAAGGCGAGCTGACCCGGCGCGCCTGGAAACACGGCGTGCAGGTCATGAACGAAGGCCCCGGCCACGTCCCCATGCACCTCATCAAGGAGAACATGGAGAAGCAGCTCGAGTGGTGCGGCGAAGCGCCGTTCTACACGCTCGGCCCGCTCACCACCGACATTGCGCCCGGTTACGACCACATCACCAGCGCCATCGGCGCGGCGATGATCGGCTGGTATGGCACCGCGTTGCTCTGCTACGTGACGCCGAAGGAACACCTCGGTCTGCCCGACAAGAACG
>JBAZIR010000355.1:0-6377 GCA_041651735.1 Verrucomicrobiia bacterium | reverse complement strand
GGGAGGCCAGGCATTGCCGATCCCCGGCAAACTTGTCGTTGAAGGCAATCACGTTCGCCTGCCCGTGAAGGCGGTCACGGCGATCAAAGAAGCCAGTCTCCACTACACCACCGACACCGGCCTGCGCTCCAAACGCAAATGGCATGGTGTCCCGGCCAAGGTCGGTGAGGGCGTCATCATCGCGCCACGCCCGCCCGCCGACGCCAACACTTGGTTCATCAGCCTGACTGATGACCGCGGCGCAATGATCAGTTCAACCGTTTGCTTCTCAAATCAATGAAACCCATCAACTCATTCTTACGCTGCTGCAACCGTTGCCGTCTGCCGCTGATCCTTGCCATCATGGCGCTGCTGGCGGGCTCGGGAAGCGCGGTGGACTTGCCCGGCATGAGCACCGTCACGGAGCTCTTGTTGAAATATGACTCCAACGGCGACGGCGCTCTCGACAAGAGCGAGTTTCAGGCAGCCGTGTCGAACAGTTTCGACGAGATGGACAAGGACGGTGACAATAAGATCACTGAAGCGGAGATTGAAGGACTGTCCGCCCCCATCGGCGAGGAATACGGTGTGATCACCACAACCGCGGCTGTATTCACCATCAAAACCATCCTGCTCACCCTCGACAAGAACGGCGACAGGGTTCTCTCCAAGGTGGAATACGAGGGAGGTTGCAGCGGGTATTTCATCAAGCTCGACATGAACCGTAACGGCTCGTTGAGCA
Organism: Verrucomicrobiia bacterium; assembly: GCA_041651735.1. Taxonomy (GTDB): domain Bacteria; phylum Verrucomicrobiota; class Verrucomicrobiia; order CAIQCK01; family CAIQCK01; genus CAIQCK01. Next base: position 5,656 of record JBAZIR010000355.1, on the reverse strand, counting down.
GAGACGAAATCATGAAGTGGCCGACGCACTTGTTCTTCGCCAAGGATGCAAGTGCCACCCAGGCTGCGCAGGCCGCTGGAGAGTCTCGAATCACGCTTTGGCCGCAAGGCCCCCCCGGCGCGCTCGGCACGACGGCGAAAGACATCCCCACACTCACACCGCATCTGCCCGCCAAGGCCAACGGCGCGGCGATGGTGCTCATTCCCGGAGGCAGTTACTCCGGAATCTATGAGGGACAGGGCGACCCGTTTGCCCGCTGGCTCAACGAACAGGGCATCACCGTCTTCGTGTTGCGCTACCGGCTGGGCAGCGCTGGCTACCGATATCCCGCGCAATTGCAGGATGCAGTGCAGGCGATGCGCCATGTGCGCAAGAATGCCGCGCAGTGGAAGATTGCGGCGAACCGCATCGGCGTGATGGGCTTTTCCGCCGGTGGACATCTGGTTTCGACGTTGATCAACCGGCCTGAGGACGGCGAGGTTGCATCAACAGACAACGCTGAACGCGTGAGCGCGCGGCCCGATCTGGCGATCCTCTGTTACCCCGTCATCAGCATGATCACCAAGCCGCACGCCGCGTCGCGGCGGAATCTCATCGGCGCCTCGCCCGACGATGCGCTCATCCGCAAGACATCGAGCGAACTCCAAGTGCATGCGGGTCTGCCGCCCTGTTTCGTCTGGCACACGGGCGAGGACAAGATGGTGCCCGTGGATCACAGCCTGTTGTTCGCCGCCGCGCTACAGCAGCACGGCGTGCCGCACGAACTCCATATCTATCAGCGCGGCGATCACGGCACCGGCTTGATGGGCACGGTTCATCCGTGGATGGGCGACCTGCTGTTCTGGCTCCATGCGCAAGGATTCAAATAGTTGAGCGGAACATGAAACATCCGAGTCATCTTTTCGCCATGCTGGTCCTGTTCGCAACGAGCGCGCATGGCGACACAAACCTGCTGGAGCAGACGAAATCCCTGTGCCGCGGCTATGTCGAAGGTTTCGTCAGCCCGGCGACCGATCTCGCCTACGGCAAACGACTCAATGGCCCGCGCGGCCTCGCCGTGCTGGAAAGCTCCGCCGAAGTCGCGCAGGGACGCGTGCAGGGCGAGCACCGTCCGTGGGGTTACGGATCGGGCATCGAGGACCCGGCGTATCAAACCGGCATGCTGCTCTTCGCACTCTGCGACGCGGCGGAAGCGACCAGCGACGGGTATTTCGCTGACTTGGCCCGCCGCACGTTTCGCGGACTCAAACGGATGAGCACGATCAGCCCGGTGGAGGGATTCGTGCCGCGCGGGCCACATCCCGCCGATGGCAAGAGCTACTACAAGGATTCGTCACTCGACCAGCACAGCCTCTACGTGTGCGGTCTCTGGCGCTATTACCACAGCCGGCTTGCGTCTCCGTCCGAAAAAGAATCCATCCGTGAGATCATCGGCAAGGTGATCAGCCGCCTAGAGAAAGCGCAGTGGGCCATTCAGACCGAGGACGGCAGCACCGCGGCGCACGCAGGCGGTACCATGCTCCGGCAGGAACCGCAGACAGCCACACTCCTATTGATGATGCTCGCCGCAGCACACGACGTAACGGGCAATGCGCACTGGAAGAATGAATACGATCGTTTTGGCCGCGACGAGAACGGCCGGCGATGGGCGCTGCTGGCAAGGGAGATCAATCGCAGCCGTGAGCATCGCTACACGCTGTTTCTGAACCAGCACATCCTCCGCATGGAGACGCTGCGCCGCATCGAACCGTCCGCCGAGCGCAAGGCGATGCTCAGCCGGCAAATCGAAGCGACGGCAGCGGACATGCTTTCCTGCGCCTACTTCAAAGCCTGGCGCAGTCTCGACTGGCTCGGCGACGAATCGTGGGCGGACGCCTCCAAGAAGGAAGTAGCCAATGCCTACTTGCAGCCACTCGGCGTCACCGTGGACTCGGATGTCACGATCATGGACCTGTGGCGGAAGTTCGACATGAACCGGCTCTCGCCGCCTACGCTCTGCGGCCGGCGCAACCGTTACGAATCCATCGCGCTGTCCACGCCGGCGATGGTCTGGCAAATCGCGCTCCTCTCTCAAAAGCCGGAGTTCGTCCGCCAGGTGCAGCCTGCCGTGCGCGAGATGTTGGGACGCGTGGATCTCGGCAAGATCGATCTTGGCTGGGCCTGCAACTACGCCGTCCTCGCTGCACTGTGGAACGTGGCGCAATCGCAGTGATACGGTGCGAGAAACGCGCCCTGCCAGCGGAGGTTCTGTCGCCGTAAACGTCAGGCCGGCCAAAAAATCCCACGATCCGTCTTTGAAGCACGCCGTCCACCGGTGTCCCCTCGGACGCGAAATCGCCATTGATCTCGCGGCTCCATCAATTCACAATGAGTTCTGCCCGCTGGACCAGCAAATGAAAACGAAACTCCCGATACTCATCGTCATGTTCGCCCTCGCCTGCAATGGCCTCTCTGCCGATCCAGCCCAGCCAGGCCAGCGCCACCTGCTGATTGCGTTCACGTGGAGCACGCAGAACATCGGCGACATCGCAATCACGCCCGGCTTGCTCAGCCTCATCCATGAGACGCATCCCGGACTGCCGGCCGTGGTCATCACCTCGCGGGAAGCAAACACAGACAACTACCGCACGCTGCGCGACTATCTGCCGCGTTACCTTCCAGGCTGCAAAACCCTCGGCTACCCGTTCAAACTCCGGCTCGATCCCAAGGCCAAAGACGATAATCCCGGTTCCGCGTGGCGGGCGTTTCACCAGCGATGGGGCGAATCCCAGTTGCGCGGGTTCGAGAACGGCACGCTCTCGGCCCGCATCGCCGCGCGTGTCGCGGATGACATCCTCAACCGCCTGCCGAAGGAGACCCTGGAAGAGCTTCAGCGCACTAACCCGGAAGCCGCCCGCGCCTTCACCGATGCCGGTTTTGTGCTCTTCACCTCCGGCACGACGCTCAACTTTGGCCGCATGGGCGTGCGCGAGCTTTACAAGTTCTCGCTGCGTTTCGCCATGCCGTTGCTTATCGCCCGAGCGCACGGCATTCCCTACGGCATCAACGCCCAGTCCTTCGAAGCGCTCGACTGGCCGGCCAGCCTGATTTTCCAGCCGTTGTTCCGCGACGCGCGTTTTGTCTATTGCCGCGACCCCGATTCGCTGGAGTATCTGCGCCAGCAAAACCTGCTCTGCCCGCGTTCCGGCTGGCGGCCGGACACGACCTTCTTCTTCAACGGTTTCGATGACGCGTGGGCCGACCAGTTCATGAAGGCGCACGACCTTCAGAAAGGCCGCTTCATCACCGTCACCATCCGCAGCGCCGACCAGAAAGGCCCGCTGGCCGGCACCATGAACGCGGAACGCGGGGAAGCGTTCCAGTCCCGCATGCGGCAATTCATCGAAGATTGGATTCGCCGCACCGGAGAGCCTGTGGTGCTCGCGCCTGAGGTCGCGTCCGAAGTGGAAGCGGCGCATCGGAACATCTTCGCCAAACTTTCCTCCTCCGCGCAAAAGAAGTGCGTCGAGCTGGAGAAGTTTTGGACCACCGAGCAAGCCTACTCCCTCTACCGGCGTGCGCAGACCGTGGTCAGCATGGAGATGCACTCCGTCATCATGGCCTTGAGCCTTGGCACACCGGTGCTTATGCCGCAGTTCAGCGAGAACGGGCGCAAGGTCTGGATGCTGGAGGAACTGGGCTTGCGCGACTGGATTTTTGACATTGATGAGCCAGCCACCCCCGGCGCGTTGCTCGAAGCCGCCCTGCGAATTCACGAAGACCCCGCTGCCGCACAACAGCGCGTCCGCTCGCAATTACCGCGCCTTAGACAGCTCGGCGTCAGTGTCATCCGGGAAGTCGAGATGGGCTGGCGCAAGTAGCTGCAACCCTGTCACCCATGCCGGAAGCCCACACCGGCTGCTTTGGCATAGCGAACGGCTGAACGCACACGTGCGCCATTGGCGGCGAGGCGGCTGGAAATCGTCGTTGACATGCCCGACACTCACAGGCATAAGTCATCGGTAAACTGATATATCAGTAATAGACAGTTATACCACCGATGAATTCCGTCGAACGTGTCCACACGGCCCTCAAACGCGGCCAGCCCGACCGCGTGCCCGTTATCGAGTTCGTCGTTGATGAGGCAGTCGCCCGCGCCGCTGTGCCGGGCTGCCGCGATGTCGCCGATTGCATGGACCGGCTCGACATGGACTGCGTCGGCTGCGGCGCGTTGTTCCAGAAGGTGCGCGACAACCCGGACGGTTCCTATACCGACGAATGGGGTGTGAGCTACCTGCCCGGCCCCGAGGCGGTGGCGCATCCGTTGCGCGGGCCAGTCGCGACGCTGGAGAATGTGTGCGCCTACACACCGCCCGATCCCGACGCGCCGCACCGGCTCGGCAGGCTGCCCGACCTCGTCGCGCGCTACAAAGGCAAACGCGCCATCTGCTTTCACCATCGTGCCGCATTCATGTGGTCGGCCTACCTGATGGGTCTCGACAACATGCTGATGAACCTTATCGCCGAGCCGGAACTGGTTGATCTGACGATGGAGAAGGTGCTGCGCTGCAACATGCGCATCGTCCAGCGTGCGATCCGCGCCGGCGCGGAGGTCATCATCCTCGGCGACGATTACGCAGGCAACCACGGGCCAATGATGAGTCCCAAGCTGTTCCGCCGGTTCATCCTGCCGCCACTGACAGATATGATCGAGATGATCCACGATGAGGGTGCGCTTTGCATCAAGCACTCTGACGGCGATCTCTATCCCATCCTCGACGACGTCGTCTCCGCCAGCCCCGACGGCATCAATCCCATCGAGCCGGTCGCCGGCATGGAGTTGAAGAGGGTCAAACAACTCGTTGGCAACAAGGTGTGCCTCACCGGCAACATTGATTGCGCCCACCTGCTGCCGCACGGCACGCCGGAACAGGTGCGTGAGGCCGTGCGCCAAGCCATCGCCGATGCCGCGCCCGGCGGCGGCTACATTCTCACGTCGTCCAACAGCATCCACTCCTCGTGCGACCCGCAGAACTTCGTCGCGATGGTTCGCGCATGTCACGAGTTTGGCCAATATCCTTTGCGCGGATAGCGAAATGAACATCGAAAGAAAGAGCATCAACATGCAACGCTTTGTTTGGACTCTGGCTGCCGTTTTGTTCTACGGCCTTTGGGCTGACGCGGCTGAAAAGCCCCTCGTCGCCCTTGATTTCGATGACGGGCTGAAGAACGCAGGCACGCTCGGCGGCGCGGGACAGTTCAAGGTCTATGCGCCCGGTGAAGATGCGGGCTACGATCTTGGGCCGTTCGGCCGTTGCCTCGACCTGACGGCGGCATCGCGTCACGGCGGCGCAGGCGCAAAGGAACCGCCCGCCGGCAGCGCCGTGGTGTTCCGGCACGAAGCGCTCGACAAGCTCGACACGTTCACCATCACACTCTGGTCGCGTCAAAGCCCGCTGGCGCACGGGTCGAGCGCGCGGTTGTTGTCGAAGGACAACGCCTGGGATCTGCTGCCCGCCGCGGGAGGCGTGTCACTTGCGCTGGGACCGGGCGCGAGCAAGGTGCCGTATAACCTCACTGGCAAGACGCGGGAGAAACTGGAAGACCGCTGGCGCTTCACAGCCGTCGTCGTCGGACCGGAGAACGTGCGCTCTTACATCGGCGGCTTGGATCGGCC
>JBAZIR010000354.1:0-6391 GCA_041651735.1 Verrucomicrobiia bacterium | reverse complement strand
GCGGCCTGCGAAGACTTCGCGGTCGAGGGCGGCAAAATGCGCGGCCTGTTCCGGCGGATAAAAATCCGCGTCGGTCTTGCCGATCAAGTCGGCAGGACTGGCAATGCCCATGCGTTTGGCCACGGTCTCGTTGGCGAGTACAAAGCGGTTGGCCGTGTCCCGCACGTAGATGGCATCCGGGATGTTGTCAATCAGGGTACGCAGCAGGTTGCGCTCGCGTTCCATCGCCTCCTCTGCACGCTTGCGCTCGGTGATGTCCTGAAGAGTTCCATAGATCTCAACAATCTTCCCACCCTCGCGAATGGCCCTTCCTATGACATGGCACCATTTGACATTTCCCTTGGCCGTGCGCAGTTGGGCTTCGAAATCCATCGGTTTGTCGTCTTCGGCCAATGCCCGTATCGCTTCGGTGAACAAAGGCTGGTATTCCGGAAGATAGAAGTTTAGATGGTCGTCAGGACTCGGGATCGGCTGGCCGGGTGCCATCTCAATAATATCGTATGTGCCCAGTGTCCATGTGGCCTTTTGGGCGATCATGTCCATCTTCCATCCGCCGACTTGCGCAATTCTCCCCACGTCGTTCAGGAGATCCTGGGTTGACTGTAACGTCTTCTCCATCCGCTTGCGCTCGGTAATGTCCAGGATCTGTCCTATCGTTTTCACCCGCCCGGAGGGTTCTCGAACAGCAAAAGCGCTGGACATCACGAACAACTTCGAGCCGTCTTTTCTCACCAGGCAGATTTCATACCAGGAAGGAACATCCTCTCCCTTTTGCCTTCTCAAATACCGGTCTTCAACAACGGCCAGGTTCTCCTTGGCAACACATCGGCGGACATCGCTGCCCACGAGTTCCTCTCTCGAGTATCCGAGAAGGGCGCATAACTCGTCATTCACGTAAGTGAACCGGAAGGCATCGTCGGAAATGTAGATGCCGGCATGCGAGTTCTCCACCACGGAGCGAAACATCCGTTCGGATGCCTCCAGTTTCTGCTCCATCTGTTTGCGCTCGTCGATATTGAACACCACTCCCGACATCCGCACGACGATGCCGGAGGCATCGCAGAAGACCCGGGCGCGTGTGGCAGTCCAGTGAACCGAACCGTCGGACCAGATGACGCGCTTCTCGAAGTCACAATCGGTTCGGGTCTCAATCGCCTTTTTCAGCGCCGCTCTGGCCATTTCACGATCGTCCGGATGCACGGACCGAAGGAATAGATCGTAACTCATCACGACGTCGGGTGGCTGGCCATACAAAGCCTTGCACTGGTCCGACCACTTGACTTCTCCGGTGATGATGTCCCAACTCCAATAGCCCATCCGTCCAGCCTCGAAGCTGAGTTGGAGATTGGCCTCGCTCTCGCGCAACGCTTCCTCGGCCTTGGCCTGTTGAATGACTTGCGCAATACTGTTGCTGAGTCCATCCAGCGCGGCGTCTTCAGCCGGCAGGATGGGGTGCTTGGCAAAGAGGGCAAGGACCCCCAGAGCCTCTCCACCGGGAATCCGAAGCTGATATCCTGCAAAGGAGCCGAGCCCCAACTTGCGCGCCCATTCACGGTCGTGAACGCGAGGATCCTTTGGCACATCGTTGGTCAGGAACTTGTGCTCTTCGCCCGAGGCGATAAGTCCGATGTTGTGGGCGTCGAATGGCACCCGGTGGTGGTCCTTGCCGTCGATGTGCGTGTGGCGGCTGGAACTCGCCATCAGGTGCAGGCACTGTTTCCGAAGACGGCAGGCATGAGGTCCTCTTATCTTTCCCGCGTGGACACACCCATCCTTACACAAGTCGCCGGACTTGATCATCCAGATGTAACAAAACTCGGTCTCGAAAAGCTGGACGATGCCGTCGGTGATACGCTTGAGTTTGTCCTCAAGCGTGGCAGGCGCGAGAAGCGACTGCTGGATCTGGTTGATACCCTGCTGCCGTTGGAACATTGCTTCACGCGCCTCCTCTGCCCGTTTGCGGGCCGTGATGTCGGCAATGATGTGAACGGCCCCGCCGTAACGTCCTGCCGCGTCCAAAATGGGATCGCAGGTCACCTTGATCCATCGTTCACCGACTTGCAGTTCCATGCTCTCGCGGCGCAGGTTCTTTCTCGTCCGCTGGAGTGGACATTCAGAAATCGACCCTGTGGTGGCATGCATGATCTCCCAGCAATGCTTGCCGATGAGTTCCTGAGATGGGCGCTGAAGCATCTGTTCCGCCGTCTTGTTGGAGCGCACCACGCGCTGTTCCTTGTCCAGCACCCAGATGGCATCGTTGGTGGCATCGAAGGTAGTCTGCCACTCCCGCGCCGCTGCCGCCGCTGTCTCCCTGTCTCCGCCTCCCAGCCTCTGGCGCTTCAGCCTCGTTTTGGCACGGAGGCCCGGCTTGGTGGCGTCAGTTGGAGTGTTCGGTTTTCTTTTCATGGCGGGTTGTTTTGAAAGTCATCAGTGATCAATGACTGGTCACTTGGACCGCATCACTCGGCATGGGTGGAATACATCCCGCGAGACGGCGTCCCAGCCGCCATCCAAGGGAACATCAGCAGAGATACGAATCCACCGCCCGGTCCTCATGTCTTGATCATTCTCAAGAGCCATTCCGATGCTGAAAGTAATTTGACAGCAGGTTGAGAAATAGCAAGGACAAGCTCGTTCATCGTTCCAGGACTAAAGGATCGAGGTTGGGGTGCCGATGGTATCAGTGCCGGTGCTGCTTACGACAGGTGGTTTCCGCCAACGGACCGAATTTCTTTCCTCAAGTGCGGGTCATCACGCGCCGATAACAAGATACAATGAGAAGTAATGTCGTGCTTGAGCGAAGCTGTGCAAGCGTCTGCAACCAGCCAACAAGTCGTTGAGTGATTGAAAGGAACCATTATGCCTGCCACCACCTTGGATACCCCTGCTACAACCCAACAAACTATTGCGGGCAAGTATCTTACCTTCACGCTGGGCCAGGAATCCTACGGCATCAAGGTGCTCAAGATTCGCGAGATATTTCGCCACACCACCGTCACCGCCGTGGCCCAGATGCCCCCCTACGTCAAAGGCGTGATCAATCTGCGCGGCAAGATCATCCCGGTGGTGGACCTGCGCATCAAGTTCGGCATGGCCTTGGCCGAGACCACCAAGCGCACCTGTGTTGTGGTGGTGCAAGTGAAATCCAGTTCGGGCGCTGTCATCTCGATGGGCATCCTGGTGGACGACGTGGAAGAGGTCGCCAACATCGCCGCCAGCGATATCGAGGAGACGCCGGACTTTGGCGCGCAAATGGACACCGTTTACATCCTCGGCATGGCCAAGATCAAAGGCAAGGTCAAGATCCTGCTGGATATTGACCGGGTTGTCTGCGGTGAGACGATCTCAGAACTCTCCAGGACGGCATGAATCCCGCTGATCACGGCATCCTCTTTGTCTCTCGTCGCTGGGTCACGATTCTCGCGGCTGGCGAACCGCAGAAGCTCATGGACGTGAGCGCGCACCACTGGCGTCGGAGGTTTCAAGTAATCAGACCAATAAGTAATGGAGTATAATATGAAAATCAGCACCAAAATCAGCGTCCTTGGCGCGTTATCCGTGGTCGTGACTGCGGGAGTCCTGATCATCGTCATCATGGTTCAGAAAGGCGTGCTGCGAACCCAGTTGGACAGCCTGGTTCGTGAGCAGGCCAAGAGCGAAACAGCCAAGGTGGCTTATGGCGCTTACGCAGTGTGCGCCGGTTCGGAGGCGCGAACTCAACGAGGCTTGAACCACGACTTGACCCTCGCCCGGGAGGGTCTGAAGCGCTTGGGGCCGATCTCTCTGGCGACTGAGACTGTTACTTGGGACGCCGTCAACCAGTTCACGAAACAGAAGGGAGCCGTCACCCTGCCCAAGATGATGGTGGGCAATACATGGCTGGGCCAGAACCGCGCCACCAACGCCCCCTCCCCCATGGTGGACGACATCAAACATTACACGCGCGACTACGCGACAATCTTCCAGCGAATGAATGACGAAGGTGACATGCTGCGCGTATGCACCAGTGTCGTTGGCCTCGATGGCAACCGGGCGATCGGCACCTTCATCCCGCGCAGAAATCCGGATGGCACGGAGAATCCGATCGTTGCCTCGGTGTTGCGCGGGGAAACTTACCGGGGAAATGCCTTTGTGGTCAACGAGTGGCATGCCGCCGCCTATGAACCCATTTGGGACACCGGGAAAAAACGGGTCCTTGGCATGCTGTATGTCGGGGTCGCCGTCACCGACATCACGCGGGACGCCCGGCAGTCCATCATGGCCCAGAAGGTTGGCAAGACTGGTTACATCTTCGTGGTGGGTGCCAAAACTGACCAGCGTGGCAAATACATCATCTCCAAGAACGGAGAGAGGGATGGAGAATCCATCTGGGAATCCAAGGACGCCAATGGACACGCGTTCATCCAATCGATCGTCGAGAAAGCCCTCAAAACAAAGGATGGGGTGGCGGACTTTGAAACCTATGCCTGGAAGAACAAGGACGAAACCCAGGCCCGCGGCAAAATCACCGCCATCACCTACTATGAACCGTGGGATTGGGTCATCGGTGCGGGCACTTACGAGGATGACTTTGGCGACACCCTGCTGGCGGTAGCTGCGGCGATTGGCCACATGGTGGGCTGGGTTGCAGGCGTGGCGCTCGTTGCCGTGCTGTTGTCGTTGGTGCTGAGTTACGTGGTGTCCCAAGGCATTGCGGGGCCCATCAACCGCCTGGTTGCGAAACTGACCGGCGCGTTCCAGGAACTGGAATCGGCTTCAGGCCAGGTTGCTACTGCCAGCCAGTCTCTGGCCGAAGGCGCGAGCGAACAAGCCGCGTCACTGGAGGAAACCAGTTCCTCGCTGGAAGAGATGTCCAGCATGATCAAGAAGAACGCCGAGAACGCACAGAAGGCCAAAGAACTCGCCAATCAGGCCCGCGTGGCTGGCGATACCGGCTCCACCGATATGAAGGAAATGGCCTCCGCCATGAGCGCCATCAAGGCCTCCAGCGACGACACCGCTATCATCATCGAAACCATCAACGAAATCGCCTTCCAAACCAACATCCTGGCCCTCAACGCCGCCGTGGAGGCCGCCCGCGCTGGCGAGGCCGGCATGGGCTTTGCCGTCGTGGCCGACGAGGTCCGCAACCTCGCCCAGCGTTGCGCCCAAGCCGCCAAGGAGATCACCGGCAAAATCAAGGATGCCGGCGCCAAGAGCCAGAACGGCGTCAACATCGGCACCAAGGTGGCCAAGAGCCTCGATGAGATCGCAACCAAGGCCCGGCAGGTGGACGAACTGGTGGCGGAGGTGGCCGCGGCGTCCAAGGAACAAGCCCAAGGCATCACGCAGGTAAACACGGCGGTGTCGCAGATGGACAAGGTCACGCAGAGCAACGCGGCCAGCGCCGAGGAAAGCGCCAGCGCAGCCGAGGAACTCAACGCGCAAGCCGAGTCGTTGCAGGACGCGGTGAGTCAACTGCTGCATTTGGTGAATGGCGGTGCCGCTACATCCGCACATGCCGCCCAGAACGTCGTCTCCAAGGCTTCACCAAGAGCAAGAGGCAAAGCCGTGACCCTCAAGGCAGACAAGAACGGCGGCAATGGCCATGGTCATGGTGTCGAAAAGATTTCTGCCCATCGCCAATCGGAGTTTGCGGCAGCAGGCACGGGTCGTGGCGGCGACATCCCGATGGAAGGCGACTTCAAACGGTTTTAGTTCAAGCAGTCCCATTCGCCTCCTCGCATCCGCTGCCCGCGCGAGTTTATGCAGTGCTCGCGCGGGTAGCCGGCCGATAAGAAGAAAGCCGGCATTCGTAACCGCTTCATTCGTTTCCAACATTCCAGCGGTCATTGTTTTCCTCGCAGAACCAGAATCAGGTCAGGGCACGGTCAAATACATGAAGTTTTATTCTTAAGTACTGTCACCTCAAACCGATAATTCCATACGATCGAACGCAATTTCGAGCCTGAGAGGAAACCGAGCAAAGAGTCCGCAACCAATCAACGCACCAACGAGAAGTATCGCCATGCCTACCACCACCTTGGATGCCTCTTCTGCAACCCAGCAAGCCGTCGCGGGCAAGTATCTTACCTTCACGCTGGGTCAGGAATCCTACGGTATCAAGGTGCTCAAGATTCGCGAGATCATCCGCCATACTGACATCACCGCCGTGGCCCAGATGCCCGCCTACGTCAAGGGCGTGATCAACCTGCGCGGCAAAATCATCCCGGTGGCGGACCTGCGCATGAAGTTCGGCCTGACCGTAACCGAGACCACCAAGCGCACCTGCGTTGTGGTGGTACAAGTGAAGTCCAGTTCGGGCGCTGTCATCTCGGTGGGCATCCTGGTGGACGACGTGGAAGAGGTCATCAACATCGCCGCCAGCGATATCGAAGAGACGCCAGACTTT
>JBAZIR010000353.1:0-6432 GCA_041651735.1 Verrucomicrobiia bacterium | reverse complement strand
GCATCGGCGTCAGGACGTAACTGGGGCTGAGACAGTTGACGTTTATGTTGAAGCGGCCCCACTCGGCGGCGAGTGTCTTGGTCATGTGAACCACACCGGCTTTGGAGGCGTCATAGGACGCATTGCAGTTGGCGATGGTGGCCGACATGGAGGCGATGTTGATGATCTTGCCCTCCGTCGGCTGCTGGCGAATCATCTGCTGCGCCTCGGCTTGCGCGCAGAGGAATGTGCCGGTGAGATTGACGGCGATGACCTTGTCCCATTCGTTTTGCGGAATCTCCTCGTCCGCGCCGAGGATGGCGATGCCGGCGTTATTGACGGCGATGTCGAGCCGGCCAAACCGCGCGACAACCGCTGAGACCATTGCCTGCACCTGTGCGCGGTCGGTAACGTTGCACTTCACATAGAAGCTGTCTCGTCCCATGCCGCAAAGTTCCTTGGCAGTGGCTTCGCCGATCTTGGGATCGATGTCCGCGATGGCCACGTCGGCGCCCGCCTTGGCGAGCGCGATGGCGCAGGCGCGCCCGATGCCGACGGCGCCGCCGGTGACGAGGGCTTTCCTGCCGGTGAGATCGAAGAGAGATAGGTCTGACATTATTGCTCCTTTTTTCAGTGGGTGAACGCAGGGTAGCCGAACTGTTTGGAGGATGGCAAGCAACCAAGTGCCGGCGTTACAACTCACGAATCGGATGCGGAGTCAAAGGCAGACGCAGGCTGGGGAGGTCTCGTGCGCGTTGGACCGGCCGGCTCATCGTTGGAAACATCTCTTCGTTGGGTTGCAGACAAGGGCCGATTGAAACGCGTTCTTGTATCGGCGGGTGGTTTGCGTTACGAAAAGTTCCGCAAGTTAACCACTATGAAAACCACACGACGCCAATTTATCCGAACGACAGCATCCACCATCGCGCTTTTCAACGTCATCCCCCGCCACGTGCTCGGCGGACCGAAGTTTGTGCCGCCCAGTGAGAAGATCAACATCGCTCTTATCGGCGCGGGCGGACAGGGACGCTCCAATCTCCGCGCGTTGTTTCATGAAGAGGATGCGCAGTTCATTGCCGTGGCTGATCCGGCTGAGCATTGGGACCTGGAGCCGTTCTACTACCGCGGTCTCGGTGGCCGCAAGCCGGTGCGCGCCGAGATCGAAAAACATTACGGCGAGAAGACGCCGAACTTCCGCTGCACTGAGTATGAGGACTTCCGCGTGATGCTGGAGAAGGAGAAATCGATTGATGCGGTGCTCTGCGCCACGTGCGATCACCTGCACGCTTACGTTTCGATCGCGTCGATGCGCGCGGGCAAGCATGTTTATTGCGAGAAGCCGCTCACGCACAACATCTGGGAGGCGCGGCAGGTGGCGCGTGTCGCGAAGGAGACCGGTGTCGCCACGCAGATGGGCAACCCCGGTCATTCCCGCGTCGGGATCCGTCTGACGTGCGAGTGGATCTGGGACGGCGCCATCGGTCCCGTGCGCGAGGTTCATGCGTGGGTTGGTGCGAACCGTTGGAACAAACAGCTCACAGGCTGCCCGACAGGGACGTTGCCGGTGCCTGCGGGTTTGAACTGGGATCTCTGGCTCGGCCCGCGTGAGCCGCGTCCATATCATCCGGCTTACGCGCCGGTTTCGTGGCGCGACTTCTGGGCGTTTGGCAACGGCGCGCTCGGCGATTTCGGCTGCCACGACCTCGACACCGCGTGCTGGGCGCTCGACCTGCGGGAGCCGTTGAGTGTGGAATCGCGTCCTGCCGGCAACATGAACGAGGAGATCGCCCCGCATGGCCAGATTTGTTACTACCACTTCGGCGCGCGCGGCGACAAACCGCCGGTGAAGGTCACGTGGTATGACGGCGGGTTGAAGCCCTCCTGTCCGGAGGAAATGGAAGGCCAGCCGCTGCCGAGTCGTGGCGCGCTCTTTGTCGGCGATAAGGGCCTCATGCTCTGCGAAGGCGCGGGCGGCCAGCCGCGGTTGCTGCCGATCAAGAAGACCGCCGCCTACAAGAAGCCTGCCGCATCGCTGCCGCGTTCGAAAGGCCATCATCGCGACTGGCTCGATGCTATCAAGGGCGGCCCGGCGGCCAGCGCCAATTTTGAATATGGCGCGCGGCTTACCGAGCTGACGTTGCTGGGCACGGCCTCGTTGCGCACCGGACGCAAGCTGTACTGGGACGCGGCGCAGATGAAAGCCCGCGGCGTGCCCGAGGCTGACGTCATCTTCAGAGGCACGTATCGAAAAGGTTGGGAGATTGCATGAACTTGAAACATCTCGTCGTGTTCTGTCTCGCGCTGACGGGCTTGGACGCTGCGCGCGCTGCCGACACGCCGCCAGCCGCCAATCCTGCCGCCGTTGAGGAAGTCCGTTCGGGCAAACGCAAGGTTGCCCGCGCTTCGTGGTGGGGATTCGATCCCGCCGACTCGACGGCGGCGTTGCAGGCCGCCATCAACTCCGGCGCGCGGAAGCTCATTGTCGAGAACACGGGTGTGCCCTGGATCACGGACAAGCTCCAGCTTGCCAGCCACCAGGAGATTGTTTTCGAGAAGGGCGTCGTCGTGCAGGCCAAGCGCGGTGCGTTCAAGGGAACGGCTGATGCGCTTTTCAGCGCATCGTCGAAGACGAACATCACGCTGACGGGCTATGGCGCGACGTTGAAGATGTGGAAGCAGGACTACGACGACAAGACCCAATACAAACACGCTGAATGGCGGCACGTGCTCAACTTCCACAGTTGCGAGCGTGTGCGCGTGGCCGGCCTGACGCTGGCTGACAGCGGTGGCGACGGCATCTACCTCGGCGTGGCGCGCAAGGGCGTGCCATGCTCCGATGTCGTCATCCGGGACGTGGCCTGCGTCAACAACTACCGCCAGGGTATCAGCGTCATCAGCGCGCGCAACCTGCTCATCGAGAACTGCGTGCTCAAGGATACCTGGGGCACCGCGCCGGAGGCCGGCATCGATTTCGAGCCGAACCACGTGTCGGAGGAACTCTCCAACTGTGTCATGCGGAACTGCGTTTCGGAGAACAACCGCGGCGATGCCTATACGTTCTACTTGCGGCCGTTGCGCGGCGAGTCCAAGCCGATCTCCATCCGCATCGAGAACTGCCGCTCAGTCGGCTGTCGGCGTTCGGCCTGCTTCGTCACCGCCAATGACAGTGATACCGCCGGCGTCAAAGGCACGATGGACTTCGTCAACTGCAAGTTCGAGGCGGGGCAGGGGGCCGGCATCACTGTTGGCGATAAACCAGCCAGCGGTGCGCGTGTCAGTTTCGCGAACTGCCAGGTAATCAACGCCGCCACCAATCAGCCGGCAACGGCGCCGATCACGCTATCCAGCAGCTCGCAAGCAGTGGAAGAGTTTGGCAACATTCGGTTCGCCAACTGCACCATCACCGACCCGCGCGACCGGCTGCCCATGTCCTATCACGATATGTCCGGCGGCGCGGGACTGCGTGATCTCACCGGCACGCTCATCGTCAAGCGAGACGGCAAGAGAGTGAAGCACGCACTCACGCCGAAGCTGATCGCTGAATGGATGCCGCACCGCAGTTTCAAACAGATCACCAAGTTCGTCACCCGGGACGTCCGCTTCGAGCCGGCGCTGCCCTCGGCGAAGCCTGACGCCAGCCGGCGTTGCACCGCGCGCCAGCGCGAGCTGTCGGAATGGCTGCTCTGGGCCGAGGCCGGCCAGCAGGTGGCGTTCACCGTCCTCATCCGGCCGGTCGGCAAGGGCACGCCCCGGCCTGCGCCCGTGACCCTCATCGCGCCGTCCGGCAAACTCACGAAACTGAAGGATGCGCAGGGTGATGGCGAGACCACCTATAGTTTCCAAGCTGCCGAGACCGGGGCGCACAAGCTCGTCTGCGAGCCGCATAACTGGACCACGACCGTGAACTCCGCCACTCACCGCGTCTGCATCTATTCAACGAGCGGCTCCATTCATTTCCTTGGCACCACCGGCGAGTATTTCTTTTGGGTGCCAGCGGGTACGAAGGAATTTGCGGTGAAGGTGTCAGGCGACAACGGCGGCGAGCGCATCAAGGCGGCGTTGCGCGATCCCGACGGCCGCACTGTTGAGGAGAAGGACAGCATTGCCGAGGCTCACCAGTTTTTGGCCCGGCCCAAGGGCGATTCCGCCGATGAGATTTGGAGCCTACGCCTCGACAAGCCCACCATCGGCGTCGTCGAAGATTTCCACGTCCAGCTTCAAGGCATCCCGCCGGTGCTTTCGCACACCAAGGAGTCTCTGCTGAGATCAGCGAAGTGAACCTGAATCGTTGTCCTTCCATCAGTATGAACTACACAATCAAGCTGTTTCTCTTTTGCGCCTTCACGTGTGCATCCCAATGCATCAACGCAAATCCAATCGACGTCGGTTCGTTCGAATCATGGCAACGGCATCGTGACGCGATGGTTGCTGAGTCGTCGCTCGTGCGCTGTTACACGTTCGAGGATGTCCGCGCTGGGGATGGGCCCGTGGCGAATATTGCGGGCGAGAAAACCGCGCCGTTGAGTTTCAAACTCCAGCAAAAATCCGGCGCGCCGGTGGAGCAACTGCGTGTTGTTGAAGGCCGCTGGCCGCAGAAGAAGGCCGTCCGGCTCGACCAAGGCTATCTCGCGACGGAGCCGTTCGCAGTGGCAAAGAAATCGTTCACGGCGGCGGCTTGGGTGCGGCTCAATGGCCCCGGCACGCATCGCGGCAACAACGAGTCCACCAACGGCACGTTGTTGTCCGCCGGCTCCGGCTATTGGGACGGCTGGCGGCTGACGGTGAGCTATCCGTCCCGCTCGCTCGGGTTCGAGATCGGCCGTCCAAAGCCGTCGCATTCGATCGGCATTCATGCGAGCGCCGCGGTGTCCGACGGCATGTGGCATCACATCGCTGCTGCCTGGGATGGACGCGAGATGTGTATCTACGTGGACGGCGTGTTCGCGGTTTCCGGTCCCTATGATGGCGAGTACACGCCGCCGCAGGGCGGGCAGTTTCGCATCGGCTTCGCCGGTCACGGTTTCGGCTCGGTCGTGCTCGACGTGGACGAAGTCGTTATTCATAACCGTGCGTTGTCCGCGGCGGAAATCCTGCGGGCTGTGGAGTTCTGCGGACCGCAGGCGTTGGGCGTGCGGCGGAACCTGGCGCGCGCCTGCCGCGAGCGAAAGGATTACGCAGGGGCGTGCAGACACTACCGTGCGATGCTGGAATCGCCCGGTCTGGGATCCCGTGACCGGGTTGATGCGTTGTTCGGACTGGGGCATCTCTGCTGGCAGATGGGAGACCTTGCGGGAGCGCGGGCTGCGTTGGAGCAGGTTGTGGCGGCGAAGGATGCGCCGGCGCATTGCCGGGGTGTGGCACAATTGCGAATCGCCGGGAGTCACGCGCAGCAGAAGGATTATGCAGCCGCCAAAGCAGAACTTGCCAAGGTTGCCGCGATGGCTGACGTGCCAGCACATTTCAAACGGGAAGCCGCCGAGCGAACGAAAGAGATCGAGCGCATCGAACAAGGCCAGCCGGCTCGCGATCCCGCCGCGTCGCGCATGCCGCAACCCCAATGGCCGACGCCTGCCGCCACTCTTTTCGTCTCACCGAAGGGCGATGACAAGAATCCGGGAACCAAGGCGCAGCCGTTTGCCACGTTGGAGCGGGCACGGGATGAAATTCGCAGACTGAAGAAAGGCGGAGTTACGGTCTGCATCCGCGGCGGCGAATACGCGATGAAGCAGACGTTCAAGCTCACCGCCGAAGATTCCGGCACGGAGCAGGCGCCTATCATCTATGCCGCCTTCGGCAAGGAAACGCCGCGATTCACTGGCGGCGTTCGGATTGGCGGCTTCACGCGTGTCACGGACGCGGCGGTGTTGGCGCGGTTGCCGGAGGAATCGCGCGGCAAGGTCTGGCAGACCGATCTGAAAGCACAGGGCATCAGTGATTTCGGCGCATTCGAACTAAAGGGCACTTATGGCACCAGACGGAGGCTTCCGCTGCTGGAGTTGTTCTTCGGAGGCAAAGCGATGGAGATCTCGCGCTGGCCGAACGACAGCTTCGTGATGACGGGCGAGGTGTCCGGTCCGGAAAAAGCCGATGTGCGCGGCCGACCGCATTCGATTGGCGGGAAGTTCCTCTACGACGGCGACCGGCCCGTCCGCTGGAAGGACGAGAATGAAGGGTGGCTCTATGGCTACTGGTATCACGACTGGGCGGACTCTTACGAGAAGATCGCCTCGATTGACACCGCCCAACGGCTTATCACGCTGGCGCCGCCGCTGCATCATTACGGTTTTGCGAAGGGGCGGCGCTATTACGCGTTGAACTTGCTGTCGGAGATTGACCGGCCCGGTGAGTGGTATCTCGATCGCCAGCGCGGTGCGCTTTATTTTTGGCCGCCATCGAACCCGAATCGCGCGGTGGTGGAAATCTCGATGTTTGCCTCGCCGTTCGTGGAGCTTG
>JBAZIR010000352.1:0-6492 GCA_041651735.1 Verrucomicrobiia bacterium | reverse complement strand
CGCGCAGCAATACCACCCGTCGCTGCGTCTTTCAGAAGGAACTGGCCGAATCGCTCGCCGAAGCCGACGGCGTCTTCGTCAGCCAGATCGCGCGGTTGGAGCAGGTCCCCGAGCATGAGCGTCTCTCGCCAGACAAGCTCGTTGCCGATATTGCCGGGCACGGTCGTCCCGCGCATTACCTTAAAGACGCCGACGCCATCGTCGCCGCGATGCTGCCGTTGCTGCGCCCCAATGACGTGGTCGCCGTCTTTTCCAATGGCGTTTTCGGCGGCATCCACGGCAAGCTCTTAAAAGCGCTGCAGGCTAGGTAACGCAGGTTGCACCGCCGGCGGATCTCACGCTCAGGGCATCTTCTGACGCGCTGACAGCCATCGTTCCGCGATCATGGCGGCAAATATGATCAGGTAAACATCCAGCGGCATCCGATAGCGGTCTTTGGAAAGCGTCACTGCCGCGACGAGTATGAACGTGGCGAAGTAGATGGCAACGATCGCGGCGCGGCGGCGGTCAAACCCTCCCCACCACCAACCGAACACCCCCAGCAGGAGTACGGGTCCGAAAGCAAGCACACCGACCAGTTTGACAAGCCAGGTGCTGTAGATATTCTGCGTCTGCGTTTCGGGCCAGAGCCGGAAAAGGTTCGCCGCTTTTTGAACCCAGAGCCACGCGGTGCGGGCTGGATGCTCGCGAACGTAGCGCAAGGCGTCGTCGCGCAGAATGTGTTCGCCGGCCAGTTCATTCGTCCGGAAAGTGTCGCGATAGGGCACCCAGAGGGTTCTCGGCTCCAATCGAATCTTGCTGCCGGATGAGCCCGTTGCTTTGGGGTTGTTGCCATACCAGAAGCAGAGCCATTGCTGCGTTCCCATGACCGGCTCGCCGAAGACCCACCCGTTTCGCAACGGCCATGGCGCAACAATAACCAACGTCAGTGCCACCACCCCCAACGCTTTCCGCCAGTGCCGCCGCCCCAGCCACAGCGGCGCCAGCAACACCGCTGGCAGCAGATACGGGATGGTCAGCGTGCCTATGCCCAAGCCGACGCCCGCCAGGATGATAGCGGAACGGCCCGCGCCGTTATATATCCGCAGCAAGCCCAGCGTCCCCGCCAGCAGCGCCACAGTGAAAAGTGTTATCGGGAAGAGCGTGCCTGCGGCATAGACATACACCGGATAGAACGCCACGGCGACCGCCGTCCACAAAGCCGCGCGTTCCGAAGCACCCAATTCCCGTGCCACACGGAAAGCAAGCCAAATGGCCAGGCCCCACAAAAGCGATTGCCAGACCCGAACACCCGCAAAGCCGCGGTCGAGACTGTAAGCCGCCGCGAGGAACAGAGTCTGGCCCGGTGTGCGGAACGCCGTTGGATGCGTGCCGTCCATCGAGTAAATGCCGTGGTCAAGGAGGTTGCGGGCGATGGCGTCGTACTCCCGCTCGTCTTGCCACACAAACTCGTTCGGCAAAACACCGCACCATAGCAGCCGCAACGCGATTCCCAACATGACGATTCCCGCGACGCGACTTGCGATAGTCGATTCGGCACGAAGCCGGTCGAACAACCAGACACCTGCCGCGACGGCAAACATCATCAGCAATGGCTCGGTCGGCAACCGAAACCGCGTGCAGGCGGTCAGCAGAGGCAGCGAGAAGGCGAACAAGCCCCAGACAAGATATAGCGGCAACAGTTCCCTCCAACGACGCGCGTACAACAACAAGCCGATCACACCAAGCAGCAACACCGGGTAATAAGCCGCCACATTAACAAACAGACGCCGGGGTGAAATATGCTCGATGGATTGAACGATGGGACTGAATGCGGCATGCAAGGTCAGCAGCTTCTTTCCGTAAAGCACCGCGCATCGCAGCGGATGCTCCCTCATGTAGCGGCACGCTTCCTGTCGAAGAACATTGTCGGCGGCGGCGTCATTGAGACCCGCGATCCGGGCACGAAGACCTTCGATGTACACACGCGCATTGGGCGAATCATCCACTTCGCGCCAGTAGTCGTCTGTGACGCCCAGAAACCGGTCACCAGCATTGCCCCGGCTGAAGAGGCAATTGCCGCGCCATAGCGTCAATCCGCCGCCGGTGGACAGCAACACCAGATGACCGTCGTAGGCGAACCAGTTCCGCACCGTCCACGGCGCGATCACAGCCGCCGCGCTTAGCCACATCACAAGCGCCAGCAGCAACCTCCGCCGCCACACGAGTGATCCAGCCAGCAACGGCACAAGGCCAGCCACCGGGACCAACGCGAACGCCACAGTCCGACTCAGAGCCGTCAGACCCAGACACACTCCAACCAGCACCGACCTCCCAACCTCAGGCGCTTGGTAAAGGCGCACGAGCAGATATGTGCTCAACATCAACCAGAAAGAATAGAAGTTCTCAATGTAAAGGACGCCGGCCAGGTAGATCAAAGGAGGATACAGCGCCAGTGCCAGCCCGGTCCAGAATCCGACACGCCGGCTGAACATCCGGCCCGCTAATGAGACCGCCAACACGCACACACCCGCCCCCAAAAGCGATTGGATCAACCGAACAACAACGTAACTATGTCCAAAAAGCTTGTAGCAGAGCGCCAAAAACATCGGCCACAACGGCGTGGAATAGTAGCTCTCGGCCACAAACCCACGACCAGCAACCAGACCGAGAGCCGTCTCGTCATAGACTCTTTCGTCAGGCCAGTAGATCTGATGCGGATCGAGTGTCAGCGCATACGCAACACGAACCAGCAAGGCGAGTAGGAAAACCCAGATCATGCAAATAGGGACGACGATTAGCGAGGCGCTCCACCTTCGACGCGCGGAGGACTGCTTTTACCGGTCACCGGCCGATCGGCAAAGACGTTGGCCTTGACGATGAAGTAGAACGCCGCCACGCCGTCCTTCCAACTGATCTTCTTTCCTTCACTGTAATCGCGGCCGTGATAAGCGATGCCCACCTCGTAAATGCGCGCGCGATGCTGGGCCAGGCGTGCCGTCACCTCCGGCTCGAAACCGAAGCGGTTGCACGTCAGCCGCAACTGTTTGAACAAGGTTGCCCGGAATGCCTTGTGACAGGTTTCCATGTCCGTCAGGTTGAGGTTGGTGAACATATTGGAAACCAGTGTGAGCAACTTATTTCCCACCATGTGCCAAAACAACAAGACCCGGTGCGGCCGGTCGCCGATAAAGCGCGAACCGAATACCGCATCGGCTTCGCCATCAAGGATCGGTTGGATCAGCTTCGGATACTCCTCCGGACTGTATTCAAGATCGGCATCCTGGATGATAACGATGTCCCCCGCAACGTGTGGCTGGGCCGTGCGGATGGCGGCACCCTTGCCTTGATTGCGCTCGTGGAAGAACATGCGCACTCCCGGCAACGCCAAGCCCCGCAGGACGTCGCTGGTACCGTCAGTGGAAGCATCGTCCACGACCAGAACCTCTTTCTCAAAAGGCACTGCCTGAACGCGCTCCAGCAGCGTGAGCACGGTCTTCTTCTCGTTGTAAACCGGCACTATAACCGACAGCTTCATAGGAGGATGTGGCGCCAAATCACACATTCAACTGCACGCGCTCGTATTCGATAACGTTTTGCAGAATCTCCGCAAGCTGCGTGCGTGGCTGATAACCAATACATCGTTTGACCTTGGTCAGGTTGGGAACACGCCGCGGCATGTCTTCAAAACCTGCCTCGTAGGCATCGTCGTAGGGAATGTAAACCAGTTTGCTGCGGCTGCCGGTCATCTTCTTCACCAACTTGGCGAGTTCCTCGATGCTGATCTCTGTCTCGTTGCCGACATTGAATACTTCTCCCTGGGTTTTCCCGGCATCCATCAGGGCCATCAGCGCGCCGACAACGTCCCCCACATAGCCAAAGGTGCGTCGTTGTTTTCCTGACCCGTAAATGGTGATCGGCTTGTTCGTGAGCGCCTGCCGCACAAAGCTGGGAATGACCATCCCATAGCGCCCGGTCTGGCGCGGACCGACCGTGTTGAAAAGCCGGGCAATCACGACAGGCAACTTCCGTTCCTTCCAGTAGGCGATCGCCAGAAACTCGTCCATCAACTTTGAACAAGCGTAGGACCAGCGGCCTTTGTTCGACGGGCCGATCAACAGATCATTGTCCTCGCTGAACGGAATCTTCGTGCTTTTGCCGTAGACCTCGCTGGTGGAAGTCAGCAAAACCTTCTTCCGCTTCTTGGCCGCCGCCTCGAGCACGACTTGCGTCCCCTCCAAGTTCGTTTCGATGGTGCGCACAGGGCTTTCCACCACCAGCTTGACTCCTACCGCCGCCGCCAGATGATAAACCACATCGGCATCGTCTACCATTTCGGCCAGCAGACGCTGATTCAGCATGTCATCGATGACGTATTCAAAACCTCCCTGCTTCTTCAGATGCCGGATGTTCTGCATGCTGCCGGTGGAGAGGTTGTCAAGCACCGCCACTCTGTCGCCCCGCGCCAGCAGCGCTTCAGCCAGATGCGAACCGATGAAGCCGGCGCCTCCTGTGATCAGTGCTTTCATTTTCCTTTGGTAAATTCATGCTTACACGTGTTCCTACCGGGCTTCAACCTCAAAACCCGAAGCCCTGTGGAGTCGCATCCCCAACGTCCCCCTGCCCTTGCATTGCCCTGCAACGACTGATAGCGTTCAATATTACTTATGGAGATTCGCCAAAGGATTTTGAACCTGCTCGCCGCGCCCAACTATCGGCCGCTGCGTCGGCATGAGTTGACAAAGGCCCTCAAGCTTGCCGATAACGAGCGCACGGAATTCCGCCGGACGCTGGCGGAACTGCTCCACAAGGGCGATGTCGTCCGTATTCGCAAGGAGAGGTTCGTTCTGCCCGCCGAGGCCGATCTGATTGTCGGCAAGCTGGAGATGAACGAGCGCGGTTTTGGGTTTGTCATCCCGGAAGCGGACACCGAAGGCCGGCCCACCGCGCCTGCCGACATCTACATCTCTGCGGACAATGTCGGCGTCGGCATGCACGGCGACCGTGTGGTGGCGCGCCTCCACAAAGGCTCTGTCCGTCGCGACCGCCGCGGCAAGCCGCAGCCGGAAAAGCTCGAAGGCCGCATCATCCGCATTCTGGAACGCGCCAATGAGACGCTGGTCGGCACGTTGCAGAAGTCGAAGTATTTCCACGTCGTCATCCCTGACGACCCGCGTATCATCAATGACATCTACGTCAAGCCGCACCTCAAGGCCCGCATCGGCGACAAAGTGGTGGTGAAGCTCCAGCCGTGGGAATCGCGCCATGTCAACCCGGAGGGCGACATCGTCGAGGTGCTTGGCGCCGGCGACGCGCCCGGCGTGGACATGCTCGCGATTATTCGCAAGCACAGGCTGCCGCAAACTTTTCCGACCGACGTGTTGCGCGAGGTGGAGCGCATGCCGGAGAACCCGACCGAGGAGGAGACTCGCGGACGGCTTGACCTGCGCAACGAGTTTATTGTCACGATTGACCCCGACGACGCGCGCGACCACGATGACGCCGTCTCCGTGGAGACGCGCCCGGACGGTTCGTGGCGGCTCGGCGTCCACATCGCCGACGTGTCGCACTACGTTCGCCAAAAGACGTCGCTCGACCGCGAGGCGCGCGCGCGGGGCAACTCGGTCTACCTGGTGGACCGCGTCATCCCCATGTTGCCGGAGAAGTTGTCGGCGGGGCTTTGCTCGCTCTTTGGCAACGTGGACCGGCTTGCGAAGACGGCGTTCATTGACTACAACACGCAAGGCGTGCCGAAGCGCGTGGAGTTCCACAACAGTGTCATCCGCGTCAAACACCTCATCACCTACCGCGAAGCATTGCAGCGCCTCAACAGTCCCGACGGCGGCGGCGACGAATTGACGCGCAATCTGAAAACGATGTGGCAACTCGCGTCGTTGCTGCGAAAGAATCGTTTCCAACGCGGTTCGCTCGACCTCGATTTTCCCGAGATGAAGGTGCGCCTCGACAAGCTTGGCAAACCGATCGCGCTGGAGAAGATCGAGAACGACATCTCGCATCGGCTCATCGAGGAGTTCATGCTTGCCGCGAACGAGGCTGTGGCGCGCCATTTCAAGAACTCGATGGTGCCCGGTCTCTACCGCATCCACGAAAACCCAGACCCGAAGAAACTCCTGGAGTTCCGCCAATTTGTTGCGGGCTTCGGCATCAAGGTCGGCGACCTGACGCTGCGCACGGAGATCCAGAAACTCATCGAGGCGATGCGCAAGCATCCGCAGGAATATGTGCTGAAGGTGAGCCTGCTGCGCTCCCTCAAGCGCGCGATCTACTCGCACCAGCCCGTCGGCCACTACGGCCTCGCGAAGGTGAACTACACGCACTTCACCTCGCCGATCCGCCGCTACCCGGACCTGATCGTGCACCGTATCCTTGACGCGCTGGTGAAGCGCCGGCCAACCGGCTATCTGACGGAGCATCTGATGGACGTGGCGCGCCATTGCAGCCTGACCGAGCGCACCGCCGATGAAGCCGAGAATGAATCGAAGAAGCTCAAGA
>JBAZIR010000351.1:0-6499 GCA_041651735.1 Verrucomicrobiia bacterium | reverse complement strand
CGAGATCCTGCTGCACGCCGAAGTTGCAGCGCCCAACGCACCACGCTCCAAGCCTCAGGACCCGGTCGGTTGCTACGACGCCATGCCGCTCTCGCCCCGGCCGCGACCGCTGGCGATTCCAACGCGCCGGGACTTTGCGAACAAGGAAGGTTACTTCTACGTCGCCGACGTTTATCAAGGCACCCACATGGCCGGCGTGAAGCGCGGCGCGGTGAAGTGGTTGCGCGTGATTGAGTCGCCGGAGAAACGGTTCTGGACGCATCCGAACTGGTTCGGCCAGGGCGCTGAGGCGCCGGCGATGAACTGGCATGACTTCAACAACAAACGCATCCTCGGCACCGTGCCGGTGGAGGCGGACGGCTCGGCTTGTTTTGCGGTGCCGGCCGACCGCTTCGTCTATTTCCAGCTCCTCGACGAAAACAAGATGATGGTGCAGTCCATGCGCAGCGGCACCATCGTCCAGTCAGGCGAGTGGCAGGGCTGTGTCGGTTGTCACGACGAGCGCCGCGCCGCGCCGCCGTCCAAGGACAATACACCGCTGGCGCTCAAACGTCCGCCGAGCGAGATGAACGGCTGGCATGGCGCGCCGCGCTATTTCAACTACATGGCCGATGTGCAGCCGGTGTTCGACAAATACTGCGTTCGCTGCCACGACTTCGACACGAAGGCCGGCGCGAAGCTGCTTCTGGCGGGTGACCGCGATTTGATCTTCAATGTTTCCTACAACGAGTTGTGGCGGAAAAACTACATCCACGTCATCGGCGCCGGTCCTGCGGAAATCCAGCCGGCGTATTCGTGGGGCTCGCACGCGAGCAAAGTGGCCGCGGCGATTCGCAAGTGCCGGCAGAAATACGGCGTCACGGACGAAGCGTTGGAAACCCTCATCACGTGGATCGACCTCAATGCGCCCTATTACCCGACCTACGCCAGCGCCTACCCGGCCAACCTCGCGGGGCGCGCGCCGTTGGACGACAAACAGCTCGCAAGGCTCGAAGAACTGACGGGCGTGCCATTCCGGAAGGACATTCACTGTGGCGCCAACCGCGGCCCGCAGATTACCTTCGACCGGCCGGAACTCAGCCCTTGTCTGGCGAAGTTTGCTGACAAGAACGATCCGCGTTGCAAGGAAGCCATCGCCATCATTCAGGCCGGCAAGGAAACGCTGGCGAAGCGTCCGCGCGGCGACGCGGCCGATTTTCAAGCGTGCGAGGTTGACCAGAAGCGCGACGACAAGTACCTGAACCGCCAGCAAATCGAGGCGCGCAATCGCGCTGCCATCCGTGAGGGGAGGAAAGTTTACGACGGGCCTGCCAGGTAATTGCCGGCAGCCGTAATTCATGAAGGCTTTACTGATTTCGCCACGCTGCCCGGATACTTTCTGGAGCCTCAAACACGCCATTCAGTTCTCGCAGGCCAAGGCGCTGTTCCCTCCGCTGGGTCTGCTGACGGTCGCGTCCATGATGCCGGCTGACTGGCCCAAGAAGGTGGTGGACCTGAACGTCGAGCCGCTCACGGATGATCATCTGGGGTGGGCCGACATCGTTTTCATCAGCGCGATGAGCATCCAATGGACCTCGATCGACGAGGTGATCCAGCGTTGCAAGGCGCGCGGCCTCAAGATCGTGGCGGGCGGACCGCATTTTTCCCGCTGGCCGGAGGGCTACAAAGACGTGGATCACAGCGTGATTGGCGAGGCTGAGGAAATCATGCCGGTGTTGTTGCAGGACCTCGAACGCGGCCAGGCCAAACTTGTTTATCGGACCGAGAAGTTCCCGGAGCTTGCCGAGACGCCGCCGCCTTCGTGGGAACTCGTCAACTTGGCTAACTACGTGAACATGTCGGTCCAGTTCACGCGCGGTTGCCCGTTCAATTGCGAGTTCTGCGATGTCGTTCTTCTGTTCGGCCGCCGGCCGCGTTACAAGAGCGTTGCCCAGATCATCATCGAACTGGATGCGTTATACCGTGCCGGCTGGCGTGGCGAGGTCATGTTCGTGGATGACAATTTCATCGGCAACCCTGGCAAGGCCAAAGCGCTCCTTTCAGCCATTGTCGCCTGGCAGAAAGAGCACGGCTATCCATTTGAATTCTTCACGCAGGCCAGCCTGAACCTCGCGGACAATCAGGAGATGTTGTCCCTGATGTCCCAGTGCGGTTTCAAACGAATATTCATCGGCATCGAATCCACCTTCACGGAATCGTTGGAGGAGTGCAGCAAACACCAGAACAAGGATCAGGACTTGATTCAAGCGGTGCGCGCCCTGCAAGGGGCCGGCATGGAAGTCATGGGCGGGTTCATCGTCGGTTTTGATGCCGATCCGCCGACGATCTTCGACGATCTTGTCCGGCTGATACAATCCGCTGGAATCCCAAGGGCCATGATTGGGTTGCTCTCAGCGCCGCCTAACACGCCGCTCTGGCATCGCCTGGAAAAGGAAGGCCGGTTGCTGGGTTTGCCGAACGGGGACAACTCCATGAGCACCGGCGCGCTCAACTTCGTGCCCAAGATGGGGCGGGAGAAACTGGTGGCTGGCTACAAATCCATGGCCGGGCGGTTGTATGAACCCGAAGCGTACTTCGATCGGGTGTTGACCTTTTTCGCCCATCATCGCCCCAACGGGGCTCCAGCTCGGCGACTTCCGAGAGCTGGTGAAGTCAAATCGCTGCTGGCGATCTTGTGGAAGCTCGGCTTCAAGGAACCCGGCCGTCGCGCGTTCTGGAGCTTTCTCGGCAAAGTCATCCTGAAACACCGCCACCTCTTTGCCGAGGCCATTTTCACCGCGGCTTGCAGCCATCACTTCTATAAAATCACCCGCCGTTTCATCAACGAAGACAGATAAGTATCGCATAATAATGCACTTGCGTCTGTAAACGAATGACCGATGGGTGTGGATGT
This sequence comes from Verrucomicrobiia bacterium, assembly GCA_041651735.1. GTDB lineage: Bacteria > Verrucomicrobiota > Verrucomicrobiia > CAIQCK01 > CAIQCK01 > CAIQCK01. The sequence continues at coordinate 3,606 of JBAZIR010000351.1, read as the reverse complement.
GCACGCTGCGCTGAAGCTGCGGGAGCGATTATGACCGAGATGAAGCTTTCTGCGTTTGCCTCGCGGAGACATGAGGATTTTCACCCGCCGGAGGTCTTGACCAATGGCGACTTTTTGCTCGCGGACGAGCCCATTCTGAGGTAAATAATGGATTGTGGAGACATTTGTCGCCGCAGGCAAAAAAACGACGATTTAGTGGGATGGGCTGAGGATGTTTATTGTTTGAAAGCAGCGGATCGCGATGTAAGACCCGAGGGGCCAGGCAAAGTCTCGCCACATGGTACGAAGACCAAGAAAATGAATACATCGGCTGGTCTGAAAAGGAAGAACCGTAATCTGCTGCGACGCGACCCCACACAGAACGGTAAATCCACGCGACGTGCATTACAGGTGAGGTGTGCCTTGGCGACGGCGCTGTTTTTCCTTGTTTTGACGCCGCTTGCGCAGGCACAAAGTTATACTTCCACCAACTACGGCAACTGGGCGACAGCCGACAACTGGCTGGGTAGTGTTGCTCCCACCAGCGGCGGCAATTCGAACTACATAATCAATTTCTCCGTTTACAGCACCAACAGGGTCGTTTACAGCGTCAACAACTTCGCGGCCACCAACTTCTACCTGAACCAGTTCAACTTCAACGTTAGCAGCGCAGGCAGCAACTACAACACGATCCTGACAACAAACGGAGTCGCTGGCACCCTCAGCAACTATGTCTTCTCGCGCAGCGCCGACGGCAGCAGTCCGCAGATCAACATGAACGTTTGGGCCACCAACGACATCTACGGCCGCTTCATCCTCAACGACACCTTGACTCTCGGTGGCACTGCCGGCAATGCGCCAAACACCGTCCAATCCATCTTGAACTTGCGGGGTAATATTGGCGGCTCGGGTGGCTTGGTTCAGACCGGCAACTACATGACCGTGCTCTATGGCAGCAACACCTATACAGGCGGCACGATCCTCTACGACGGCATTCTCAGACTGGGCAACTCCAACGCACTTGGCGTGGCCAGTGGCGGTTACTCAATCCAGATTTATTCCGGCGCTGCCTTGGATCTCAACGGCCAGGCGCTTTCCCACGCTGTGTCTGCCGCGAACAGCAAGACGGTGTTTATCGCCAGCATGGGCATCAACTCGGCCACCGGTGCGCTTTTCAACAGCGGCAGCGGCTTGACTAGCGTGGGTTTGAGGAACGTCCGGCTCGGCGCCGACTCCGCCGTCGGCCAGGTGAGTGGCGGCCGATTTGACATTCTCGGCACCGTGGATGGTCGCGGCTACTCGCTCTACAAGATCGGCAACAACCAGGTTGTCATGAGTGGCGGCTCCGGTTACCTGACGAACGTCGTGTCATTGGTGGTCACCGGCGGCACGCTCTCGCTAACGGACAACGGCAGCATCCGCGGCGTGTCCGTAGTCCAGGTGGTCACCGGCGGCACCTTCGACGTGTGGGGCTCGTTGACCTTTACCAATGCGCTCGACATGCGCGGTGGCACCTTTGGCAACAACGGCAGCGGCTACACCATGTGGAACGGCCCCGTTGCGCTCAACGGCGCGAGCAACTGGATCAGGACCGCCCCCGGCAGCGTGTTCATCGGTGGCGGCATTTCCGGCACGGGCCAATTGGTGAAGATTGATCAACACATGTTGACGCTCGCCGGCCCGAACACCTACAGCGGCCACACGATCATCACCAACGGCGTGCTGCAATTCGACAACCTCTCCGCCATGTCCCCGAACACCGCGATTCGCATCAGCTCCAGTGGTGTCATCCAATTCGGCTTCACCAACCTGCAGAGTGGACTGAATCTCGGCCTTATCGAGAACCCGAACTCGGTCGGCACCCTCGGCCTGACGCCCTTCAACGAGTTCGACAACATTGACCTCGCCGCGGCGGGCCTTTCCGAGATGACTATCGGCGCGGGCTATCAGTTGCCTAGCGGCACGAATTTCCAATCCGGGCTGGCCGTCGTCAGCATCAATCTTAACAACATAGTGGCCTTCAATGGCACGATCACGCCCTTTGACGGCCACACCTACCGGCTCGGCGGCGGTGCCATCGGCGGCGTGCTGATGATCACCAACAGCACCACCCTGACCAACTTTGGAGCCACCCCCGGCATCGTCATGATCGGCCGGCCGGCGGCGAATGCCCAGACCGGCACCGTGCTGCTCGACGGCGCCAACACCTACACCGGCGGAACCATCATCAATAGCAATGCGACCCTGAGCATCGCATCCGATGCAGCCGTTGGCGGCGCGGGTCGCGCCCTGACCTTCAGCGGTGGCGTTCTCCAAGTCCGCGGCACCACCCTGACCAGCTTGGACAACCTGACGGTGAACTGGAGCAGCAATGCTTCCACGGTCGGGTTCAACGGCGGATTTGACATCAACAACAATGGCAACACGTTTACCATCACCGACAACCTGACCGGCGTCGGCAGACTCTACAAGCTGGGCAGCGGCACGTTGGTGCTCTCCGGCACCAATGGCCTGATTTTCGGCATGACGGTCAGCGCCGGCGTGTTGCGGCTCAACAACTCCTACGCCTTGGGTGTTACCAATATCGTGGCGTCGGGCGGCGAGATTCAGCTTGGGACCAACCTGGCGGCGGGCCGGCAGATCACCCTCGGCAGTTACGGCGCCTACGGCAATCCTGCCCTTCCCTACTTCAACGACGGCGGCGTGCGCCTGACCAGTGGCTTGACGGCCACCAACGCAGCCGTGATCGCCCTCCTTGCCGGGGCCCGGCTCAACGTGGATGCGGACAGCACGCTGTATCAGGCCGGCCAGATCAACATTGGCCAGGGCGTGCAGTTCTTTGTCGGCGGCTACGGTGACGTCATCATGACCACCAATATCGTCGCCAGCACCAGCCAGTTGGTCAAAGACGGCGCGGGCACGCTGACACTGCAGAACAGGGCCAAGAACACTTTCAGCAACCTGTACATTAACGCCGGCACGGTCAAACTCGACTACACCGCCGGGAACATCAGCAACGACCTCATCTTTGCCAAGTCTGTGTTGACCCTCGGCACCAACTCTTTCAGCATCACCACCGGTGGCACGCTGAACGTCCTCGGCCCGTCCACGGCGGTCGGCGTCACGCAGTACTTTGCCGGCACGGTCATCAATGCCGGTTACAACAAGATCGTCGTCAGCAATAACTCCGGCTTCGTCCTGCTGAGTCTGAGCAACATTACCCGCGCCGTCGGCGGTGGCGCGCTGGACCTGACCCTGCCGGACAACGGTGCGATCACGAGCTTGTTGTCGAACAACTACGCGGGCATCCTCGGCCAGAACGGCAACCTTGGCAGCGGCGTTCTGCTGACCATCGGTGGCACCAATTGGGCCAAGGCTGTCTACACAGGCGCTGGCACCGTGACCAACACGATCGCTGGTTACACCGACTTCACCCTGGTGGCCTCCGGAGGCACGATCAACGACGGCAGCAACACCAACATTCGCATTACTGACGCCGGCCCCGGCGGCAATATCAACCTCGGCGCGGGCGTGGTGAATGTTAACTCACTGCTGGACGCCGACACCACCGCGGTGGTCACCAACGATCTCGCGGGCGGAACGCTGCGGCTGGGCCAGCTGGGTGGC
>JBAZIR010000350.1:0-6522 GCA_041651735.1 Verrucomicrobiia bacterium | reverse complement strand
CAACGAATACACCGTCCTCGACTGTCCATTTGCCATCACCGACAGGATGCCAGCCAGCGAGCGTCTTGCCGTCCATGAGTGGTTTCCATGCCTGGTCCGCCGCTGCCGGCAGTGCGACCAGCAGACACGCAGTTAATGCAAGCACGCATCGAATCGGGGGAATGATAGAGCAGTTCATGTAATTTTTCCTTTTGCGATTGCCGGAATAAAGCCCGGCAGGTTGTTGGCGCAAGACTGTCTGCCAACGCGGGCTCTTTTTCAATTCAAGAATCGCGCGCGGCGGCTCATGGAGTTTCGCCTTGTTTCGCGCGGCCTGCCCGCTACGCTGCCAGCAACCATCCGCCGATTATGAAAACATTGAGCCGTCTTCTCCACCGTGTGTTGTTTGCGACAGCGCTGTTCGCGAACCTGCCGTCCAGTCATGCCGAAGCCGACAGCACCACAAGTTCTTCTGCCGGTGACCTGTTCATTGGCGGTTGTGGTGGCGTCTATTTTCTGGCGGAACCGGGCGAGTTGACGGTGGAGGTCATGAAGCGCGACCGGAACCGCCGCGCCACGCGCACTGAATTGCGCGCAATCCTCGCCGGACCGGACCGGCGGGTGTTGCAGGAGGTGACGATTCCCGACGACGGGCGGCCTCGCGGAAGCGGTATGGGGCCGGTTCAACGATGCCGCCTGTCGGCGCGCGTGGAGCGCAAGGGCGTCTATGTGCTGAACATTACCGTTTCGCAGGATCGATATGGCGAACACGCGGTCTGGGGCTTTCGCTCAAACTGCTCGAAGTATCTGGTCGAGACGGCGCGCGGCCACAAGGACGCGCGGCACGAGGAGCCGATCATGCTGGCGAGTCCGGAGCGTCCGGGCGACGTGTGCTTCGTGCCCCGACGCGGAGCGTTCGACATCAAGGTGACGGGTTTGGCAAAGGGCGCGGCGGCTCCACAGGTGTTCGACATGAAGGGCGCGGTTGTTGCCGCGTTGCGCCTTGGTGAAAGAGGGGAGGCGTCGCACTCCTTTGCTGCGAGCAAGCAGCGCGATGCTGTGCCGTGGCGGCTGCATTTTGAGTCGGCACAGGCGACCATCGCCATTGACGGCATCACGCGATGGGAGGAGGGCGATCTGCAACGCGACATGGCCTGTTGGACGCCCGATCCAAAGGCATTGTTTCCCTTCCCGGAGAACCGCTGGTTGCTGACGCCTTACAGCCGGATGATCTATGGCCAGCCGGGCGAGCGGAAGGAGATCGCGTTTCAAGTTCGCAATGACGCAACGCGGGAGAGGACGATTCAATTGGAGATGGAATTTCCCGGCAAGGACTGGCCCGCGCGGCTTTCCGTCGAGCGAGTGAAACTTGGCGGCAGGAAGGCAACGACGATCACCGTGGGTTGCGAGGCGCCTCCTGCCGGCGAAACGCGCGTGTGTCATGTGCGGGCGACGCCGCTGGATGACTTCGGATTCTCGACCTTTTCGATGCTCACGGTGAAGACAGGCGAAGCGCCGGCGACGAAGCCACTCGCCATGCCTCTCGTGCTCAAGCCCTACCAGCACGAGAATGAACAGTTCGGCCATATGGCGGATCATCCGACTGAGAACCAGGTCTATTTCGACCTGCAAAACCAACCGTTCGTCAGGACGAGCGGCGGCTTTGCCATGATGCGCGATGGAGAATGGATTGTATCGTCAGCGGGCAACCACACCGGCGCAATCTGTTCGAAGGTCGCCTTTGACCGCGACAACCATCTCTACGCCCTTGCCACGGTTGCCGGAAACGCGTCGCTGCTGCACTCGACCGACGGCGGCAAAACGTTCGCTGCCTGCCCGATTCCAAGCCGGGCGGGCCAGTCTCGCTCGTTCGACATGGAGGAGTTCACAGGCCACAACATTCCCGACGGGCCGCCGCCGATTTTGCGCTACACGCGCACTGTCAAAGACCCGAAAGTGTTCTGGCGTTCGCTCAACGATCTGGAACTGTTCCTGCCAAAGAAGGAAGGCGGGCGGCTGGTGATGGGAGAGCCGATTCTGATTTCCGAGAAATGCATTGGTCTGGCGGCACACTCGGGTATTCCCGCCTCGGTCGTCTCGCGCGGCAGCAAGGTCCACGTGGTCTGGGGCGAGGCTACGGACCCGAAAACACCCGGTCCCGGCGTTCCCGCTTTCGTCGCCACGTATGACCGCAAAACGAACCGGTTGGGCAAGCCTGCGCTTGTGGGCTGCGGTGCGCCGCCCAACGACATCCACAACTCACCCAGCATCACGATGGACAGCCAGGGCTTCCTCCACGTTCTGGTGGGCACGCACGGCCGGCCGTTCCCCTACGCACGCTCACTGAAACCAAACGACGCCGGCGGCGGGTGGACCGAGGCAGCGCCGATGGTCGAGAATCTGAACCAGACCTATATCGGAATGGTGTGCGGGCCGGATGACACGCTGCATGCGACGTTCCGGCTGTGGCAAACGGGAGTTGATCCTTTTCCAGCCAGCCATTACGCCACGCTGGCTTACCAACGAAAACGCCCCGGCCAGCCGTGGGAGCCGCCGCGCATCCTGATCGTGCCGCCGTTCTCCGAATACAGCGTCTTCTACCATCGGCTCACGATGGACCGGAAGGGCAGGCTGTTTCTCTCCTACGACTATTGGTCCACGCACTGGTTCTATCGGAATGACCACTTCGGCCGGCGGCGCGCGCTGCTGATGTCGCCGGATGGCGGCGATACCTGGCAACTGGCACAGACGAAGGACCTGCGGTAACCGCGACGGGCTAGGCAGCCATCGTCTTCATCGCCACGTCCACGCCGCTGGCGGCGTCGGGGGCGTAGGCGTCGGCGCCGATTTCGTTGGCAAACTCCTGCGTGATCGGAGCGCCGCCGATGATGACCTTGACGGTCTTGAGGCCGGCATTGCGGATGGCTTGGACGGTGTCCTTCATTGCCGGCATGGTCGTGGTAAGCAGCGCCGAGAGGCCGACGATCTGGGCGTTGTGTTCCTTGACGGCGGCGACAAACTTGTCGGGTGAGACGTTGGAGCCGAGATCCACGACGCCGATGTTGGCGCCTTTCCACATCATGCCCACGAGGTTCTTGCCGATGTCGTGGAGGTCGCCCTGCACGGTGCCGAGCACGGCGGTGTACTTCGGTTTGATGCCGGCCTTGGCAAGCAACGGCTCCAGCATCGCCATCGCCTCCTTCATGGCGCGCGCGGCGATGAGCATCTCCGGGACGAAATACTCGTTGCGTTTGAACCGCTCACCAACCTCGGCCATGCCGAGAACAAGCCCTTTCTCGACGATATCCATCGGCGCGACCTTTTGGTCGAGCAATGTTTGCACAAGCTGTTTGGCTTTGTTGCGGTCGCCTTTGATGATGGCTTGGGTAAGATCTTGCAGTTCGCTCATAGTTGTCTCCGGATAAAATGCTGCTTTGACTTGGCGCGGATAGTAGCGGGAACTTGGGGATTGTCACTAGGAAATTTATCGCAGCCAGCGCGATCAGGCGTGCTTCCACCGCTGCACCGCCTTCTGGCCATCGGGAGCGGGCACGAACATATCGGCTCGCTTCAGACCGAGTTCTTTCGCCATCGCTATCGAGTAATCCAGCAGGCCCATTTTCGGATAACGACCGTTGGAGCCGAAGGAAAACCTCACGCCGGCTGCCTTGGCGATCTTCAGGAACGGCAGGCGTGGCAGCTTGTAACTGCTGTTGATCTCCAGCGCGACTCGATGTTTCACCGCCGCATCGGCGACCTTCTGGACGCGCGCCGGCGTCCAAAACGCGTCGTAGCCGTCGGCGAGCGGCGCTGGCAGCCACGAGGTGTTGGCGAGGATGTCAATCGGCTGCTCCGAAAGGACCTTCACATGCCAGTCCACGAAGCGGTCCATGAACGCCTGCTTGTCGGCCATGTCCACGAGCGATTCCACGTCCTTCAACCAAAGCTTGGTGCGCCGGCCATCCTTGCCGGGAAATGTCATCGTGTCGGTCAATACGTAGTCGAGTTGCGCCAACGCTGTTGTCGAGAAACCGCTCGTCCAGTCAATCCACTCCGCCTGAACGCCGCGAAAGACCGGCTTGCCGGCGAGCATGTCGAGTTGGCGTTTGAGTTCCTCGTCGTTCTTGATGACGATCGGGTAATCGTTCTCCTTGGTGCCGGCGTGCTCGACGATGCCGAGTTTGACGCCGCGGGTGTGCGGCAGCGCCAACACCGCATCAATCGTGCTCTTGTCGAGGTGAACATGGAAATCCATGAGTGGGAAATCGAGGCCTGTGGGCACGGCCGTTTTCTCCTCTGCACTAAGCCACGGCGCCGCGCATGCGGCGGTCGCGGTGCTGATGAAGGTTCGTCGAGTCATTGAGTTCATAGCGTGTTCCTCACTTGCCAGCCGCGAATGCATTCAGATACGCGTCGCGAAATTCCTTCGCGGCCTTTGCGCTCGTGATGTTGCGGTCCCAATCCAACGCAGGCCGCGGACCCAGTTTCGGCGGCGGAATCTCATGCCCGCCAAAGCGCGCGACCAGCTTCTGAAACTCTGCGCCCCACGCCTTAAGCTTGCCGTCCACGGTCAGCAGACCGGTAAGCTGGCTGCAATCGTTGGCCTGGGGATGGTCGTAAAATCCCCAGTTCAACCAGCCGCACGCCAGACCCGCCGTTGTCTCCACCGCGCGGCGGCACCAGCGCGCCTGTTGTTCCTCGGCGCCGGGCGCGGACATCTTTCCGTTCCTGAGCCGCAACGCGCCGCCCCCATACCAGCCAAATTCCGCCAGCACCACCGGCTTGCCCGGCGCGGCCACCTCGCGCACGACGCTTTCGAGATAGGCGAGGTTGCGCTGTTCATCCTCGGGTTTCGTGTAGTCGTAGAGGCCGCCGGCGTTCGGATAGAAATGGACTTCAAGGAAATCGAGGAACTTTGCCTGCCGCGCCGGACGGAACGCCGGCCAATGCGCGCCGCCGCCCGCCGCCGGCACTGACGACTGAAGCAGTCCAACGGTCACCAGCGCGTTCGGGTCGGCCGCCTTGATTGCCGCCACCTGCCGCCGCGTCCAGTCGTCGGCGCGTTCGTCGCGGAAATGCTGGTAGTCGAGCAACAGCTTGCTGCCCGGCACATCTTTCCTCGGCGGCACTGCAACCTCGCCCCAATTGATCGTTGCCGCGTCCACACCCCATGCTTTTGCGGCATCGGCGGGCGAGGCGTAGTGCTGCTTCAGCCATGCGTTCCAGCGTGAGCGCATGTCCGCGCTATCCCAACCGACAGCCGGCTCGTTCTTGAGATCGTAGGCAAAGATGACGTTCCGGCCACGATAACGGGCCGCGAAAAGTTTCCAAAAATCCTCCAGCGAACGCAGAAAAGCTTCATTGGCAAAGTGGTCGGTGCGCGCCCACTCAGGCAAGGTCTCCCAATGGTCCGGCCCGGTCGGGTGCACATAAATGCCGGCCTCTTCGGCGATGGCAAGGAACTGATCGAACTTTTTCAACCCATCGTCATCCAGCACGCCGGGCTTCGAATAGAACGATCCAAAACTGATGAATACACGCACGCAATTCGCTCCCAACTCGCGCAGCCGGGCAAAATCGCGACGCGTTGCCTCCGCGTCGAACTGTTTCCAAACCTGTGGTGCCCAACCCGTGCCGGGGCGGTAGTAGTTCACGCCGAGCGGCACGAAGGGCTTGCCCGATTCGGCGACAAACGTCCGTCCGCTGGCCGCGACGCGGAGTTTTGGGAGTGCATCAGCGGCGAGCGGCGTCACCAACGAAGTGGCCAGCGCGGCGAACAATGCAACACGGTATAGAGACGAGCATGGGACTGTTATCATGGTCGCGTTCCAACCGGCACGATAGAGGCACGAACAAGCTGAAGCAAGATTCATCCCGTGCCGGTCCGGGGTCGGGATCTATTTCTTCTCGCTATCGGTGCCGGGAAGCTTCAGCAAGCGTGGCCACCATTGAGGATGGGAAAGCGTGCCGGTCAGTTCCATTTCGAACGCTTTGGTGAGGGGTTCCAACACGAGCGTGTTCACTGGCAATAAAGGCAACATCAGGATTCCGGTTTCACTCATGATGTGCGCCCGCACCGAAAAGTTGAGGTTGCCGTGAATCTTCCAGTATCCACGGCCGGTCATGCGATGCGGAGCGGCTTTGATGAGGACCGGTTCGGCTTTGGCTGAGGCAGGCAGATTGACATAGCCTTTGTCCACCAGGAACGTTGTGTCTATGTCGGTTGCCGGCGGATTGGTGAAAGCGTTTGGAAACAACACGCCGAGCCGCGTCGAGAGCGCGCCGAAGATCGGAATGGCCCAGAGCTTGCTGCCGACGATGTGGATGTTGCCGAGGGCGTGGATGGAGTCGTCCTGGCCCCAGATGCCCGACGCCTGCACACTGCCTTGGAACATGCCGCTCGCTCCACTGTAGCCGAACATCGCTTTCAACAGCTCACCACCGTCCCGCACGTCGTCGAACCGGAGCGATGCCTGGTAGCGCATCGGAGTCTGCTTCAGGTCGAAACTGGCCTGGCCGGCTTGCAGCGAGCCGCCATAGAAC
>JBAZIR010000349.1:0-6554 GCA_041651735.1 Verrucomicrobiia bacterium | reverse complement strand
GCACCGCCAGCATCATGGCAATGCCCGCTATATGATTGTAGGTGTAGAAAAACTCCGGAAAGACCGCCAGAAACCACGCGGCCGCAAGAAAAGCGGCAAAGGGAACCAGCAGTTCGGAGACAGCCAAGTAGAGGAAGACCGCCGCCAGCACATTGAAGAAAAGCTTGCCAAGCACAACGCTGGAAATATGGCAGCCCAAAATTCCGCAGAACGCCGCATAAACAAACGGCATCAGAGGCCCATACACCCAGTGATAATCTTTGTAAGGAATCTCACCGTGAAGCGTGCGCTCGAAGCCATACAAATCCCGGCCGTGGTCGCCCGGATCGAACCATTGCACGAAATTGTGGCGGGGATAAACGATGAGGACACCCAAGCAAATCGTCGCGATCAGGAACACAACCCGCGCATGTTGATTCAAGAATGTCACGCACTCTTGCAGGAACATCCTGCTTCGTTCTCTGATCATATGAATCATACGGGTCTTTGCGCAGCTCGATGGTAGCGTCCATTGCTTCCTTGGCAAGAAAGAGTATGTGTCTTGCTGTCAGGAAACTCAGAGGGTGAAACGCCGGCAAACGCGAGAACACAGCTTCCGACTTGAGTCGCAGTTGTTACTGGCATACGCTGTCCTCACGCGCCAATGTGAAGCTTGAAAGAATGGCACCCAAAAGCATCATCGCCATCAGGAGGCCGAAACCATGAAGAACCAACCCATCGGACGACGTGATTTTCTGGCAGCCGGCGCGCTAGGCGCCGCCGGATTTGTCCTCGGTGAACCGCTGGCCGCGTTTGCGGCCAATACCTCGCCGTTGAAGATCGAGGAGCCGTTCCACGGCGCTGTACTCAACCACCGGCACGGCACGGCGGTTGACCGTGGATTGCGCATTCGCGTTTCCGGCAAGGCGCCGGAGGGCGACCGCGTCCTCGTCGGCGGCAAGGAAGCGGAACGCCAAGGGGAAAAGTTCACAGCCGAAGTCGTGCTGCGCGATCGCGAAACCAACATCACAGCCACCAGCAAGGGCGCTTCAGGCCGCCATGAGGATCGCGTGCGCGTGGTTTGGGACCGGCACTCGTTCCCCCGCTACCGTTTCTCCATTGATGACAACAGCTTCTTCCTCCGCGACATTTTCCAGAAAAACTACGGCTCGTTGTTCGACTGCTTCTACATGGCGATGCTGCGCGACCTGCACAAGAAGTATGGCGTGAAGTTCACCATCAACATCTACTATACGACGGAAGACGGCTTCGATATCTCGCAGTTCCCTGATCGCTACAAGGCCGAATGGCGGGATTGCTCGAACTGGCTCAAGCTCGCTTTCCACGCCTACGCCAACAAGCCCGACCGGCCGTATCAGGATACGCCACCGAAGAAGTTGCTGGATGACTTGGACAAGGTGGCTGAGCAGATTCATCGCTTCGCGGGCGCGCAAAGCTACGCTCCGCCAACGGTGATTCACTGGGGCATGACGCGACAGGAATCGCTCAAGCCGCTTTTCAAGCACGGCATCCGCGCGTTGAGCGGTTACTTCCGCATGCCCAACGGCCGTTACGACGTCAACTATCGTTTCGACGACGTCATCTCCGACTACGTGGGCCGGCACGACGCCTGGAAGGATTTCCAGAGCGGGATCGTCTTCTCGCGCGTGGATATTGTCTGCAACTCCACACCGATTGACCGCATCGCCGCCACGTTGGAACCGCTCTCGAAGGATCCCAACACGGCGGAGATCATGGACCTTTTCACCCACGAGCAATACTTCTGGCCATTCTACGTGCGCTACATTCCCGACCACGCCCAACGGCTGGACACCGCCATCCGCTGGGTGACCGAGCACGGCTACAAGCCCGTGTTCTACCACGAGGGATTCCTGGGCGCGCCGGCGTGACAGAGCCGCTACGCGTCAGCAAAGATGTATTTTGGATTGTCACAAATGAGGGTGTAACAATGAGAACAGTCGTGTTGCTCGAGAAACTCCAAGAAGTTACATCCAAACATAAATGGTCAACGCGTGGTGTCTGTTCGCTCTTATTATTGAGCATATTCTTGCTTTTCCTTTTCAACCACCATGCGTTCTCAAACCCCGGCTATTATGGGTGTGCAACGTTCGTGATATCCATGCCAGCCATGTTGTTGGGTGCTCTACTGATTGAGGATACGGTTGCAAGGACCATTTGTATAGCCGGGTGGTTGTATGTGCTGGCTCATTTTGTTCTCGTGGAATAAAATTGGGGTCACATCTTCGAAGCCGTTGAAAAACTCCTGATGGGATAAACGATTGTTTGGCGGATGTTGTCGAAGTGTCCTGTAATGAGCCAAGGACTGCTTCCAGAAAGGACAACGCATCGCCCAAGAACCCCTGTTCGCCTGATTGCGGCTGGAGGACATGCTGTCCCACGACCACATTCTGGATGACCGGCCTGGAAATCTGCCGGAAGTTCTGTCCGCCGATGTGACTCGCTGATCAACTCCTTCGCCGTCTTCGGAAGCGATTGGTCATCAAGGCCGCCATGGCCGGCGCAAGCAGGACGGCAGACGAAGCTTCGGGCACGGTCTGGTTTGGCGAGATATGCGTGACGTAGCTCGCAACCGTCCAGGAGTTGTCGTTCGTGTGGAGTGAGTAGTATTCGATCGTCATCTCGTCAGCTTTCACCGTGGCCAGCGAGAAGCCGTAATTGGCGTTGGTGTAGAGCATCTCCACGCCGGGTTCATAATCGGTGCCAACCGGGTCCACAGGCGCTCCACCGTTGCCCGCCATCAGTTGGATGATGGCGTTCCCGTATTCGTTGGTCGTGCGGGCGACGGTCTCGTTGTGGATGTGACCGGTCAGGTAGAGTTGGACACCGTTGGTGCCCAGCGCGTTCCAGAAATCCGCGCGAACTTCCAAGCCGGCGGAGTTGGTGCCGAAGAAACGCTCACCCTCCCCGCCACCCTCGGTTTGGAAAACCGGTTCGTGGGCCATGAAGATCTTGTAGGCGGAGTTGGTTTGCTGGAACTGCTGCGTGACCCACGCGCGGTCCAACTCGTGATAACCCTCCAGGTCCGTCTGGTTGTAATAGAAATACTGGTCGGCAACGACGAAGGTGGCGTTGTTGTAGCTGAAGGAGTAACTGAAACCTATCTGGTCGTTGGTCGAACCGTAGTTTGGGCCGTTGAGCGGCACGTAGTTCTTAAAAGCGTTGTAATAATCCTCCTTCAAGTGAACGACGGTCGGCCCCTCGTTGTCGCAGTTCTCATGGTTGCCGCGCACGGGGTAGATGGGAATACCTGTGTTTGCGGTATAGTTGAAGACGGGTTGCATGGCCGTTTTCCAGTAGTCGAACTGAAGTGTATAGTCCTCCAGAGGAGAACCCGTCGGCACATCGTTACCATTGACCAGATCGCCGCACGCCAATACCAGATCGGGACTCAGCGTGGCGATCTTCTCGGCGATGGCATGCAAATGCGGGCTGACTCCAGTGCTGGTGTTGGTGCGATCGCCCCGCGTGTCGCCCAGCATGGCGAAGGACCAATCGGCTGGAAGTGCCGGCGCAGACAAAAGAGAAACGGCCAACCACACGACACATCTCGTAATCAGTTTCGTTTTCATGGACAAGACTCGGTTCACAAACATCCAAATGATCGCCGGCGACTCCGGCCCAGCACCACGGCTGAGCCGAGGACCAGTAGCGCCGCGCTTGAAGGCTCCGGGACCGCGTCGCGCGAGAAGGAAACAGTTTCCAAGCTGGCCAACGTCGTGCCCACAATACCTTGCTCTTGCCATGTAGTGCCGCTGTCGGACGTGTGCCAGATCTCCCCCTTCACACCGCCAACCACGGCCCACGCTTGCTCGGAACTCACGGCACTGATACCCAGAGTGAAGGGGCCTACCGACTTGCTACCCCAACTCGCCCCAGCGTCCGTGGACCAGTAAACGGTGCCGTCGCAGGCCAACCAGACCACGGAGTTGTTCACAGCGCAGACTTCGTTGGCGTCCTGGATTCCTAGAACCCCCGGCTGTTGGTCCCACGTTGTGCCTCCGTCGGTAGTGTGCAACGCGATGTATCCATTCTCGTTGGGTTTCCCTCCCACGGCCCAGGCCGTGTTCGCGTCAGTCGCTGAGATGCCAAGGAGGTGGTTCGCATTAGCAACGTCGCCCCCGCTCTGCCGCGCCCAACTCAGACCGCCGTCGCTGCTCTTCAGGATCGTCGCGTAACCGTCCAAAGGCTCTCCAGTCGCCCACACGTTGACGCCATCGGGCGTATAGACACCTTGGAGTGTAGTGCTTTCATAGCCGGCGGGAATCTGGTTCGTCCACGTGGCGCCGCCGTCGCCGCTGTGCAGAATTGTGCCGCTGCCCACAGTCCAGACGTTGTTGTCTCCGAAGGTGGCGACCTTCAGCAATGAGGTATTGGGCACCTGGGCCGCCGACCCCTTCCGGTCCCAGATCAGCCCGCCGTCGGTCGTGTGATAGATGGTTCCATATCCTCCGGCGGCATAGCCGACCACCCATGCCGTCTGGGCGTCCACTGCGGCAACGCCCGACATGGCCGCGTCGGCGATCTGTCCGGGAGCGCCTTGGCGCGTCCATGTCGCGCCGCTGTCGGTCGTCCGCAGGATTGTGCCGTAGCCGTCCGCGTTGCGGCCAACCGTCCACCCGGCATAGTCAGCGCCCTCGCTGCTCAGAGCGCAAGCCAGCGTTGCTCCAACCACTATGTGCCGCAGTGTTCTCATACCTGCCACTTCACTTCAACACGCCCCAAGGCCTTCTTCTCAGCACTGCAAAAGAGCTGCCACTGAGTCGCCGCTTGAGAGATCATGCGATCCGAGGGACACGCATCGAAGGTCTGTTCCTCCGCCGTTTTCGGAAACGACCGGCCATCAATGCCGCCATTGCCGGTGCAAGCAGAACGACGGATGAGGCTTCGGGAACGACCTGATTTGCTGAAATCAAGGTGACGTAGCTGTCTTTCGTCCAACTGTTGTCGTTTGTGTGGAGCGAATAGTATTCGATCGTCATCGAATCGTCCCGCACCGTGGCCAGCGAGAAGCCAAAAAGACCGTTGGTGTAAAGCACTTCCACTCCCGGATCAGGATCCACCGTGACCGGACCCAAAGGCGCGCCGCCGTTGCCCGCCAGCAACTGAATGATAGTGTTCCCGTAGTCGTTGGTGGTGCGGGCGACGGTTTCGTTGTGAAGATGGCCGGTCAGATAAAGCTGCACGCCGTTGGTGCCCAGCGCGTTCCAGAAATCCTTGCGGATCTGCAATCCGGCGGCGTCCTTGCCGAAGAAATGTTCGGGCTCCTCCTGGCCCTCCGTCATGAAGATCGGCACGTGGGCCATGAAGACCTCATAGGCCGAGTTGGCCTGCTGAAACTGTTGAGTGACCCACGCGCGGTCCAGGTCGTGGTAACCGTTGGTCGTGTAATAGAAATACTGGTCGGCGGCGACGAACGTGACGTTGTTGTGGCTGAAGGAGTAACTGAAACCTATCTGGTCGTTGGTCGAACCGTAGTTGGGTCCGTTAAGCGGCACGTAGGCACTGAACGCGTCGTAATAAGCTTGCTTCAATTCGACAATGGGCGGTCCCTCGCTGGCGTTGTTGTCATGGTTGCCACGCACGGGGTAGATCGGGATGCCTGTGCCTGTGGTGTAGTTGAAGACCGGCTGCATGGCCGTCTTCCAGTAGCCAAACTGATCCGTATAGGAAACTGGCACGTCATCGCCATTGACCAAGTCGCCGGCCACCAACACCAGTTCGGGATTCAGCGTGGCGATCTTCTGCGCAATGGCATTCAACTCCAGACTGACTCCCGTGAGGGTTGTGTCGCGGTCACCCCGGGTGTCGCCCAGCATGGCAAAGGACCAATCGGCTAGAAGCGCCGGCGCATACAGGAGAGACGAGGTCACCCATACAACAACTCTCGTAATCAGTTTCGTTTTCATGGACGAAGACCTGATTGGCAGATGCGTACATAGGCTACGCCGTACCTTGGGGTTGTCCAGACAATTGCCCCCGATCCTAGTCCGCGTGATCTGACAGCCGCGCCGCTGAAGAACAAGACAATCACACGATTCCATCTGGCTCGACGGCGGCGGTGCGTTTGTTGCATGATACGTCCGCCAACATGAAACACTGTCTCGTTCCCTCAACACACTCGACGACAATCATGAAACAAGCTCTTCTCACTCTCGCCGCCCTGCTGCTGACGTCGCTAACTGTGCTGCAGGCCGCCTCCAAACCCGCCGCAGAGGTTGCAGAGGAACAGGTGCAACACGACATCGCCGTGTTGGCGGAGCACCACATCATCAGCGCGCCGGACTACTGGCAGAAACACGTGGTCACAGGCGGAAAGTGCGACGGCGCGAAAGTGGCGGCGTTGCTGATGGAGGTGGCCAGGGTCTTCAAGCCGGTGACAACAACGCGGGAAGCCATCGCTGAGATCGCGCGGCGTGGCATCATCGGCCAGCCGGAGTATTGGATCAAGCGAGCGGTCGAAGGCGGTGTGTGCGATGCGTCCAGCGTTGCGATCGTTCTGAACCATGTTGTCGGCCGCCTGCCAGTGCCACCGA
>JBAZIR010000348.1:0-6560 GCA_041651735.1 Verrucomicrobiia bacterium | reverse complement strand
ATGCGCAGTGGATGACGGTTCAGAGCACCAGGCGTCTCCGCAGGCATCGGCGTGAATCGGCCCACAAGACGGCCTGCATGGTGCGCCGCCAAGTCCAGTTGAAACCGGACCGCCCCAGGAAGGAATCGTTCAAACCATGACATGCTGGCCGCGCATGATAGGCGAAGCCAGAGGCCTTTCAACCCCAATTCGGCAAGTCGACGAGGTAATTGCGGATATGCTCATGTGACACCAGAACCTCTCGATGACTGAAGCGGGCGGGTTGCAGAGTGCCGCAATACGGAACCGTTTTGCAGGAGTGGCTCATGCAGGGGCAAATGTTCGACTACAGCAACGCGCACAAGCTGGAAGCAACTTCTCCGCGATGAGCGTCCTGTAGTTCTGCATTGTCGGGCCATTCCAAATGGCATCAACGGACTGTTCTCGAATGTTGCCGGCCACCACATGCAGACACGGCACAACTGTGCCGTCCGGCAGGATTCGGAGGGTGTTCCATAGCGTGTCACATCGGCCACCGAACGGATACTCCAGGTCGCGGTAATACGGTCTGATCATTGCCGGCGACAGGTTCGGAAGGAATGACAACTTGATCAAGCCTTTGGCCTGAAGCTTGGCCCCTTCGAGTGCGCTGATGAGCAGCGGGATGTGCTCATCCATGATGCCACCCTCGTAGAATTCCCCAGGAGGAATGGACGGAGCCTGTAGTTGGATACCCCGGCTTGCTGCAAATTCAGTGCTGAAGAGACGATTATGTCTCGCCACGTAGTCAGGCGTGCTGAGGATCGTGTGCTGAAACTGGAGGAAGTCCGCTTCCAAATCCACAGCCAGTGGGACCATGTCACCCATCGCAGCCAGACTGGTTTCAGAAATCACGAAGTTCAATCCGATGATGGGCATCGACCGCCCTCGTGCGCGGCGCGTCGCCACCAGTGTGCGGATGCCTGTCACCGTCTGGTCGAACAGTCCACGTTGTCCTCGAACACGATCATGGATTGCCTCAGTTCCATCCAAGGAGACGGTGACTATTTCCACGCCGCTATCCACAAGCAACGCCGCGTGGCGTGCCAGCAAGACCCCGTTGGTGGCCAGGTGCAGGAACAATCGGCGTTGCTTGGCGGCTCGAATGAAATCTCCAAAGCCCGCGTGTAACATCGGTTCACCGCCGGTAACGTAAAGGCTTGGCCGAAATCCGACGATTTCATCCAGCAATCTGATCCAATCCGCAACTGGCAACTCCCGCCGCGGGTCATACCAACTCAATGTGTTGGCACCGTCGCGGTCGTGCCTGTGTTGAATGCACATTTCACAACGAAGATTGCAGCGTCGCGTGAGATTGATACTGACTTTGACGGGCGGCCCGATTGTTCGTGACTGCTTGCGGCGCTCTTGGACAATGCCTACCCGGCGGCGATACTCGGCGCGAGCCAGCGGCACGATTTGCTGGGGATGGCTGGCGAGCGAGCGAGCGAACCGCCAGAACAACGATCCGTCTGCCGCACGTTTTGCGGCACACTTTAATTTCAAATCGCGCGGCGTATTATGCAAGTGGGCACCATCCTCAGGACCGTGTTGGACAAGCGGAGACTGCAACTCTTCGACGCGAATATTATATGGGACCTCCGACTGCCGTCAACAAGCAGGTTTTTCTCGTTTTTCCAAAGTTTCCACCTCCGTTCCGGTGCTTCGGCGAAAGGAACCTGCGCCGTCCGAATTCATGGGCCAGAAAAAAAACAATGCAACAGCAAAAGCCGGCAATCTTAATTCACGATCCTACCGGTCCGTGATTGCCACAACGCGAGCACGGTCCTCCACCGCCCCCGTGGCATCTGCCTTGTTGAAAGACTCCAGGCACCCTGCGCGGATCAAATACCAGTCCTCGATTGTTTGAACGAACGAATGTTCTCCTCGCGCCTTTGGTTGAAAGGGGTCTGCAAACTGTCCAAACCGGGGATGACATACGCGTCCGCGTGGAGATTGCAGTTATGCGAGCCTTCCCAGTTGCCCCCCCGATGAACCGAGCAGTAACGGCAATAGGGAAAGTAGGGGGAAGCCGACTCGACGGTCCGGCGGATTCTCTGATAGTGCTCCCCACGCCACACGGACTCAAACCCCTCCTGGAAAAACCCCAGCCGCTGACACCAAGCTTTGTAGCAGAAACGGATGGCGCCATCAGTGTCTATCTGACAAAACTGCCACGGTTTGTAACACCGCCCCCCTCCCCCGTCCTGGCCCGGCAACGCCGGCAGATTCACGCGAACACCCAGTTCCTTCCCTCGTCGTTTTGCTTCTGCGAAGACCCTCGCGGCGTGCTCAGGATGACGATAGAGCGACTCGCTGAACTCCACATCGTTTGCGGTGTTCAGATATACAACGTCGAGTTTCTCCACGTTGTATCGGGCACACACATCGAGCACAGCAGGCATCTCATCGGCATTGGACTTCATGATAACGTATCGAATGCCCAATCGCGGGTAAACGGCACCGTTCTCCCTCTTCAACCGATCAAGATATTCCATGTTGGCCAGAATGCTCTCATAGCTGGCTCCAACCCTGATGCGCTCCAACGTCTGCTTTGTTGAACCGTCGAACGAAATCCTCAGATTGTGAAGGCTTTGACTCTCAACGAGCCATTCCGCCGTTTTCCGGTTGATGAGCATTCCATTGCTCACCACAATGGTTTGTGTTCTGTTTTCTTGCGCCAGTTTCAATGCTTCGCGGAACTTGGGATAGAGAAACGGTTCACCCCCCGAGCAGAAGTTGACGGTGTGCGCGGTGGGAAACAACTGCCTGGCAACCTCCTGGTAAAAATCGAATGGCATCCATTGGACACCCTTGAGGGAGCTGTAAGAAATGCAAAACACACACTTCAGATTGCACGCCTTGGTCAAGACGATGTCCAAGCTGACCGGCATCGTGGTCGGTTTGGGGACTCGCATGAAAGCCTCGCACCAATTGTGCGACGCATTGAGCCATGCCCTGCCACTGACCAAGCCAAGAAGATGCGGGATTCTAGTAAGTTCGAGCTTCATCGTGCGTCTTTACTAGCCGCCATCAAACTACAGCAGCTCCAACTCATGCAAGCAGTGTTTGGCGGCACGCCAAGGCAATACAATAAATATTAAAATGACTGTGTTATCGGTTCGTGCCATCATACGAATCGTAGAAAGCATGAATAACGCGGCCACTATGAGGAAGAATGTTTTGCTTGTTGCACCTGCTTTTCCTCTTTCGTTCTGGAGTCTCAGTGAAACGACCCGTCTTCTGGGGATGAAAACCGTCCTGCCTCCGCTGGGACTTATCACGGTGGCCGCATTGCTCCCACAAACATGGACTTTCCGCATGGCAGACCTCAGTGTTCGACCACTGACAGAAGCCGACTGGGATTGGGCAGAAATAGTCATGGTTTCCGGCATGCTGAGCCAGCGAGACCGGATGCTGGCATTGATCAAGGAAGCCAAGAGCCGCGGCAAGATGGTTGTCGCGGGGGGGCCTTACCCAACGACGCTCCCGGAAGAAGTCCAGGCCGCTGGCTGCGATTTCATCATCAAAGGCGAAGGAGAGAACACCATCCCAAGTTTTCTGGCAGCTCTCATGCAGGGGCAAACCAAGGGTGTGTTCGAGTGCGCGGAAAAGCCGCTGATGAGCGATTCACCCGTGCCGCGATTTGACCTGCTCGACCCCGCCGCCTACAGCACCATGTCAGTTCAGACGTCGAGGGGCTGCCCATTCAATTGCGAGTTCTGCGACGTCATTATCCTTTATGGCCGGGAACCCCGATATAAAAAACCGGAGCAGGTCATTCGCGAATTGGAGGCCATTTACCAACTGGGCTGGCGGGGAGAAGTATTTATCGCCGACGACAATTTCATCGGCAACAAGGAACACGCCCGCGCCATCTTGAACGAACTTATTCCATGGTCAAAACGCAGACACGAACCGTTCAGCTACATCACCCAAACATCGGTCAATCTCGGACAAGACAAGGGCATGATCGATCTGATGACCGAAGCCAGTTTCAGCCATGTATTTGTGGGTGTGGAGTCGCCAGACGAAAGTGTCCTGGCCAAGACCAACAAGCGGGTGAACATCACCAACCCCTTGATCGAGTCCCTGAACAGTATCAATCGAAACGGTCTGACAGTCATTGCCAGTTTCATCATCGGGTTCGACGGAGAAAAAAAAGGAGTTGGCAAACGCATCGAGGATCTCGTCGAGGCTGCCAGCATACCCGTGGTCATGGTCAATTTTCTGCAGGCAGCCCCGAACACGCAGTTGGGGATCCGGCTCAAGAAGGAAGGCCGGTTGCTTCACATTCCGGAGGGCGTTCCGGAAGCCAGAATGAACTTCGTCCCGTTGCGGCCTGAAGCCGAAATCGTAGCCGAGTATCTCGAAGTGTGGGACCACCTCTACGATCCGGTGCGTTTTTATGAGCGGGCCCACCGCTATATTTTAGAGATGCGGCCGACGCGCCGTGCACTCGGCATCAAGCAAAGGGAGTTTCCCCCCGCAACAACTCCGATCCAACTCGTGGCTCAAAAATACAACAGAAACTCGCTGGCGGTATTCTGGCGCATTCTGTGGCGACGCGTCATTCTTGCACCATACCGGCTTCGTTTCTGCAAACTGGCATTGGATGCATACAGACGCAACTCCAGCCGCATCAAACGGTTTTTCATCTTTTGTGCCGCAGCAGAGAATATCTTCTCTTTGATGGAGGTCGTCCACAAGAAGGCCAGACTCTCAAACACCCCAGGGCAGACGCACCTGTGAAACTCGCGGTAACCATTGATGTCGAGGAAGAGGGGTTGTTCAGCGGCAGATACGAAACCCGCGGTGTCTCCGCGAAAAACGTCGCGGAGTTGCCGCGTCTGGATTCAATCTTCCGTGAATGGAATATCGCGCCAACGCTCCTGCTCACCCATTCAGTGGCCAGCCTTGAACCCCATCGCGATCTCCTGTTGAAGCTGAAGCAACAATGGAACGCAGAGATCGGCGCGCACCTCCATCCGTGGAACACGCCGCCGCTTCAAGACCTGCATCATCCCGAACCCGTGCCGTCGGAACAGATACCACGCGATCTTCTCAACGCGAAATTGTATACCCTGCTCCAGTCCATCCGCCAGATGGGCATCACACCGACATCGTTCAGGATGGGACGATTCAACATCGGCCCCGGGATGTTCTCGTTGCTGGAAGGCGCGGGAATTCTCGTGGATAGCAGCGTCGCTCCGATGAGACGATACCACAGCGGCTCCGATCGTCTGGCTGCTCCGGCGGATCCATACTTTCCCGATGACAAGGACCCGCTCCAGCCAGGCCGGTCGAACATCCTGGAAGTGCCGATCACGATCCTGCCAATCTGTCCAAGACTCGGTTTTCTTCTGGAGCGGCTGCCGGTACGGGAGAAGTGGTCGTCGTGGTTCATCACGAACATGGGTTCACTGTCCGCGCAGCCGATGTGGACCAGGCTCGGACATCTCAAGGCAGCAACCCGATTACACCAGCGTCGTGGCGGTCAGGTTCTGACGCTTTATTTTCATTCATCCGAACTCATGCCCGGCGGCTGTCCTCAACACCCGACGCCGCAACACGTGGACCGCTTTCTCGCCAAGCTGCGCGGCTTCTTCGCATGGCTCCATCGCGAGATGCCGGTTGAATCACGGACGCTGTCGCAACTCAGCAGCGAGTTTCGCAGAGCGGCGCAACCGTCCGCAGGCGCGAGCTGAGCCATGAAACTCCCGCGCACAGCTTACGTCTTGCTCTGGTTTCCCAAACCGTCGGAGACCTTCATTTTCAGGGAGGTGGTGAATCTTCGGAAGGTCGGTCTTCCGCTGAAGATCTTCACGCTCTACGGAGAGTTGACCCGCGGGCTAAGCGAGGAAATGCGTGGCGTCTCCGCCGATGCAGAGCGGCTCGGCATTCACTATCTCGGCCATGCGCTGCCGGAGGTGCTCTACTGGTGGAAACGCGACAGGAAACGAGTCGTGGAGTTGTTTCGCACTGTGCTTTGGCGGCGCTGGCGTGGACTGGAGAAAACCGGCGAGAGCCTGTGGGCCTCTCTGTGCGCTTTCCGGCTGGCCCGCCGGTTTGAGGAAGAGCAGATCGAACACATCCACGCACCGTGGGCCTGCGGACCTGCCACAGCCGCCTGGATCGCCTCGCGGCTGACCGGAATTCCGTTCAGTTTCACCTGCCGGGCATGGGACATCTACCCACCTGACAGTGTGCTTCGCGACAAGCTCCGCGACGCTGCCTTCGTTCGCAGCGAGACCCAAGCTAACATTCGGCATCTCGCGGCCGTCTGCGAGGCAGACACCGCGAAGATGCACTTGACCTACAACGGCGTCCCGCTGGCCAAGCACGCGGAAGCTCCTGCCACCATGACGCCCCCCTATCAACTCCTGGCCGTGGGCCGGTTCATCGACAAGAAGGGCTATGAGTTTCTTCTGCGCGCCTGCAAACAACTCGCGGATGGCGGCATGGATTTCCACCTCACCCTGGCTGGCGACGGTCCTCGCAAGTCTCGTCTCAAACGACTGGCGCACGACCTCGGCCTGGAT
>JBAZIR010000347.1:0-6586 GCA_041651735.1 Verrucomicrobiia bacterium | reverse complement strand
GTGCTCATCACACACACCCACGCGGATCACGTTCTCGGCCTTGACGACGTGCGTCGGTTCTGCCACGGCGGCCGCGTGCTGCCGCTCTATGCGGGCCGGCAGGATTTGGAAACGCTCAGCCGGATCTTCCCGCATGCCTTCGATTCCGCGTTGCGCGAGGCGGGCTGGCCGCTGATTGACGGTCATCCGTTCGAGCCGCTCGTGCCGTTTCAAATCGGCTCCACCCGCGTCACGCCGCTGGAACTGCCGCACGGCCGTTTCACGACCCATGCATTCCTGTTTGAGGATGATGCCGGACCGCGCTTCGCCTACGCCACCGACTGCAAAGCCGTCCCACCTGCCGCGATGGATCGTTTGAGAAACGTGCCGGTGCTCGTGCTGGATGCGTTGCGCTACAGGCCGCATCCATCCCACCTGAGCCTCAGCGAAGCGCTGGACGTTGTGGCTGAGCTGCGACCGGGCCGCGTCTGGTTCACCCATATCTGTCACGAACTCGACCACGCCACCGTCGAGCGCGAACTGCCGCCGAACGTGCGGCTGGCCTGCGACGGTCTGGTCATCGAAGTTTGAACGAACGCCATGTCTTCCCTCACGACTTGCCGACACCAGTGCTTCCTGCTGCTCGCGTTGGGCCTTGCGTTTCTGCCCTGGACGGCGCGTGCTGCGGAGGACTGGACTGAGCGGTTGCTCATCGTTGCCAACAAAACACTTCCCGACTCCGTCGCCTTGGCGCGTTACTATGCCGAGCGCCGCAGCATCGCCACCAACCGCATCTTCCTGGTGAACTGTCCCCAGACGATGGAGATCACGCGCCAGCAGTTCAACGATTCGCTGCGAGATCCGATCGAGCGGCATCTGGAGGAGCGTGGCTGGCTTGTGCGCGGTGAGCGCGGCGAGGCCAAACGCAACGATTGCTGGCTGCTGGTGCTCTGCTGGGGCGTGCCGCTGAAGATCGCCGCGGATCCGACACTGCAAGAGAAGGCGGCTGAGTCAATGCGGCCGCTGTTCCGCCGCAATGAAGCCGCCGTAGACAGCGAATTGACCACGCTGCCATCGGGCCACATCACGCTGACCGGACCGCGCGGCAATCCGTTCTACAAAATGGAGTTCTTCCCGCCTGCAAGCCGGCGCATGATGATGGTAGCGCGGTTGGACGGGCCGAATGTCGCCATAGCCCGCGCGTTGGTGGATCGGGCGCTGGCCGCCGAGACCACCGGTTTGCTCGGGCGCGCTTACTTCGACGCCCGCGGCAGTCAGGATCCCGGATACAAGGTTGCGGACGATTACTTTCGCGCCGCGCACGAAATCGCACGCCGTGCGGGCATCGAGTCCGTGCTCGACGAGAAAGAGGAGATTTTCCCTGTCGATTATCCCATGACGGAGGTGGCGATCTATGCCGGTTGGTATGCGAGCCAATTGGCGGGCGCTGTGGGACGGCCGGACTTCCGTTTCCGCCCGGGCGCCATCGTCCACCACATCCATTCCTTCAGCGCAGACACGATGAACTCCGGCTGGGTCGGCCCGTGCCTGGCTCGCGGCGCCGGCGCTGCCGTCGGCAATGTCTATGAGCCTTATCTCCAACTCGTCCTCAACTCGCAGATTTTCTTCGGGCGGCTTCTCGGCGGCCACAACTTCGCCGAATCGGCCTACGCCGCCACGCCGGCGCTCTCCTGGCAGCAGACCGTTGTCGGCGACCCCCTCTACCGGCCATTTCCATTTGCGGCCGACGAACAAGTCAACCGTCTCGAAGCCGTGCGCCATCCTGACTGCGTGTGGGCGTATCTGCGAAAGGCCAACACCCTCATCATCGCCGGCAAGGAATCGGAAGCCATCGGCTACCTGGCGCAGAAGAACACGGTGCTACCCAGCCCGATTCTCGATGAAAAACTTGGCGATCTCCATGCTCAATCCCAGCACGCACAGGAAGCTGTCGCGGCCTACGAGCATGCCCGCGCCACCTACCGGGATATCCATGACATCGTCCGCGTCTCGAACAGTCTCGCCAATCTCCTGGTCAAGTTCAACAAATCGGCTGATGCGCTCGCTCTCCTCGACCATCTGATTCGAAAATACCCCAACTACGAAGGCCGCAGGGCATTGGTGAAAAGCGCGTCCACCCTCGCCGTCAGCCTCGGCGACAAGCGCAAACTGGACTACTACAGCCGGTTGCTTCCCCCGCCCGCCGCCGGCTCCAGGAAAAAGTGATTCGTCTCCCGGCTCGCCGCGCCACTATCGCATCCCGCACGCTCCCGGGCCGCCGGGATTGCTGCATGAGCGGCAAGCTTCCGGCAGGTCGCCGCCGCCAGACCCCCCCGGACTGTTGCTTACTGCGAACACCGAAAGTTGCTTCTCCAACTTCTTGCTCTTGCACGACGGACACTCCGGCGTCGTGGACCCCTGGACCAGCAGCTCAAACTGTTTGTTGCACTGTTTGCAGACGTATTCGTAAATCGGCATGGCAGAATCCTAGCCCGCAACCGCCGCCGAGACAAGGGGCGGGCGTGTTTGGAGGGTGGAATCTAAAGTTTCTTTGGTGCTTGGAGTCTGGCCCTTGGAGATTCTAATCTTCGGAATATGTCATCAGCGCCCCATCATTATTGGATCGCCATCGCGATCTTCGCGGTGACCTACGCGCTGATCAGCACGCGGAGGCTGAAGATCTTCCGACTGAACCGGCCGGCGTCGGCGCTGCTCGGCGCGGTGGCGATGGTGGTCTTTGGCGTCATGCGCATCGAGGACGTCTACCGGGCTGTGGATTGGAACACCCTCGTGCTGCTGCTCGGCATGATGCTGTTGTCCTCGTATCTGCAACTGGCCGGTTTTTTCGAACTGGCCTCCGACTGGATTCTGTTGCGGGCGCGCACGCCGCAACGGCTGTTGCTGATGCTGGTGTTCGCGTCGGGCATCCTCTCGGCGCTGCTGGTCAACGACACCATCTGCCTGATGATGACGCCACTGGTCGTCGCTGTGATTGTGCGCGGGCGGCTGCCGCTGCTGCCATACCTGATGGCGCTGGCCACGTCCGCCAATATCGGCAGTGTCATGACCCTCACCGGCAATCCGCAAAACATGATCATCGGCAGTTTCTCCGGCATTCCCTACGCGCGATTTCTGCTGGACCTCGCGCCGGCGGCTTTCATTTGCCTGACGCTGGACTACTTCATCCTCTCCTGGGGATTCCGCCGTGTGCTGGCGGGCGCGCACATTGAGACTGCGTGCCTTGCTTCCGCGCCAGTCAACCGGCCGTTGCTGGTGAAGACACTGGCGTGTCTCGCGGCGGTGACGATCGCGTTCTGCTTCGATGCGCCGATCCGCCGGCATTTCGGATTGAACGTCGCCTGGATCGCGTTGGCGGGCGCATCGGTGGCGATGGTGCTGGCACGCGTGGACACGCACCAAGTGCTGAAACTGGTGGACTGGCATCTCCTGCTGTTCTTCGCCGCGCTCTTTGTCGTCGTCGAAGGTTTGCGCGAGACGAACCTGCCGGAGGAGATCTACCAGTCGCTCCGCGGCGTCTTCGGCGGGACGGCGACAGCGCAGGCGTGGAACCTGACGTGGTTCTCGGTGGCCGGCTCCAACATTTTCTCCAACGTCCCGTTCGTGCTCGTCGCCGGCCAGTGGATGAAAAACTTCGTCGAACCGGAGTTGATGTGGAAGGTGCTCGCGCTCAGCACGACATTCGCCGGCAACCTGACCCTCCTCGGCTCCGTTGCGAACATCATCGTCGTCGAGTCCGCCAAGCCGCACATCGAGGTTGGCTTCTGGGATTACGCCCGCCTCGGCATCCCCATCACCATCGTCACAACCGTTGTCGGCGTGGCAGTGTTACTCGCGGTGCACTGAAGGCTCGGTCACGCGCCGTGCCGGTCGTAATTCTCAACCGCGAAGCCACGCGTCCCGGTGTTCGCGCACGAAGTTGTCGTCGTTCAGGTGCGGATAGGCGCGATAGACGTGGTCAATCTCGGCTGCCTGGCCGGGACTGAGCGTTTCGTGCGGGTCGAGGCACCACAGTCCTTCCAGCAACCCCTGCCGGCGTAGGACCTCGTGCAAGCCGGCGATGCAGCCGGCAAAGCCGTTGGCAGCGTCGAAGAAGGCGGCGTTGCTGTCCGTGACCTCGATGTTGCGCCGCAACAACTCCGCGGGGATCGTGCTGCCGCCGCGAACGACCCGATGGCATTCCTCCAGCAACTCCACCGCCTTGCGCGTCCAGACCGCCCAGTGACCGAGCAGCCCGCCAACGATGCGCCGCTCGACGGTGGTTTCGCCAACGCGGAACCGGTAAGGCGTCAGCAGGTCGATCACGATGTTGTCGTCGTTGCCAGTGTAGAGCGCAATGTCGTCGCGGCCCGCCTCGGCGACGGCGCGCATTACATCCACAGTGTGGTAGCGGTTGAACGGCGCCATCTTGATGGCCACGACGTTTTCGATCTCCGCGAATCGCCGCCAGAATGAATATGGCAGCACCCGCCCGCCAACGGCGGCTTGCAGATAAAACCCTACCACGGGAATGACCTCTGCCACCGCCTGGCTGTGCGCGATTAACTCATCGTCGCTGGCGTCCTTCATCGCGGCGAGGCTCAACAGGCCGGCGTGATACCCCAGCCGCCTCACAAGCGCCGCTTCCGCCACCGCTTGTGGTGTACGACCGCAAATGCCGGCGACCCGGATGAGAGGCTCGCGGCGTTGCGCGTCGGCGAGATCCATTTCCTCGGCGGCAAGTTTCAGTACCGGCTCGAACAATCCGATCTTCGGATCGCGGATGGCAAACTGCGTGGTGTGAACGCCGACGGCAACGCCGCCCGCGCCCACCGCGTTGTAGTAGCGCAGCAGCGCCCGCTGCC
Source organism: Verrucomicrobiia bacterium (assembly GCA_041651735.1). Taxonomy (GTDB): domain Bacteria; phylum Verrucomicrobiota; class Verrucomicrobiia; order CAIQCK01; family CAIQCK01; genus CAIQCK01. Next base: position 1,745 of record JBAZIR010000347.1, on the reverse strand, counting down.
TGCGCTCATCAAGCGTGCGCCGCGCCGTCAACGCCAACGGACACGCGGGAATGACCACGCCGCGTTGCAGGGCGGCCCGGATGGAGGGATTCATTGACGCTGTCATGTCGCTAGAACTTTCCGTCTCTGGATTCAAAATGGGTCGGCTTGCCGAGGCTCGCCCCGCCACGCATCACCCAGTCGGCTATCCAACGGAGCATCTGTTCGACGCTGACGCGCGGCGGGCCAAACAACCGCTGAGCCAGCGTCGCGTTGGCCAGCAGCGCCGTGGGCGCTTCCGAACCGCTGAAGGCGACGCGTTTGTTCATCAACGCGCCGAACCGGGTGGCCATGTCGCGGACGTTCAACACTTCCGGCCCGGTCACGTTCAGCAGCCGGGGCGGTGACGCAACATGATCGAAAGCCTGCAACGTCATCGCGTTCGCGTCGGTCTGCCAGATGGTGTTCAAGTGGCCCATCGCGCAGTCCACGGTCTCGCCAGCCCACACGCGCCGCGCCACATCCACCAGCACGCCATAGCGCAGCTCACAGGCATAGTTGAGCCGGATCATCGCCATCGGAATGCCCAACCGCCGGCTAAAGTGTTCGAAGATTCGCTCGCGGCCCAGGCAACTCATCGCGTAGTCACCGAGGGGATTGGGGGTGTCCGTTTCGAGCGAGCCGCCGCCCGCCACAGGCACGAGGCCATAGATGTTGCCGGTGGAAAACGCGACGATGCGACTGCGCGGGTATTTCTTGCTGACGATGGCGGGCAAATGGCAGTTCATCGCCCACGTCAATGCTTCCTGCCCGGTGGAGCCGAATTTCATGCCAGCCATGAAAACGATGTTGGGCGCGTCAGGCAGCGCGGCCACGGCCGCCTCGTCGAGCAGATCGCAGCGGATCGTCTCGACGCCGTGGGCCTGAAGTTCGGTTTGTTGCCGCGCCTCCGAGAACCGCGCCACGCCGATGACGCGCCGGCGCACACCCGCCGCTTCCGACGCCCGTCGCGCCATGCGAGCCAGCGTGGGTCCCATCTTGCCGGCGACGCCAAGCACGATGATGTCACCCTTGAGACGACCGAGCGTTTCAATGACACCCTCGGTGGGTTGGCTGAGCACATCCTCCAGTGTTTCAACGTTGGTGATCGATTCGGGTGTAGCCATTGACGTGGGCGTTTAGCAGAAAATGCCGCGGTCGTGAAGCGTTTTGTTCCCCCGGATTTTGACGTTCCACAAAAACAGGCTAGAGTGCACAAACGAAACAACGGACGAGGAGAACAAGATCATGGCACGCATCGTAAAGCGCACGCAGACCGCCCCGATGAAAGTCGAGGTTCCCGGCGGCCAGCCTGTCTGGATTTGCCAGTGCGGGTTGTCGAAGAATCAGCCGCGCTGCGACGGCGCACACAAAACAGCGCGCACGGAGGAGCCGGGGAAACTCTACCGGTATGATACTGCCGGCAACCGCGAGGAGATCACCGACAGTTTCGGCAACATCACGACGTTTTGAAGCGCTGTCACAGAAACCCTATTCCAACCCGGTCGTTTGCAGCACCGCGGGCACGATGATGCCACCGGTCTGCTTGCGCTAAATAAGTGGGTCGTCTAGGGTAGCAGATGAAATTGTCAGAGGAGGTTGACGATGAATTATCCGTTTTGGGATGAGCCGATGGGCTACGGTGTGTTGATGGCGGTGATCGCCGTCTTCCACGTGTTCGTATCGCATTTCGCCATCGGCGGCGGGCTGTATCTGGTGGTGAGTGA
>JBAZIR010000346.1:0-6594 GCA_041651735.1 Verrucomicrobiia bacterium | reverse complement strand
CGACATATCGGTATCGAGGATGACACGGGCGCGCGCGGGCTTCGGCTTCGGGCCGAGCGCCTTGTTGACGAGGATGCGCGGCTTGGCGTCGGGCGAGACGAATTTGCCGGCCAGCACGTCCTCCTCGCGAAACTTCGCCATCAAGATCTCAGCGTCCGTATGGCGGTTCCAGTCGTAAAGGATGTGGATGAGACCGTCGGGCGCCTGAAACCCATCCGGATACGACACGCCTGCGCGTTCGTCGAGCAACAGGCCGCCGCGCCAGGTCTTGCCGTCGTCATCGGAGAGAAATGCTGACATGTGCGAACGCTTCGGCAGGCGCTGGTCGGTCGGCCCGTTTTTCACCAGCAGCAGCCGGCCCGACGCGAGCCGCCGGATGAAGAAACGCGCGCTCACGTTCTTGATTGTCGCTGGCTTCGGCTCGCTCCACGTGCGGCCTTGATCCGTGGAGTAGCTCTCCGCCATGCCATACTTCGTGCGCGCATGCATCCAGAGCCGGCCGTCGCGCAGTTCCACGATCATGTGCTCGTCAAAATCGCTTTCCGGAAACGCCACACCACCGCGCCGCGTCCACGTGTTGCCTTGATCGGTCGAGACGAAGACGTTCGCCATGCGCATCGGATCCAAGTCGCGATGGGCTTCGCGGAACTTGGCCGGGTTGATCTTGTCGCGCGTCCACAGTGACACCGGCAGGAGCCAATCCCCATTCTTGAGCACGGTCGGTTTGTTCAACGTGCAACCATCGGCGATGCGCACGGGCTTCGACCATACTGGCTCGGCAGCATCGGGATTGTCGCATCGGATATACCAGTCACCGGCGCGTCCATCGAAGAATCCGACCAAACTTTGGTCGAAGAACAACCATACGCGGCCGAGAGGATCGGTCCAGACGTTGCCAACCAACGCGCGCCGCTGCGGTTTGCCGCTCGGGTCAGCAGCACCGATGACAAGGCGCGGCTTGGACCACGTATTTCCGTCGTCGTCGCTGGTAGCGAGGATGAAGTAGGTATCCGGCCTGTCGCCGGTGCCGGTCCAGCAACCCCAGATGCGGCCCTTTGGCGTGCGATCCATGCCGAGGATCATAGCGCCGGAACGCGCCTCGTCCTGATACTCCGGGCCGGGCGAGGTGATGATTAGAGGTGGCTGCAACGACTCATCGAGCACCTCACGGGGAGGCGGTGGCACAACCGGTTCGGCAGCGCGGACGCAGACGGCGGCAGCAGCAAGAACAACCACCGACGCCCGCCACAAGCAACAAAGATTCATAGTTGGATCCTCGACGACCTTTGTTTCACTCAACTCAACTCGCCCAATGACCGTATATAGTCAATCGAAGCGAGCAGGTCGTTCAGGTAGTCGCCAATGTCGTCGGACTTGGTGACTCCGTGGAATGTTTCAACCTCGAAACTGAACGGGCCAAAAAAGCCCGCCTCATGCAGGATGTTGAAAACCCGCCTGAAATCAACCTCGCCCCGGCCCAGCCGTGGCAACGTGTGCGTCGCTTTGGTCTTGCCGCGAATGATGTCTTTAAGATGCACGTGGAAGACGTGCCTGGCCAAAACCCGAAGTTCGCGGGCTGCATCGTCGGCGTTGAACGCTTCGTTGTAGAAGAGGATGTTGGCCGTGTCGAAATTGATCCCCAAATTCGAGTGACCGACTTCCTTCATTGTCCGCAGCGCCTCCGCTGCATTGGCCATGATGCCGCCGTGGATTTCGAGCGCAATGCGAACATTTTTCCGGGCGCCATACGCAGCCACGTCGCGCAGCATGGAGTAGATGAAATCGCGCGCGTCGTTTTCGGCCTTCGTTGCGGAAGCGGTTGAAGCGCCTGCCGCATGAGACAGCGCCTTGTGATGGCAACCCATCACCAGCGTTCGCGCGCCAAGCCGTTGCGCGAAATCAATGCGCCGCTTGATGATGTTCTCAGCTCCGGGATAACCCGTATAGCCAAACAGGTCCACACTCTCCACGCTGAAACCATCGCGGGCGATCAGTGACTGAAGGTCTGGAAAGCTATACCGCCAGTCGCCTCCCAGTGGGGCGTCGACCATCAGTTCCGGCACCAGCGACTTCGGCCGGGCCTGTTCGACGGGCACCTCAAGCTGTCGGATCGGTGTCTTCTTGATCTGATCGATGCATTGGGCAAGATCGAATCGCCCCCAAGTGAAACAGTTCAGGCTGACAGAAAACGAGTTTTGCCTGCCGCTGGTGGATGCACGAGGCGTGTTCTTGTTCTCTGCGCCGAAGACGGGGTTGTCGCCAAGCGCCGCAGCGGCAGCACAAGTGGTCATGAACTGGCGTCTGCTGATGGAAGCTGTCATGTCGAATACCTTTCGCTGGGTCGGAGCTGCTCAGAGTTTGATCGTCTTGCTCCGCGTGGTCATCCATCACAATACGTCACGCGAAGCGTGGGGATTATTTTGCGCGAAACGGCTATGCCGTTGCAATCATTCCTTTGGTGATTACACTGCTGCCCAGCATGAAGAATCTCGCCATTATCTTTTCGTTGTGCGCTGTCATCGCTCACGCCGATACACCGCTGCCGCCACTTAACCTCAAGCCCGGTCCCGAATACGCCGACGGGGCGCGGATGTTCCAGGGCATCCCGGCGATCGAGCGCGCACCCAACGGACGGCTCTGGGCCACTTGGTATGGCGGCGGCGTTACCGAGGACAGGCATAACTACATCATCCTCACGACCAGCGGCGACGACGGCAAAACATGGCAGCGGGCGCTCATCTTCGACCCCGACCGCGACGGCCCGGTGCGCGCGTTCGATCCCTGCCTCTGGCACGATCCCGACGGCAGACTCTGGCTCTTCTGGGCGCAGCGACCCGACAACAGACCGGCCGACTGTATTGCCATCACAACGACTGACTCGGGCAACGCTGCGGCGAAGTGGTCCGCGCCGCGCCGCGTTTTCGAGGGCATCCTGATGAACAAGCCGACGGTGGCCGCTGACGGTCGCTGGCTTTTGCCGACGGCAGTGTGGGGCACCAACGGCAGCGCGCGGGTCATCGCCAGTTCCGACCGGGGCGCCACGTTCGCGCAGATCGGTTCAGCGAACGTTCCGAACCCGAAAGATCGCAACTGCGATGAACACATGCTCGTTCAGCGCAAAGACAATTCGCTTTGGATGCTGGTGCGCACCCGATACGGCATCGGCGAAAGCACATCGAAAGACGGCGGCAAGACCTGGACTGACGTCGCCCCGGCTTCAATTCCACATCCGGCCACGCGTTTCTTCATCCGCCGGCTCGCCAGCGGCCGGTTGTTGCTGGTTCGACACAATCCGCCCAAAGAAGCCAGAGTCCGCTCGCACCTGACTGCGTATCTCTCCGATGACGACGGCCGCACTTGGAAAGGCGGCCTGTTGCTCGACGAACGCCGCAATGTTTCCTATCCCGACGGCGTGCAGGCGGCCGACGGTTTCATCTACGTCATCTACGATTTCGAGCGCCAGCGTGACAAAGAGATTCTCATGGCCACGTTCGCCGAAGACGACGTACTCGCCGGCAAAACCGTGTCGGCCAAGAGCCGGTTGCGCGTCCGAGTCAACAAAGCCAACGGTGTCAACCCGACGTTGGAGTCGCGCGGAAAGAAGTCCGCCAATGCCGACGGTGTGCCGTTGCTCGAAGGCCCCGGGTCCGAGATCGAGTTCAACGAAGGTCAGGCTGACACGCTCGTTCCCGGCGTGAAACTTTTCCTCGACCGCACCTATCCGGCAAATGAAGTGCCGGCAGCATTGCGCGGCAAGCACTTCGTTCGCTTTAGTATCACCGGAGGCAAAGCCATTTGCCGCAAACCCGGTGCTGTCTATGTGCTGACACCCCCCGCTGGCCGCCAACGCGACAGTCTCGCGGTGTGGCTGCTGAAACATGGCTTCAAGAAGGCGAAGGTCCCCGAGTTCATGCTCTTCGACGGCGAGCAGAACGTCTGCTCCGTTTTCCAAAAGGAAATGAAGCAGGACGAGACGCTCGCGCTTGGCAAATGGGGCGTGCTGGTGCTCGCAGGCAAGGACGCGAAACTAAGCCGGCTCTCCTCCGTCGAACTCGCCACCGACCCGGATGCCTTGCAGTTGTGGGATGCGAAGGCCCCCTTCCCTCCCTACGAGGAAATGCGCGATCTCGACGTGGTGACGCACGTGCAGGTCGAGCGCGCCCAACGCGGCGGCTACCACTACCTGCACGAGCCGGCCATCGCGTGGCACAACGGCGTTCTCCACGCCGGCTGGGCCAACCACCGGCTGTTCGAGGCCAACGAGAAGGACGAACTGCTGCGCGGCCGCCGTTCCACGGACGGCGGCCTGACGTGGAGTCCCGCGACAACTTGGATCGCTCCTCCATCTCTGGGCGGCGAGTCGTGGAACCATCCCGTCATCATCTCGCACCAAAGCAAGCTGTGGGGCTTCTTCACGCGTTGGGAAAAGGAAGTGCCACGCGCGGAAATCTTCAACTTCGACGAAGCGAAGCAGACGTGGCAACCGATGCAAGCGCACATCCCCGGTTTTATCCCGTTCACGCCGCCGCGAAAAATGCGCGACGGCAACTGGATCATCGGCGGCGAGCTTGGCTGGACCGAGGCCGCCGTCGCCATCAGCCGCGGCGACGACTTCACACAATGGGAAACCGTGAAGATTCCGCGGCCAGACACGATGAAACTACTGTTCCCCGAAACGACGTTGTTCGAGCGCGGCCAGACACTCATCGCTATCTGCCGGCCCCGCGACATGAAGACCGCCCCCGCCTCCGTCAGCAAGGACTGCGGTCGCACGTGGACGCCGCTCTCGTTGAGCAACTTCCCGCTCGCCCAAAGCAAGCCCCTCTGCGGTCGGCTCAGCACAGGCCAGCAATACCTCATCACCTGTAACCTCGAACAAGGCCGTTGCCTGCTGAGCATCGCCGTAACCGCGCCCGGCGGCGACACATTCTGCCGCGTTTGGAAAATCCGTCACCAACAGACGCCCGTGCGTCGGTTGCTGGGTTCACCGAGCGGCAAGAAGACGCACATTGGCGGCAACACCGAATGGTCGTATCCCGCCGCCGTCGAGCACAAGGGCAAGCTCTATGTCATCTACACCCACGGCAAGGAAGACTGCGCCCTCTCGATCATCCCCGTCTCAGCGCTGACCGTGCGATAGAGCACAAATGGAGGATTTGCAGGAACCTTTGGATCGGCCTTATCGCAGATACCCCAACGCGACGGCGTCCAATCGTCCGGCGAAAGACGGCACAAACGGTTCAGTCAATAACCAGGGTTACACCCAGGCCCAGAGGAACGAAATCCGCTCCGAATTTCGCCTTCAAGATATTTACGGCTGACGCCCCCGTGCAATGGGAGGCGGCGGCTTTCTGAACTTTGAGTTCCTTCAATCGGGCAGCAACAGCCTCAACCTCAGCAGGAGTTTTATCGAGCAGATGGAAGCCGCCAGCAATCAGATGAATGCGCCCGCCAATCGAATCCGCAACTTTTTCCACGATTCGTTCAATTCCAGGATGGGCGCACCCCGTAAGGACGACCCACCCCCGCGGAGAGCGCACCGCCAGCGCGTGCTCCTTGATTTTTTCTCCCAACACACCAGTGAGGATCGCGCCCGGACAAAGCTCGCGGTTCTGTTGCATGGCTGGAAAGACCTGCGCCGTTCGAGCCGCCGTCTGACGCCTCACGATGGGAGAAGGATCGGGTGGCAAATAGACGACCGCCTTGGGAACCTGTTCCAACAGTGCGCCAAGGCCGCCGGTGTGGTCACCATGTGCATGTGATAGAACCACGATATCCACTTCGGAAAGGTTGACGCCGAGACGCCGCGCGTTCTCGACAAGAATCGGCCCCTTCGCTCCCGTATCGAAAAGAATGACTTTTTCAAGCCCCCGGATCAGACAAGAGAAGCCCCAATCCTTCGTGAGCGATTCGTGAGCCCCCTGGTTGTCGTAAAGAACCGTCAAAGTGACAGGCGTCACCTTGCTTTCTCCCTGCGCACAAACCGTAAGACAGCACACCAGCAGAAAGACACCGAAGGTGGAACGGATTCTCATACGCGCTGATTCCTTTCACATGTTTCTCTATCGCCAACTGGAACTACAGAACTGTCCTGGCTTATCGTTGGAGTGATGCCAACACCCAGCCTTGTCGGTTCCTGATTTCACCAATCCACCACAGAGCCGTCGTCGGAATCGTAGGTTTCCGGGTCGCGCCAGTTGTGATCAATCTTGGCAGCCAGTGCGTTCTCGTCCAGCTCAATACCCAAGCCCGGTCCGGTCGGCACAGCGATGTAGCCCTTCTCAATACGGAATGGAGTCTTGATATAGCCCTCGCCGAGCGACACCTGCTCTTGACAGAGGAAATTCGGAATCGAAGCGGCCAATTGCAGGCCGGCGGCAAGCGAGATCGGGCCAAGCGGGTTGTGCGGCGCGATGGGCACGTAATATGCCTCGGCCATGCCAGCGATGAGCCGGCATTCGGTGATGCCGCCCGCGTGGCAGAGATCCGGCTGAAGGATACTGGCTGCGCGCTTTTCCAGAATCTCGCGGAATCCCCACTTGGTGAAAATGCGTTCGCCGGTGGCAATCGGCAGGTGTGTGCCACGCGCGATGT
>JBAZIR010000345.1:0-6624 GCA_041651735.1 Verrucomicrobiia bacterium | reverse complement strand
ATGATCTTCGTGCGCGAATCGGCCGCGCTGATGACCAATTCCTGCCCTCGCTGATAAGCCGTGTTCTTCGCCCCATCCAGCCGGATGCCGAACCAATCGAGGTTGGCACAAACCATTTCACGCAACTGCGCATTGTTCTCGCCAATGCCGGCTGTGAACACGATCGCGTCCGCGCCGTTGAGTTGGACGAGATAAGCTCCGATCCAATGCCGGATCTCGTGCGCAAACACCTCCATGGCCAGCTTCGCCCGCTCGTTGCCTTGCTCGGCGGCTGCCACGATGTCACGAACGTCGTTAGACACCCCGCTGATGCCCAGCAAACCGCCTTCCTTGTTCATCGAACGCACGATCTGGTCAATCGTCAGACCATGCGTCTTCATCAGGAACGGAATCGCAAACGAGTCCAGATCGCCCACGCGGTTGTTGTGCGGCAGGCCGGACTGCGGGCTCATCCCGAGCGAATTGCCCATGCCGCGATCGCCAAGCGTCGCACCGATGCTGTTGCTGCCGCCGAGGTGACACGAGATCACGCGGAGGTTGCTGCCACCGAGCAGTTTCGCAACGCGCTCGGCGATGTAACGATGGCTCGCGCCGTGGAACCCGTAACGCCGCACGCCCCACTCGGCCCATTGCTCCGGCACGGCATACCGCTTTGCCGCCTCCGGTGCATTCATCCACCACGCCGTCTCGAACAAACCCACCATCGGCGTGCGCGGCAACTTCTCGCGAAACTTCCGGATGCCGGCGATGTAGGGCGGGTTGTGCGATGGCGCCACCTCGTTCATTTCCTCCATCGCCTTCAGCACGTCCTCCGTCAGTTCCGCGCAACCGAGGACATTCTTCGCCAGCACGGTCTTGAAACCGACCGCCGCCAGTTCCTCCAAGCGCGGCAGCGCGCCGCTGGCCTTCATTTCGGCAAGCGACTTCTCGATCGCGTCGCCGTAGTCGGAAACGCGCTCGAAGCCGCCCTTGGCCAGCGTCGCCTCCGTCGTCATGTCGAGCAGACGATACTTGAAGGAGGTCGAGCCTATATTGGCGATAAGGATCTTCACGGTGAACCACGATTCGTTACACGTTATCCGCAGCGCAAAACGCCGCGTTTACGCGCCGATCCACTTGCCGAGACCGGGCAACTCTTCGTGCGGGCGCGGAATGACGTGCACGCTGACGACCTCGCCCACCTGGGCTGCCGCAGCCGCGCCGGCGTCCACAGCGGCCTTCACCGCTGCCACGTCGCCCTTGAAAAATGCCGCGACCAAACCCGAACCGACCTTTTCCCAGCCGGTGAGTTGGACACTGGCGGCCTTCAGCGCCGCGTCGCTTCCTTCGAGCAACGCCGTGAGGCCCTTCGTTTCGATCATGCCAATTGCTTGCAGTGCCATATGCGTTTCTCCTTAACCAATGAATGCCTTCAACAGTTCCGGGCTGGGGCGCGGGATGACGTGGCTGGCGACCAATTCGCCAACCTTGCCCGCCGCCGCTGAACCCGCGTCCACAGCGGCCTTCACGCTGCCGACATCGCCCTTGAGCAGGACGGTGACGAAGCCGCCGCCGATCTGCACGGTCTTGATCAGCGTGACATTGGCGGCCTTCACCGCCGCGTCGCTGGCCTCGACCGCGCCGACGTAACCTTTCGTTTCTATGATGCCAATACCTTCGTTCATTTTTCTCCTATCGTTTTTCCGGGCGGCCAACAGGGCCGTCCTTACTTCAACAACTCTACTTTGCTGTCCGGCCGCAGGCCGCAGGCGTTCCCTTCGTCGGTGTCGATGTGCACCTCGAGCTTGAACGACTTGTCCACGCGGACCACCAAGTCTTCGAAAACCGCGCCGCATTCGCCACCGACACGCAATTTCATCTTGTCACCCTGCTTGACGCCGTAAAACGCCGCGTCTTCCAGGTTCATGTGCACGTGCCGCAACGCCCGGATCACGCCTTCCTCTATCTCAAAAAATCCCTTCGGCCCCATCAACATGCATCCCGGCGTGCCCTTGATATTGCCGCTCATTCGCACCGGAACGTCAAAACCGAGCATGATGGAATCCGTGAACGCCAACTCTATCTGGTTCAACGTACGACACGGCCCGAGAATGCGCAGGTTGGAAATGATGCGGCTCCGGGGACCAATCAGCGTCACCATCTGCTCGGCGGCATACTGACCCGCTTGATAAAGCATCTTCATCGGCTTGAGCTGCTGCCCCGGGCCGAATAACGCCTCCACCGCCTCCTGCGTCAGGTGGCAATGCCGCGCGCTAACGTTGACGACGAGCGGATTCGGCGGTGTTTTGCCCGCCGGCGACATGGGCCGAAATCGCGCGTAAACCGCCTCACGCACGATCTGTTCCACCGTTGACCGCTGGATCTGAGATGTACTCATAACGATTCCAGATTCAATCAATATCTTCCAAAACCGAGCATGATAAATAACGATTTTTCCATAATCTGTCAACAACTTCTTGCAAATATTTTCGACAAGTGCCAGATTTACGGTGTGAAAGCGCCCGAACGATTCCGCCGTATTGCAGAACTGCTCGGCCAACACGAATTCCTCGACCTCTCCACACTTACCCGTGACCTGCAGGCGTCAGAATCCACCATTCGGCGCGACCTCGATCAACTTGCCGCCAAGGGTATCCTCACCCGCACCCACGGCGGCGCCATGGCCGTGGAACACAAGACCGACGAGTTGAATTTCGTCGTCCGCGACACCCGCCAGGCCGAGGAAAAGGACATGATCGGTCGTGCGGCCGCGGCGTTGGTGGAAAACGGCATGTCGGTGCTCATTGACGGCGGCACCACCACCTACCACGTTGCCAAGCACCTCGGCAACAAACGCATCCAGATCATCACCAACTCCCTGCCCGTTGCCAACCTGTTCAGCAACTCCAGCATGGTGGAAACCATCATGTGCGGCGGGTTCATTTTCCCTCGCATCGGTGTGTTGCTCGGACCTCTGGCCGAAGAAACCCTCTCAAAGCTCCACGCCGACGTTGCCATCATGAGCGCCGGCGGCCTCACGACCGAAGGCATTACCAACTCCAATAACCTGATCGTGGCCGTGCAACAAAAGATGATGACCGCCGCCAGCCGGGTCGTCCTGTGTCTGGATCACACCAAGTTTGGCCGCCGCGCCCTCTCCTTCGCCGCACCCTTGGACAAGATTCACACCGTCATCACTGACAAGGACACCCCACGCGACCAGATAGCCATGCTGCAAAAGCAGCGTATCGAAGTCATCGTTGCCCGCTAGCTCTGATCCTCTTCCTCGACCTCCTCTGGGCGATTTCGCTCCCCGGCGTCAGTTTCCTCGCTGCCGTCCCATTCTGCAGGCGACCACGAAAGGATTTCGTTGATCTCGTCGTAGCAATGCAGGTTGCCGCCGTTGAAATAGCGGTCGTTGAGTTTCGCCAACAGCTCCTCCTCCAGATCCATCTCATCCACGGCATGGACGTAATGATGTGTCTTGTTCAGGAGTTTCACCCGCATCTCGATAAGATTGTCCACGAGGTCGCGGAAGGCACTTTGTTCCTCATCCTTAAACAACGGCAGCGCAAACAGCTTCTCACCGCCGTCCTCGCCGGGTTGCAGCGCGATCTTCAATCGCAACCGGCCTTCCGCCATCTCGACCTCGGGAGTGAACAACACGAACGCCTTCTTCAACGTGGCGCGCTGGAAGCCCACGTCGCGATACACCTCCAGCCGCTCCGCGATATCGCGAAACTGGCCCGGATCAAGCACGCTCAATCCCCCGGAGGGCCAGTAAATATCTTCGCTGGCTTTCTCAACCCACCAATTCAAGTCGTTGCCGAGGCGCACAACGATCCATTGCGGCAATATGATATCTTTTTCCACGCGCTCTATATTAGCCAAGCGGCACAGGCGCGCAATGGATGATTTTGCGTCGGCAACGATGGGATGCTTGACAGCACCCCGCCCCACCCTAGAATGGGCCCGATTTCCTGAAAGGATAACCATGACTAAAATTGCATCGATTATTGCGAGAGAGATTATTGATTCCCGTGGCAACCCCACCGTCGAAGCCGACGTGATACTGGAGTGCGGCACGCTTGGCCGCGCGGCCGTTCCCAGCGGCGCCTCGACCGGCGAAAACGAGGCGCTTGAACTGCGTGATGGCGACAAGAAACGCTATCTCGGCAAGGGCGTGCTGAAAGCCGTCGCCAACATCCAGGACAAGATCGCCCCTGTGCTCAAAGGCCGTTGCGTCGCCGACCAAGTCGGCCTCGACAAAGCCATGCTCGCGCTCGACGGAACCGAGACCAAATCGAAACTCGGCGCCAACGCCATTCTCGCGGTCTCCATGGCCGCCGCCAAAGCCGCGGCCATCGTGAAGCGCCAGCCACTTTACCGTTACCTCGGCGGCACCAACGCGCATGTGTTGCCGGTGCCGATGATGAACATCCTCAATGGTGGCGCGCATTCAGACGCGCCGGTGGATGTCCAGGAGTTCATGATCATGCCCGCGGGCGCGCCGACGTTCAAAGAGGCGCTGCGGATGGGCGCGGAGACATTCCACGCCTTGAAGGGCGTGCTCAAGAAGGCCGGCCTCTCCACCGCCGTGGGAGACGAGGGCGGTTTCGCGCCGGGACTGAAGAGCAACGAGCACGCGCTGGAGGTCATCGCGGAGGCTGTCAAGGCCGCCGGCTACAAGTTCGGCAAGGACATCTTCATCGCGCTCGATCCGGCTGCAAGCGAGTTCTACGACAAGGACAAGAAGCGCTACGTCTTCAAGAAGTCTGACAAGAGCGAGCGCACGAGCGCGCAGATGGTGGAGTTCTGGGCCGACTGGTGCAAGCGCTGGCCGATCATCTCCATCGAGGACGGCTTGAGCGAAAACGACTGGGACGGCTGGAAGCTGTTGACCGACAAGCTCGGCAGCAAGGTCCAGCTCGTGGGCGACGACCTGTTCGTCACCAACGTCAAGTTCCTGAAGCGCGGCATCACCGAAGGCGTTGCCAACTCGATTCTCGTCAAGGTGAATCAGATTGGCTCGCTGACGGAGACGTTCGACGCCATCGAGATGGCCAAAGAGGCGCGTTACACCGCCGTCATCAGCCATCGCAGCGGTGAAACCGAGGACGCGACGATTGCCGATATCGCTGTCGCCACCAACGCAGGCCAGATCAAGACCGGCAGCATGTGCCGCACCGACCGCGTGGCGAAATACAACCAGCTCCTGCGCATCGAGCAGGAACTGGGCGCCAACGCCGTATTTGGCGGCAAGCTGCGGCTTCGTTAAACGATGAGCCAATCCGTGCGAACATCCACCCGCGGCGTAATCTGGCTGGCACTGTTCATTCTGGCGCTGACAGCCTTCTTGGTGACGTATATCCCAAGGCTGCGGGAAGCGCAGAATCTTCGAGCGGAAAAGTACAAACTCGACGAACAACTGCGTGAACAGGAGGCCGAATACAATCGGCAGTTGGCACGCCAGCAGGCGTTAACCAACGATCCGCGGGAAGTGGAGCGTGTCGCACGTGAGAAACTGAAGCTGGTCAAGCCCGGTGAGACGGTTTTCCGCTTCGAACAGGGAAATTCCGCGCCGCAGCAGAGAAACCCTTGACCGGGTCTCAGTGGGTGGCTACAGTGCGCAGGTAGTTTTGGATCGCGGGGTAGAGCAGCCTGGTAGCTCGTCAGGCTCATAACCTGAAGGTCCCTGGTTCAAATCCAGGCCCCGCAACCAATTTCAGAAGGCCCGTCGGTCCTCGTGACCGCCGGGCCTTTTGCACTTCTGAAACACTTGGCGTAAACTGACTGGCTTGCACTCGGATTGCGGCGTCGTTATAACGAATTCACAGGAACCGAAGTTACCGTATGACACCCAGATTACTCGAAGGAAAACTCGCCATCGTCTTCGGCGTTGCCAGCAACCGTTCCATTGCGTGGGCCATCGCCCAAGCGTGGCACAACGCCGGCGCCAGGCTCGCCTTCACCTACCAAGGCGAAAGAATCAAGGACAACGTCGAGGAACTGGTGGCCTCTTTCGGCAAAGACACGCCGCTCTACCCGTGCGACGTGACCCGCGATGAAGACATCGCAGCCGTCTTTGCCAACGTCCAGCGTGATTTCGGAAAGCTTCACCTCGTGCTCCATTCGCTGGCGTTTGCGCCAAAAGAAGCGTTGGAAAATGAATTCCTCAACACCTCCCGTGAAGCGTTCCGCGTTGCGCACGATGTCAGCGCTTACTCCCTCGTCGCCCTGACCCGCGCCGCTGTGCCGCTGATGATCGAAGGCGGCAGCATCATGGCGCTCAGTTTCTACGGCAGTGAGAAAGTGGTGCCGCACTACAACGTCATGGGCGTAGCCAAGGCGTCGCTCGAAGCCTCCGTCCGCTACCTGGCCTTCGATCTCGGACGAAAGAACATCCGGGTCAATGCCATCAGCGCCGGTCCCGTCAACACCCTGGCCGCGCGCGGCATCAGCGGCTTCACGAAGATGATGCGCATCTACCCCGAAGCCGCGCCGTTGAAACGAAACATCGAACTGCGCGAACTGGGTGACACCGCCACTTTCCTCGCTTCGGAAATGTCCAGTGGTATCACAGGCGAAATCATGTATGTCGACGCCGGTTACAACATCATGGCCATGAACGTCGCGCCGCTCGAA
>JBAZIR010000344.1:0-6639 GCA_041651735.1 Verrucomicrobiia bacterium | reverse complement strand
CGGGCCGGGACATCACCGCGTTCTCGCTGGCGGTGGCGGCTGACGGCACGGCGTTGGTTGGCACGGGCGACAAGGGCCTTATCTACGCGGTGCGGAATCGTTTCGAGGTCGCCACGCTCGCCAGACTCGAAGGCCAACAGGTGACATCACTATTGCCGGCGGGGCAGGGCGCGTGGGTGGCTGTGACCAGCAATCTCGGCGCGGTCTGGAGCATCGCGCCCCATCGCGCCACCGAAGGCGTGTGGGAGAGCGAATCGCTGGACGCACGAGTGTTTTCGACATGGGGGCTTGCAGTCGTCAAAGGCAGCATTCCCGCTGGCGCGCGGGTGTCCGTCAGCAGCCGCAGTGGCAACACAGAGAAGCCGGAGAAAACATGGAGCGAGTGGAGCGATGCGCCGCGGCACGGCGAGGACTTTGAGTTGAAGAGTCCGGCGGCGCGCTACCTGCAACTGCGCGTGAAACTCGCCGGCCAGGATGCCGCGCGTGCGGCGGTGCTGGACCGCGTGACAGTGTTCTACACGGCGCGCAACGTGCGGCCGGTGTTTGGCAAGCTGACGGTTCATGACGCCGGATCCGGTTTGCAGAAAATCGCGCAAATGGATCCACCGATGATGAGCACCCTCGACATGATGGTGTCATCCAGCGCGCGCCGCGATCCGATGGACGCGGCACGCAAGCAACGGGTGCAGATTGTGAATCAGCCGGGTTTGCGCACGGCGATGTGGACGGCTGGCGATTCCAACCTGGACTCCATGACGTTCGACGTTTACCTCCGCGCCGAGGGTGAAACCGTGTGGAAGCGGTTGGCGGAAAAGACGGGCGATTTCTTCTTCACGTTCGACACCCGGTCATTTCCCGACGGTTACTACCGTATGAAAGTGGTTGCCACTGACGCGATGGGGAATCCACCCGGCAAAGGCCTGACCACGAGTATTGAGAGCGCCTCATTCGCCGTGGACAACACGCCGCCGGTTATCGTGGTGCATCACACTGACGCCGGCAAGGGCGGGGTCCTTGCTGTGAAGTTTACAGTCACCGACGCGCTGACGCCGGTAGCGCTGGTGGAGGTTTCCAGCGACGGTCGCGACTGGTTCCCGGTCCAGCCACCTCACGCACAGGTTGGCGCCCGTTCGCAAGACTTCACGGTGCGCCTGGCCGGCACGAAGTCCGCGTTGATTCGCGCACACGACGAAGCGGGAAACATAGGTTCGGCAAAGGCGGCAGGGAAATAGGTTCGCGCCGCCTTCGGGGTCACACAATTTCCACCGGACACTGCGGGAGGCTTTCGATGAACGCGCGGCCGTAGCGCTTGGTCAGGACGCGGTTGTCCAGGATGGCGACGATGCCGGTGTCGGTCTTACTGCGGATGAGACGGCCGACGCCTTGACGCAGTTTCAGGACCGCTTCAGGCAGTGAATATTCCATGAAGGCGTTGCCGCCGCGGGCTTCAATGGCTTCGAGCCGCGCTTCGGTGAGCGGATGGTCCGGCACGGCGAACGGCAGACGGGTGATGATGACGTTGGAAAGCGCCTCCCCGGGCACGTCGACGCCCTGCCAAAAGCTGTCGGTGCCAAACAGGACCGAGTCCACGTCTTCCTTGAACTTCTTCAGCATTGTCGAACGTGGCATGCCGCTGCCTTGGACAAGGCATTGGAAACCGGACGAGGTGAAGAACATTTCCAAATCCTCTGCCACGTCGCGCAACAGCTTGTAGCTGGTGAAGAGCACGAACGCCTTGCCGTGCGTCATTTTCACGAAATGCCGTACCCACTTGCCGACGGCTTCGCGGTAGTCGGGCGAGTTCGGGTCGGGCATCTCCTTCGGCACGTAGAGATTCATCTGCTGCTCGTAGTCGAATGGCGAGCCGACGGCGATCGCCTCCGTTTCGCCCGCGCCAACACGTTTGAGGAAGTAATCGAGCCGGTTCTGAACGGCGAGCGTTGCGCTGGTCATAACGACCGATGGGAACGATGCGAAGAGCAGTTCGCGCAGGTCTTCGCTGACATCCACGGGCGCGGCCCGCAGTTCCACCTGCGGCTGGCGGCGGCCTGTCCGCTCGACCCAATAGACATGTTCCGGCGACGCCTGGCCGAGAAATGCGCCCAACTGTTTCCGCGTTTCGTTGACGCGCCGGACCATCTCGCGCAGTTCGTCGCGATCCTCGTCATCGTCTGCGAGCGATTTGCCGATGTCCACGAGCCGGTCGCGCAACGTGGCAAGAGGCGTGTCGAGCGTGTTGGGCACCATGTCCGTCTGGCGGACGCGGACGGTGCTCGCGTTGGGTTTCCATTTCGCCGCGTCGTCCACCGCGCGGAAGAACTCGTCACTGCGGTGGAGCACGTTGTCCACGGCGCGGACGGCTTCGCCCGCATTCTTGAAAAGTGAGAGCAACCCTTTTTCTGTCTTCGGATTCCAGAGCCGGTGCAGGAGCCAGCGCAGGCCGGCCTCGGAGAGGCCGATGCCGATGTGGTCGGCGGCGACCGACTCGACGGTGTGCGCTTCGTCGAGGATCACGAACTCAAACTCCGGCAGTAACACGCCCTCGCTCTCCTCGCTCTCGGCGCGAAGCGCAATTTCCGAGAAGAAGAGGTGGTGATTGACGACGAGCACGTCGGCGGTGCGCATACGGCGGCGCGCTTCCTGATAGAAACACTTGCTGTCCTTCTCGCACTTCTGTGTCGAGCAGAGACCGCGTTCCGAGCAGACTTGCGCCCAGACGTTCGGGTCCGGCTCGACGTCGAAATCGGACCGGCTGCCATCCTGCGTCGTCGCGGCCCACTTGGCGATGCGGTGCAACTCCGCCTGTTCGGTGGAGAGGAACAGGCCATCGGCGGAACGAAGTGCCTTCTTCAGCCGGCAGGGACAGAGATAGTTGGCACGGCCCTTGACCAGCGTGGCGGTAAACTGGACGGGCAGAATCTTTGCCAGTGCTGGAATATCCTTCCCGATGATCTGCTCTTGAAGGTTGATCGTGTAGGTTGAGATGACAGCGCGGCGCTTGTTCTCGACGGCGTGCAGGATGGCGGGCGCGAGGTAGGCAAAGCTTTTGCCGACGCCGGTGCCAGCCTCGACCGCGAGATGGCGGCGGTTGACCAGCGCGTTGGCAACAGCCTCAGCCATGCGGAGCTGCTGCGGACGGAACTCAAACGCCTGGCCGGCTCCGCCAGACGTTGACAGAGCGCCGCCGGGGCCGAAGTAGTCGCGCATCTTCGCGGCCAGTGCGCCGTTCGGAACAAAATTTGCAGGTGCAATCATTCGGTTACTTCTAACACACGGTGGCGAGGCTTGCCGAGCAAGACTCGGTTAGCATCGGGCGAGGCAGTGCGTTCTGCAAACCGTTCACACTTTCGCAGCGTAACTGGGTTGGTCGCTTCGTTGACACCCTCGGCGTGCTCTGGCATCCTGCGCCACTCATGAAACTGCTGGTCATCGGAGGTGGTGGTCGCGAGCATGCGCTGGCGTGGAAGCTGGGGCAATCGCCGCGCGTGAAGAAAATTTACGCCGCGCCCGGCAATGCCGGCATTGCGCAGGTGGCGGAATGCCGGCCGGTTGGCGCAGAGGATTTGCCGGCGCTATTGGCGCTGGCCAGAGAGATCAAGGCGGATCTGACGGTGGTGGGACCGGACAATCCGCTGGCGATGGGCGTGGTGGACCTCTTTGAAAAGAACGGCCTGCGTGCGTTTGGCCCGAGCGCGTCGGCAGCGCGATTCGAGGCATCAAAAATTTTCTCGAAGCAGTTCATGCAGCGTCACGGTATCCCGACGGCACGGTTTGGGAGCTTTTCCAGCAGCGTGGAGGCGAAGGCGTTTGCCGCTTCGCTCAGCGCATGTGTCGTGAAGGCGGACGGGCTTGCGTTGGGGAAGGGTGTCATCATTTGCCGGTCGCCGGCGGAGAGTGCGGCGGCCATCACGCAGATGATGGAGAAGAAGGTTTTCGGCGCGGCAGGCGAGCGGGTGATCGTCGAGGAGTTCATGCAGGGTGAGGAGGCGAGCATCCACGCGCTGCTCGACGGCAAGAGCTACCGGCTGTTTCCGTCGTCGCAGGACAACAAGCGCGTCGGCGACAACGACACGGGCCCAAACACGGGTGGCATGGGCACGATCTCGCCCGTGCCGCAGGTTTCGGCGGCGATCATGAAAGCTGCCGAAGAGCAGGTTTTGAAACCGTTCCTGCGTGGCTGTGCGGCGGAGGGAATCGAATATCGCGGTTTGCTCTATCCGGGATTGATGCTGACGCCGGACGGACCGAAGGTGTTGGAGTTCAATGCGCGTTTCGGCGACCCGGAGACGCAGGTATTGATGATGCGCCTCGACAGCGATTTGCTTGATGCACTGGAGGCGGTGGTGGACCGGCGGCTGGCGGGTGCGACGTTGCAGTTCAAGCGTGATGCCGCCGTATGCGTCGTGATGGCGTCGGGCGGCTATCCGGGCGATTATGCGAAGGGCAAGCCGATCCACGGCCTGGAGGACGCAGCGAAGCTGGAGGGCGTGCAGGTATTTCACGCCGGCACCAAACGCAGTGGCGGCGACATCGTGACCAGCGGAGGGCGTGTGCTCGGCGTTACGGCGCTTGGCAGCGACCTGAAGGCCGCCCGCGAGCGTGCCTACGAGGCGGTGGCGCGCATCCGATTTGACGGCGCGCATTACCGCAAGGACATTGGGGCGCGCGCGCTGAAAGTGCTGGCGTCCACACCCGGTTGGGTGGAGACGACGGCTTGAAGCTGCGGAATGGGACGTAACATGAAACTGATTTCGACATTGCTGGTTATTACACTGAGTGCGATTGCTGTGTTGGCGTCCGACGGCGCTGCAAAGCCGGTCGCGCCAGCGAAGACCGAACCTCTGGACTTGGCCAATTTACAGGCGGTGAAGGCCGCGTTGCAGGGCCTCTACCTCGACCCCTCAGCACTGAGCGACAGCAAGCTGAACGAAGCGGCCACGCGCGGCGTTCTCAATCACTTGGGACTCGGCGTGAAGATGATCGACCCGAAAGCCGCCGCCGCGAAAAATGGCACTCCGGATATTGCGAAGACGGAGATGCTCGGTGATGAGATTTTCTATGTGCGGCTCGGCAAACTCGATCATGGCGCTGCAAAGGCGCTCGATGCTGCGCTCAGCCCGATGCCGTGCGAGAAGTTGAATGGCATCATTCTGGACCTTCGGTTCGTGGCCGGCAACGACTTCGCCGACGCCGCCGATGTTGCGGGCCGGTTTCTCGCGAAAGGCACGCCGCTTTTTGTTCTGAAAGGTGCGAAACGCGCGCCGCGCTCCTTCAACGCGGCGCATGAGAAACCCTGTCTTGCGACGCCGCTGATCGTGTTGGTGAACCACGAAACCGTCGGCAGTGCTGAGGCTCTGGCGGCTGCGTTTGACGATCAACAACGCGGGGCTACCATTGGCAACACCACGGCTGGCGAGGCGGTGGAACGGGTGGAACTGCCGTTGGTCGGAGGCAGGAAACTCGCGTTGGCAGTCGCCGAGGTTGTGCTGCCGGATGGCAGAAAGTTGTTTTCGCGCGGTTTGGAACCGGATGTGCCGGTGAAGATGGACCTGGCGGCGGAACGAAAACTGTTGCTTGGCCCGAACGCCCAGAAGAACTTGCGCGCCAGTCTGGAACCCAAGGTGGTCAAGCATCGCATCAACGAGGCGGAGCTGGTTCGCTCGCTCGACACGGGCAATGGCAAGCCGGTGGAAAAGAAACCGACCGCCGAGCCGAAGAAAAGCGAGCCGCCGGCCGAGAAGGAAACGCGCAACGAGAACGAGAAGGTGGAACAGCCGGGGGACGTGGCGTTGTCGCGCGCGCTCGACATCCTCAAAGGATTGCGCATCCTGCGGCGGAGTTGACCGTCGCGATTGGCTGGGCGGCTTTCCCTATTTCAGATTCGCTTTGATCTTCACGGGTGGCCGCCAGCCGTATTCGCGGCGAACGTCGGGCGCGTAGGCGCAGGTCACGATGAGCAGATCACTCTGGCGCGCTTTCTCCAATGGAATGTTGATCTGGACCTGCGTGTAACCGTCGCCATACCACCGTTGAAAGCCATCGCTGGCGCTCGCGGGGAGGAGTTGGCCGTTGAGACGCAGGTCACAGAGTTTGAGATTGCGATACGGGATGCGCAGCCGGATGGCGAGCGCAGCGTCAAGCGCACGGTTCTCCGGTGCACGATCGGCCGGCTCGAAGTAAATCTTTGTTTCCGGTCCCGCTTCAAGAAATACCCGGATTGCGGCCGCGTTGCAGTTGGGCAGCGTGGCGAGGTTCGCGACGAACTTCTTCGGGTCACCCTCCAGCAATTTCGCGCCTTTCGCGGTGAGTGCCAGGGCCATTCCTATGCGGCAATCCGTCTGCGGGTAGAGCACGCCCATCGTAAATGTGCCCTGGCGTTGCCAGAGTTCAACGCGGCTGCGGCGGCGCTCGGCGGCGTTTTGGCCGGAGGCCATGACCCATTGGCCCACGAGCGATTTCATCACGTTCACTGGATAACCGGCGATCTTTTCGCCATCCCAGACACGGTTGCCGGTGCGCATCAGCCCGCGCAGCCGAGCGACGCCGCTCTCTTCATAGCCGACTTCGCAGGTGCCGAGCAGGGTGTGGTAGCGCGCGTAGCCATACATGGCGGTGTAGAAGAACGGCCGGCCCATCCAG
>JBAZIR010000343.1:0-6667 GCA_041651735.1 Verrucomicrobiia bacterium | reverse complement strand
GTGGCATGGCACGCCCGAACAACCGTTTATCCCGGTGGCAACGCAGGGATGGGACCGGCGGCCTTGGGAAGGAATCGGCGGCCTCGGACCGAAAGGCTCGACGGTTTCCTGGTATTACGACAAAGGCACGCCCGAAGCCTTTGGCGGGATGTTGACGAAGATGGCGCAGTGGATGGATGCGAACCCGGCGCAGGCAACCAAGGATCGGCTCGCGCTGATCTACGCGTGGAACGAGATCGGCGAAGGCGGCTGGCTCGTGCCGTGCAAGGACGACCCTGACGGCGCGTATCTGAAGGCCATCCGCCGCGTTGTTTTGGGCAGGTAAAACCGCAAGTGCAACGATACATTCCTATGAAACATTTCCTTTTCGGTTGTTTAGCCATGCTGCTGTTGGGCGGTGTGAATGGCCATGCTGACACGCCAGGCGCGGTGCAACTCTATGTGGCGCCCACAGGCGATGACGCCAACCCCGGTACGAAGGAGAAACCCTTTGCCACACTGGAGGCGGCGCGCGATGCGGCACGGAAAGCAGCCCGGGGATCGCATCGTATCGTCATGATGGCAGGTGATTACTTCCAGACGAAGCCGCTGGAATTGAATGCCCGCGACAATGGCCTGACCCTCGAGGCGGAATCCGCCGGCAAGGTAACACTCTACGGTGGCAAGCGCGTGACCGATTGGAAACGCGACGGCGATTGTCTTTGGTATGCCGAGCTGCCGGGTGTGAAGGAAGGGACGTGGGATTTCCGTGCGCTGATTGTCAACGGACGGCTGGCAGATCGCGCCTGCTATCCGGCGACCAACACCTTCGATAACCTCGGGACGTGGAGTCTGCCGTTGCTGCCAGCCGTGGCGGGGCACTGGGAACGCAAACCCACGCACGAAGAACTGACCACGATGCCTTATGACCCCAAAGACATTCCAGCGACGCTCGACGTGAAGAATGCCGAGGTGCGCATGTATCACATGTGGGCCGAATCGCTGGTCGGCGTCACCAGTAACGACACTCAACGGCACGCGCTGATCCTCTCCCAAGAACCCTCTTGGCCACCCGGGGCGCTGAACCGGAGAAAATACGTAATCTTCAACACTCGCGAGGGCATGACACGTCCCGGCCAGTGGTATCTCGACCGCACTGCGGGCCGGCTGGTTTACTGGCCGTCGCCGGGTGAAGACATATCGAAGCTCAAGATTGTCGCCCCGACCGTTGAGCGAATCATCTATCTCGCCGGAACTGCACAGAAACCCGTGACGAATATCACCCTCCGGGGCCTGACGTTACAGGCGACGACGGCGCCCCTGAAGCTGGCAAGTTTCGGTGCCACAGCCTTCGACGGCGCTGTCCATGCCGTGCAAGCCCGGCAATGCGCGTTCGAGAATCTCGAGATATGCAACGTGGGCGGAGTTGGCTTCAACGCGTACAATCTCTCCGAGAGCCGCGTCGTCAACTGCAAGATTCACCATGTGGGCGCGTGTGGCGCGAAGATCAACGGTGCCGACACGCTTATCGCCAACAACCACATCCACCACCTTGGCGTGTATTATCCGAGCGCTGCCGCGACGACGCTGGGCGGCAACAAGCTGCACATCTACCGGAACGAGATTCACGACGCGCCGTATTCCGGCATCATCGGCGGCGGCAAAGGGAACCTGATTGAAGAGAACCTGATCTACCGCGTGATGCGCGAGTTGCACGACGGCGCTGCCATCTACGGCAACATGGACACTTGCATCATTCGCGGCAACGTAGTGCGCGACGTCGTGGAGTTTGGCAAGGGTTTTGGCGCGTCCGCCTACTACCTCGATGAAGGGGCGCGCAATTGCATCATCGAGCGCAATGTCGCGCAGGGTGTGTCGATGCCGACCCATAACCACATCACGCGAAATACGACCGTGCGCGACAACGTGTTCATAGCCGACGGGGACATGACCGTGTCGTTTGCGCGTTCCGTGGGATGCACATTCGAACGCAACACACTATTCGTCCCGGGCAAACTCAAAGTGAGCCAGCCGAACGGCATTCGCGTGTGGAAGGACAACGTCATCTTTCGCGGGGGGGCCGGCAAAGACGGCGCGCAGCAGCCGTTCACCATCAGCAACACGGTCCCGACCGAACCTGCTCCGGGACGCAAAACACATTCCGCCGCCGCCGAACGCGTGGCGGCTGCGCCGATCATTGATGGCGAGATCAAAACCACCGAGTGGCCCGGCAAACTCCAGACGCTTGATCGCGAGCCTTCCCGCTTCAGCGTCGGCGGCGCGCCCGTGCTTGCCAAGTTCGCCTATGACGACACATGCCTTTACGTCGCAGCGAACGTGACCATGTTCGGGCCTGCGAAGGTCAGCACGAATTCAGTCTGGGGCACGGACGATGGCGTGGAAATCTGCATCGCGGGCAAGACGCCCGATGGCAAGCCCGCCACTTTCGTGGTGCGCGGCTACGCATGCGGCGCGCTCCAAAGTTCCACGGACGCCGGTGCGCCGGAGGACGCCGCGGAACGGTTGGGCAAAGCCACACGTTTTGCCGCCCGCTCAATCCCAGGTCCTCGTGGCGCGTTGTTCGGGAGAGGCTGGCGCGGGGAATGGGCCATTCCTTTCGCGCAACTGGGACTGGCTCCCGCGTCCGACCTCAAGATTTCCTTCAACATGGGAGCCTTTTGCAGCGAGTTCCGCGAGTGGCACTGCTGGGAGGGCACGCTCGCCGAGAACTGGCGTCTCGATCAGGCCGGCACGTTGTTGTTGAAATCGCCGCCCAAAGGTCGTCCGCTGGTCGGGGCCATCCGGTGGGATGCCTGGTATGGGACTCTTCCCGCATCAACACGGCTTCCAACGTCGGTCGAGTATCCGGGGTTTGACGCCTCGCGCAATCGAAAGGTGAGCCAAGACCCTGGCAAAGAGACAAGCCGCTCGCTCGCGCCAGACAAATGGCGTTACCGGTGGCCCTTCTTCACGACCTTGAACGCCGACGGAAGCGCCAAGGAGTTCAACGGGAACTCGACAGCGGTCATCGAGAAGGAGATCGACTATGCCGTCCACGGCGGACTGAACTACTGGGCATTCACCGCATATCCCGAGGACTGCCCATTGAGCTACTCGATCAAAACGTTCCTGACCTGCAAGAACCGCGACAAGCTCAAGTTCTGCCTCTACCTGCCGCTGTGGCCGGCATACGGACGCATCGCGAACGAAGAGGCTGAAGAGGCGTTTTGGGCGCACGTCTTGCGGATGGTTAAACAACCCAATTACCTGAAGGTGGAAGGAAACCGTCCGGTGTTCTACCTGGGTTTCCTGACCGGCCCGCTCATTGACAAGCTCGTCAACGGACGCTGGCAGAAATTCTGCGGCGAGCTGAAGAAGTGCGGATTGGGAAAACCCTGGATCGCGCTCTGTGTCGGTTCCCCGAAATCGAGCATGAAGTACTACAACCAGTTGCAGGCTGACGCGTGGAGCCAATATGCCGTCTCCGGCAGCGCGAAAGCTGGACCGTTTTCAGAACTGGCGGCGCGCGCAGAGACATTCTGGGAGGCTTGCGCGGCCACGGGCCTGCCAGTCGCTCCCATCTGCATGACCGGCTGGGACCGCCGCACGCGCGTGATGAACCCCGTCTCATGGGAAAGCTTCCACCAGAAGGAAGATGCCATGAGCTATTACTACAAAGCGGGAACCCCCGACGAAATCGCCGCACATATCGGCCGCGGCGTCTCGTGGTTTAAGAAGCATCCCGGCAAGAACGGCACCGAACTGGTGCTCATCTACGCTTGGAACGAACTGGATGAAGGTGGCTGGCTCGTGCCCGCATTGCCTCCGCCGCACAGCGAAGGCACCGCCCGGATTGACGCGCTTCGCAAGGTCCTCGTGACGCCCTGATTCGGTCACGACCGCCCAACACTGCATCGCTCCACTACACCGCCACTGCCGGCTTGGCCTCGGGCAACAGGTAATCTATGACCTTCGCCAAGGTTGTCTTGAGCTGCTTGCGGTGAACCACCACATCAACCAACCCGCGCTCCAGCAGGAATTCCGCCGTTTGGAAGCCTCGCGGCAATTCCGACTGCGTCGTGTCCTTGATCACACGCGGCCCGGCAAACCCGATCATCGCGCTGGGTTCAGCCACAATGACGTCGCCCAGGCTGGCAAAGCTGGCCATCACGCCCGCGTAGGTCGGGTTCGTCAGCACGCTGATATAGGGCAGCCGCGCCTGCATATGACGCGTCAATGCAGCCGATGTCTTGGCCATCTGCATCAACGAAAGCATTCCTTCATACATCCGCGCGCCGCCAGAGGCGCTGACCACGACGCACGCAATCCGCTCCTTGGTGCTTTGCTCAATCGTCCGCGTGATCTTCTCACCCACCACAGAACCCATGCTCGCGCCAAGGAACCGGAAGTCCATTACCGCCAAGCCGGCGCGATGCGTGCCGATCAGGCCGAGCCCCGTGATCACGGCGTCCTTCAGGCCGGTTTCCTCGCGGTTCTGCTTTAACTTGTCGATGTAAGACGAAACGCCGGTGAACTTCAGCGGGTCCACCGAGATCATCTCGCTGTCCATCTCCTGGAAACTCCCCTGCTCCACCAGCGACGCGATTCGCTGCCATGCGCCCAGCGGAAAGTGAAAGCCGCATTTGGGGCAAATCCGCAGGTTCTGGTCCAATTCCCGCGTGTAAACAGCCTCGCCGCAGGACTTGCACTTGGTCCAAAGCCCTTGCGGTATTTCCACCCGCTTGGCCAGCACTTTGGGCATTTTTGATTTTTTTGCTTCAACCATAGGTCTTGTGACAATTCAACCGCGGCTCACCGTCAGCACTGTCACCGATTCGGCCCCCGCGGTGCGTAACACCCTAGCACACTCGTTTGTCGTGGCTCCAGTGGTAAATACGTCGTCCACGACCACCACGCGCCGTTTCATAAACTCTGCCGGTCGCCTTGCCGTGAAGGCGCCTCGCACGTTTTCCATGCGTTCGGCCGCGTTGAGGAACGCCTGCGTCGCCGTGTCGCGACTCCGCCGCAGGTTTCCAACGCTCAGCGTCGCTGGCAGCGCCCGCACCAAGCGCCGCGCAAACCATTCCGCTTGATTGAAATGTCGTTCCCTCTCCCGGGCCGGAAACAGCGGCACCGGCACGACACAATCCACCTTTTCCCACGCGATCTGCGCTTGGGCCGCCGCGATGAGCAATTCCGCCAACTCCGACCCCAACCAGACCGCTCGGTCGTATTTGAACCGGTGAATGCACTCACGCGCTGCGCCCGTCAATCGGCAGCCGCAGACAGCGCGATCGAAAGCGAAAGCCTTGTCCGCGCAGTGCGAACACTTGAAATCCCCGCCGGTTGCGCCATCAAACGGCAGGCTGCACCGCTCGCAGAACGGCCGTGGCAACGGCCGCAACTCCTTGCGACACTTCTCACAAAGCATGCTGCGACTACCCGGCTCGCGCGCGCCTTTGCAGACCGCGCAATCAGCCGGGTAAAGTATCTCCAGCGCGACGTTCGCCCATCTTTTGATTGCCCCGACCATAGCTCCTTGTCATCACCCGCTCAAAACCCACCAGCGCCAGCCACAACAACAACAATGCGGGCCACGCGGCTGCGCCGTTCACCAACACAAACGCTCCTGATCCAAAAAGCCAATCTATATCCTGTCTGCCCTCCTCCGTCACCGTCAGCAATATGCGCAGCGCCGTCACCGCGCCCGCATGAACGCCCACGGACAGAAAAAGTGAACCTGACCGCACGTAACACCACGTCAACAACGCTCCCAGCGCCGTCAACGACACGATGGCCGGCAACACGCCAGCCATCTCTTTGGGCGGCGCGCTCCAAAAGTGCAACACCGCATAGAGCAGGCTGCTCACCCACAACGCCCGCGCCACGCCCCATTCGCGCCGCAGCGCGCCGAAGATGACTCCCCGGAAAAACAATTCTTCAAACACCCCTACTCCCAGCCCCACAGCCAGCGGCTTCAACACATCCGACCACACAAAACCATTCCATACACGATCACCCGCGAACAACGCAGCGCCGCCGAGCAAATTAACCATCAAAAATGCCAGCATCCAGCCGGCAGCAGTGCGCATCACTGCTAACAATGGTGGTGATCGCAAACCCACTTGCTCCCAGGTCGCCATGCCCAGCGTCCTCAGCATCGGCCACAAACCCACCACCGCCATGATCATCGCGCAGCGCCGGAAAAACTTGTCCCATGGTTTGCCCGCAAACCAGCCAAAGTGCTCGCAGACCGATTGCACTGGAAATGACAACACCAGAGCCGTCGCCAGCACCGCAGCCGCATAAATCCCGAGCACGCGCAGAGTTCTCACACGCGCCAATTCTCCGGTCGCCGCCTGAGATTGCAAGCGAGAAACCGACCTGCAACTCCAGGCCGACGACCGCCGATGTTCACGCGCTATTGCAGAGTTTTCGCAACTTCCGCTAGAGTTGTCGCGTGATTGGTACTTTGATCAATGTTGGCACGGTTCTCGCGGGCGGCTCCGCCGGGCTATACCTGCACAGTGCCTTGCCGGAGCGGTTTCAGCGCATTGTCCTGCAATGCCTGGGCCTGATCACACTCCTGCTCGGCGCCCAGATGGCGCTCAAGACAGCCAATATTTTCATCCTGCTCGGCAGCCTGCTCATCGGCGCGCTGCTGGGTGAATGGTGGCGCTTGCAGGAT
>JBAZIR010000342.1:0-6675 GCA_041651735.1 Verrucomicrobiia bacterium | reverse complement strand
GAGAACCGAAGACCATCCGGTCCTTCCTCAATATGCTTCCAACACTGCGATGGGCATTGTTCACCTTCTTGCTCGTCAGCTTGTCTTCGGCTTGGGCCGAGCCGGTACCGTTGCTCAATGGCCGTGTGCTCGATGGCGACGTCTCCAACGTCACGGCCCAAGGGTTTGATTTCAAACTGCCGTATGGCCAGATCAAATACACTTGGAGGCTGGTGGACCTTAAACGGCTGCCCTCCGTCAACCCCCGTCTGTTTCAAACTTACTGCAATGCCACTGGCTTCCGCCCGGCGCCGACGCCGGCTCCTCGTCCCGTCGCGCCGTTGACACCGGCGGTCGTGCCGACGACCGCTGTTGCTCCAGCGAGCGTCGCTTCCGCGGGCGGCGGCTGGCCTCAGTGGCGCGGGCCGAATCGCGACGACATCTCGACCGAGAAAGGCTTGCTCAGCGAATGGCCCGCCGATGGCCCCACGCTGGCGTGGAAGAGCGATGGACTGGGCGCGGGCTATTCGGGTGTCGCGGTGCTGAAGGGCAAGGTGTTCACCATGGGTGACGTAGGACAGGAAAGCCAGTTGTTTGCGCTCGACGAGGCCACCGGCAAGAAACTCTGGTCCACCAAGATTGGCTTGCAGGGCCAACATGGCAATTTCTACGGCCCGCGCGGCACGCCGACGGTGGATGGCGATCTGGTGTATGCGCTCAACCAGCACGGTGACTTGTTGTGTGCGGCCGTTGCCACGGGCAAGGAAGTCTGGCGCAAGAGTCTCAAGGATTTCGGTGGACGCCCGCACAATTGGGGTTACGCCGAGTCGCCGCTGGTGGAGGGAGACAAGGTGTTCTGCACTCCCGGCGGCTCTCGCGGGGCCATCGTCGCCCTGAACAAAAAGACCGGCACGTTGATATGGCAGAGCAAAGAGTTCACCGATGGCGCGCATTACTCGTCGCTCATCGTGGAGACCATCTTTGGCCTGCGGCAGGTCATCCAACTTACCGCGGCGAGTGTGGCGGGCGTTGCCGTGACTGACGGGAAGCTGCTCTGGCGCGTGGATCGTCCCGGCAAGACCGCCGTTATCCCGACACCGATCTACGCGGACAACCAGGTCTATGTCTGTTCCGGCTACGGCATTGGCTGCAATGCGTTCAAACTCGCGAAAGAAGGGAGCGGCATCAAGGCTTCGGAGGTCTACGCCAACAAGAACATGGCCAACCACCACGGTGGCGTCATCCTGCTCGACGGCTACCTCTACGGTTTCTGTGACAACAACAAGGGCTGGATTTGCCAGGATTTCAAAACTGGCGAGGTTGTCTGGAACAAAAACGGCGTGGGCAAAGGCTCGATCGCCTATGCGGACGGCCACTTCTATCTCCGCAGCGAGAGCGGCAAAGGCATGGTTGCGTTGATCGAGGCTTCGTCGAAGAGCTACGTCGAGAAAGGGCGCTTTGCCCAGCCGGACCGGAGCGACAAGAACAGCTGGCCGCACCCGGTCATCGCCAACGGCCGGCTCTACCTGCGCGATCAGGACGTGCTGTTGTGCTACAACGTCAAGGCCCGGTAGCCGGGCCTCACGACATCGCCAGCGCCACCGCGCCCATCACGCCGGCATCGTAACGCAACTGCGCCGGCTCGATTCGCAAACGCGGCGCGGCCTCCGCCAGACAATAGCGCGGCACGGCGCGACGCAACGGTTGCAGGAACAGTTTCTCCGGCGCTTCGGAAAGACCGCCGCCAATGATGATGAGCGCCGGGTTCAGCAAACCGATGCCCACGCCGAGGCCCTGCGCGAGGTCCTCGATGACGCCATCCAGGACACCCTGCGCGGTCGCGTTGCCTTTCGCCGCCAGCGCGAAGACTTCCTTGCCGCTCACCTTGCGGCCCAGCGCCTCGCTGCCGCGGCGGCCGATGGCGCTGCCGCTGGCGCAGCCTTCGAGACAGCCGTGCTTGCCGCAGGTGCAGAGCGGGCCGTCGCGGCGGACGATGATGTGGCCGATCTCACCGGCGAGGTTTTGCGCGCCGCGCACGAGCGCGCCGTTGGCGATGACGCCGCCGCCGATGCCGGTGCCGATGTTCACGTAGAGCAGGTCATTGACGCCGCGGCCCGCACCGAAGCGCCATTCGCCGAGCGTGCCGGCATTGGCGTCGTTGTCGAGCGCGACGGGAATATCGAATCGTTTTTGCAATTGGTCGCGCAGTGGCGTGTTTGCCCAGCCGGGGTTTTGATGGCTCAGCAGCGCGACGCCACGCTCGAAATCCACCGGTCCGCCAAAACCAATGCCGACGCGCCGCACGCTGCCACCCTTGGCGGCTGCCCTCTTTTGCAGCGCAGCGATGATCTCCGAGATCAGTTTCACGCCGGCCTTCGCGCCACCGGCGCGGTCCGACTTGCGCCGAAGTGTGGCGATGCGTTTGCCGTCATCCGACGCAAGTGCGCCGGTCATGTTCGTGTTGCCGACATCAATTCCAATGATCATGGTATATTTTCCCAAACGTCACTTTGCGTCGCTGGCAAGCGGCCTGCTTTCGCTCCACGCGATGAACTCTTCGATGTTGGCACGCTCGACTGCCTCCATGCGGCGGCGTTTTTCGTAATAATGGTCGTAGCGCGCGAGTTCCTGTTCGGTCCACGCGTGCGCTTCCTTGTAATCGCCGCAGAACGGCACGAAAAGATCAATCCACGCGCAGAGCTTCTCCATCTCCTCGCGCGAGAGCGTGACGCCGTGATGGCCACGCTCCAGCAGGGTGAGCAGTTCGCTCTTGGTGGAGCCGGCGAAATACGGCGGCAGCATCGAGACGACCGATTGCGAGCCGGCCCAGTTCACCAGCCGGCCTTCGAACCACCCGCAGAATCGCTCACAGCCGCACCCGGCTTCGGTCTGATTCTTCTTTCGCCGCTCGTTGGGATACGATTGAGTCAGGACGAGGTAAGCGTCACTCCATTTGCGTTTGGCAGTGGCATCGAGCACTTCAGCGCCAAGCAGGCTGAACACTTTCTTCGAGTCGGCGGGCGCGGTTGTGGCCGTCCGTTTCCGCGGGTCGGCGGCGAAAAGACGCGCTGCGGCTTCGCGGTCGTTGTGGCAGGAGACGCACTTACGGTCGAGGATTGGCTGGATCTCCCTCGCGAAACTGAAACCGCGCGCCGGACCGTAGAACGGCTCCAACGCCTGCGGCCCCGCCTTCAACGCGAGGGTGGAACTGTAACGCTGTGGCGGCGGCGCGGCGTTCTTGTTCTCGTGGCAGCCGACGCACGATTGGTTCTCGCCGGGCTGGAGCGTGCTCCAACTCCGCATCGTTTGAACAGCGCGGCCTTTTTCGTCGAGCGCCTGGAAATAGACCGGCGTGCGCGCGGGCACAGTGAAAAACGCCGAGCCGTCCTGGTAAACCTTCGCGTCGCCGAGAACGATCTTCGCGTCCCACGCGCCGTTGCCGGTGGCGATGGGCGTGCTGATCATCGCGCCGCCGCCGGGCCCGCTGCTGCCGTTGTCGCCGATGACAGCCGCGCGGAAATCGAGCGCCACCACGCGGAGCCTCTTGATCGTCCCGCGCGCAACACCTTCAAGACCGGGACCGGCGTGGATATCCTGCATGTAATAAGTGCCGGCGGTCTTGCGATAGTCCACGAGGCTCGGCCGCAATGATGGTTTCAGACGTGGCGTTAGCGGGAACGGCTGGTTGCACGGCAACGCCGGGTCGGAGACGAGCAGCTCGCGCCGGCCATCGAGCGTCATGTAGTAGATGCCGAAGCGCGCGACCACGATATCGCGAGGGTTCGCGCGTCTCTCCTTCTCAACATCCCGCCCCAGCGGCGCGTAGCTGACGAGGAACTCCGTCTCGTTCAGTGGATACGGATACTGGAACAGTTCGCCTTGCTGTCCATAGCTGTCAATGCGATCGGCCTTCGTTTCACGCGCCGGCGCGATGAGCTGCGCGCCGGAATTTTCCTCGCGGCCCTTCGATGGATCAATCAGGCCGAGCTTGCCGGTCTGCGGCGAGTGGTGGCCACAGAAGATGCAGACGAGTTTCTGTGAGCCGGGGATGCCGCGTGCATGGGCGATGGTGGTGGGGAACCAAGAGTTGTTGCCGTAGAGCGCGCTCTGCGCCGTGCCGTCCGGATTCATCTGGAAAAGACCCTGCGGGAAAATCTGCCCGCGGTCGTTGTAATCCCAGCGCGTGTAAGTGACGCGCCCGTCATCGGTCATCGAGGGATAAACCGTATGCACCTGATCGAAGCCGAGGCGGCGCAGGAAGCGGCCGTCCTTGTCGCAGGTGTAAAGGTTGCTCACTTCCGTCGTGAAGCAATCCACTGTTTGCACGCAGCGTGTGGATGAGAACACAATATCGCCGTTCGGCAGGTAGCACGGCTCGTAGTCGGCGAAACCGAGGCCGGACGTGATCTGGCGGATTCGCTTCGTGGCAACGTCCATCTCATAGAGATGGTAGTCATCTTCGTTGAGCGACTTCTTCCAAGCGAATGCGACATGGCGGCCGTCGTAAGATACTGCTGGATCGCGGATCGCGCCGGTCGGGTCTTCGAGCAGCACGCGCACCTTGGCGCGCGTACCCTTCATTTCCAGCAGGCACAGCGACGAGCCGGGATGAAAGTGCCGTTCGGCTTGTGCGTCGGACTGGCCCTCGGTGTAAGCGAAGAACGACGGGCGAATCGTCTGGTGTTTTGTGAAAACGATCTTCGACGACTGTGCGAGAACAGTCTTGAGCCGCGTGGCGCGACGTTGCTCGCATGCTTTGACATAGAGGTTCAACCAGCGCGGGTCGTTGGGTGGGGTGTTGCCTTGGCCGAGAGCGTCGAATTCCTTGCGACAAGCGCCGCCGCCGTCGCCGAGTTCCTCCAGCGCGCGGGTGATCATCTTCTTCTCGATGTCGGCGTTGCCGTCGGTGGCAAACCAGTTTGGAAAATCGAGTCCACCATCCTGAAGCGCCCAGTCCCACTGGACAGGGAAAACGAGTTCGACCTGTTCCCAGACTGCCGCCTGCGCTTTCTTGCGTTCCTTCGCCGGCAACGCAGTCGTCTTCAACGCCGCACGCGAAGCCAGCATCGTCTCCGTCCAGGTGGTTTTCTTGACGTAGGAGGCGGGCGCTTGCGGCGCGACCGGCGCATCCGCGGCGACGGCAGAAACGGCGAGGCCGAGCAATAAACAGTGAAGTGTTGTCCAATTCGTCGCCAGATTCATCTCATACCTTTTTGCGGACGGGTCATTCAGCGCAGTTGCATGCTTTGATTTGGGAACGCCTTTGATACTTCGCCTCGCGTGGTCGGTCAAGACTTGCGGCGATCCAATGACCGGCCAGTTTACCGTGGCGGTTATCTCGTTGCCCGCCGTTGACATACCGGCGGGGTGTTCGTAAGGTCTGGTGACACACAGGAGGAATTATGGCTAAGGCTGCAAAGAAAAGTGGCAAGGCAAAAGGTTGCGCCGCCTGCAACAAGGACCCGCTGGTTCAATCCGCAGTCAAGCTGATTGACCAGGCTGCGGCCCTGCTGAAGGACGGCGTGATTACCAGCGCGGGCAAAACCGCCAAGGCGCGTCACGCGATGAAGGTGAAGGCGTCGTCGTTGGTCAACCAGGCGTCGGTCAAGCTGACGGACGCGATTGATCAAGGCGCCGCGGCTCTCCGCAAGGGACTGAAGAATCTCTAAGAGAAGTCTCCGACTCGCTTCGGGGCGTTCACATTCCGCCGCTGCGCCAGATGGCGACGATCAGGCGGAAGGCGATGCCGCCGCCAATGACGAGACCGACGATGCCGAGCGCTGGCAGGAAGTTCCACAAATTGGAATGATCCGCCAGGATCAAGATGCTCGAGCAGACCATGATGGCCGCGGCAAGAATCGCTTCGGCGAGACGGTTGGTGATTTGATTCAGCGTGCTCCGCAACGGCTCGAATCCCTTCGGGTCGATCCGGTGCTCCAGCGGGATGCGATAACGTCCGCTGCGGATCCGTTCATACAGGTCCCGCGCTTCCATCGGGAAGGTCCTCAGGAAATCCGCGGTCTCGCCGACGGACGAGTAGAGGTTCTTGAGGATTTGTTTGACATCGAATTTTCCCTCGATGACCTGTGTCGCATAGGGTTCGCCGAAATGGACGAAGTTGAGGTCGGGATGGAGTATCCTGCCGGTGGCTTCCACCTGTGTCAGCGCCTTGACGCCCAGATAGAAGTCGGCCTTCATGCGCAGCTTGTGGTTGATGAGCATCTCCAGGAGGCGGTTCAGGACGAAACCCAGTTTCAAATCCTTGAGCGGACAATCCAGATATTGCTGGGCGAAAACCTCCACGTCACCCTCCAGCAGCCGCGGATCGTCCACATACCCTTCCTCGGACATGCCGAGCAACGCGCGGCTGACTACTCGCGAGTCCTTTTCCACCAAGCCGACGATCATGTTCGCGATGTTCTCGCGGAATGGAATGCTCAGGATACCCATCATGCCGTAGTCGTAGAGCACCAGCACGCCCGGTTGCAGGACAGTGGCGTTGCCAGGATGCGGGTCGCCGTGGAAGAAACCGTGCTTGAACACCTGCTGGAAGATCAGCCGTGAGATGCGCTCGGCCAGAAGCGCCGGATCAATCCCTTGCGCCCGCAGTTGCTCCGGGTTGTCCATGCGACAGCCTGACAGATACTCCATTGTCAGCACCGATTCGGTCGAGAACTCGCGGTAAACTCGCGGCAC
>JBAZIR010000341.1:0-6685 GCA_041651735.1 Verrucomicrobiia bacterium | reverse complement strand
AAAACAACCGATCGAGCTGGACGGGATTCAGGTCGGCGTGCTGCCCGCGGATGCGATCCAGTTCAGCCTGCCAGAGCGGTTTGTTGGTCTCCCAATCGCCGCGCGTCGGCCACCAATTGGTGACGTAGGCGGTAAATCCGCCGCGCTCGGTCGCCACCGGCAACAATTCTCCAGTGACTACGTAATTGCGGACCGTCCACGGTGCGATGACAGCGAGCATCACGGCCAGTGTCACCACGAAAGTCTTTCGTTGTGGCGACCACCACCGTCGCAGCAGCGGCAGCAACAGGTAGCTCGGTTTGCAGAGGTTGGCCAGAGCCAGTCCGACGCCGGACGCAACAGGCCGTTGCCAGCACCAGACTGTCGCCGCCAGCAACAGCGTCAACACGATTTCCTTGTTCATGAACGCGACGCGCCACCACGCCAGCGGATATACTGCGTAGAGCCACGCGGCGACCCACGCCGGCTTTTCACCCCACAGCCGCCGGGTCAGCAGGAACACCAGCCAGACCGTGCCGCAATCCATCAGCGCCTGCGCAAGCCGCACAGCCGACAGCGAGCCTCCGCACACAGCGACAAAGAGCGGATAAACCGGTCCGCGCTCGACATCGCTCCACTCGCCATGCCAGATGCTTTGCGCGATGGCCGTATAATTGTCGGCGTCGAAGCGCAGCGCCAGGCGCGGCTCGATGGCGGGCAGCACCACGAAAACAAAACCGAGCCGCAGCGCCAGCGCGGTCAGCAGTAGAACAATCAGTCGCACAGCCGCAGCGTAGCGGGAGAGCGGTCCACACGCAATCGCTTCATCCCGGCTTTTGTACTACGGCGCGCGTTTGGCCGGCGCGGATGCGGGCGGGTTGCGGTCCGAGTCCGGCGGCGGAAGCGTCTCGCGCAGTTCGGCAAGCAGGCTGAGGAAATGTGGCGCGACGCGGATGAACTGGCTGAAGCTCTTGCCCATACCGCGCATGTTCTCGATGGCCGGGTCGGTGCCTCTTCGCAACACGTGCGCCAGTTTCGCATCGGGATGGCCTGCCTTCTGGCTGAGCCGATACGCGTAGCCGATGCCGTCGAAGAGCAGGAAGTTCGACCACGGCCCTTTCGACGAGACGGGACAACTCGTGTAGCGGAACCCGCCGATGTCCTCGACCCACATGTCATCAATAAGGAAATGCGCGCCCATCGTGATGCTCCGGGCGACGCGCGGGTCGGCAGTCTCCAGGTGATACCACTTCAGACCGGTTAACAGGACACCGACCATGAAACCGGCGTTGCCATAGTGCGCCGGCTCGCAAAGGCAATGGCCCGGCACCATCATCCGCCGCCAGCCGCCGCCCTTGGTGTTGAACTTCGGCGCCGGCGTTTGCCGCTCCAACACGCGATCAACAATGATCCGCGCTGCGTTGAGGTAGAACGGGTCGCCCGTCGCGCGATAAACCGCCATCGTCAGGATGAGATGCCATCCAGAGTCACGGCAGTTCGAGAAGTCATAGTTCATCATCCTCCAGAGGCCGTAATGGTCGGCGATCTTCAGCCCGGTCTCCAGCGAGCGCCGGTCGCCGGCGAGGAAGTAATGCTCCATGTGCCCCTCGCACGACGCGTGCGCCACCGAGAAGCCGCCTCGCGGGCTGCCTTGGTTGCGGCCGGGCAACGGGCTTTTCGCAAGGTAGTCGCCGACGTGGCCAATGCAGTGTGAATAGACGCAACCGACGCGGTCAGGCTTGGTATGGTTATGGACTGTGTCCACGTCGCGGTTGTGGGTTTCAGCCTCGTCGCCTGCCTGGAGAAACCGCCGGTCGCCACTGCGCACGAACTGGAGGAAGAACGCGTGCTGCGTGTCGTATTCGATGTTGCCCCAGTTGATGATCCGCTCGCCCCACCAGTCGCCGAAGTTGAACTGGCCGAACTCACGGTTGCTTTCACGGTTCTTGAGATAGGCGTCGAGCGTTTCGGCCACCTTCTTGTCGTAGTCGCTCACGACAGCCCGCTGCGGATTCGCGATGGCAACTTCGCCGAACGCGCCCGAGTCAGCATACCAGCGCGGCGGCGCGGCGGCGAACAGCGGCCGGTCCAGCGGCGGCACACTGCCGTCGAGACCGAGCCAGACCTCGTGCGTCTTGGTCATGCCCTGGCGCAGCTTGTAGCCGCCGGCCTCGAACCAGTAGTAGAGCTTGTGCCAGTCGTGGTTCTTCTTGTTCGACAAATCATACTCGTCGGCCTT
Organism: Verrucomicrobiia bacterium; assembly: GCA_041651735.1. GTDB lineage: Bacteria > Verrucomicrobiota > Verrucomicrobiia > CAIQCK01 > CAIQCK01 > CAIQCK01. The sequence continues at coordinate 4,467 of JBAZIR010000341.1, read as the reverse complement.
GAGCCGCGGCATCAGCCAGAACGTCGAACCGGTCGGAGTGACTTCGAGGTCCTTCGGATAGTTCTGCCAGAAGTCGCGCACAAATACCGGCCCGATCGCACCGCTGAAACGCTTGCCTCCTCCGTCCGACGACTCGAAACGATTGTCCGTGTGCTGCCTCACGAAGCGCGTCGGGCCAACTGTCTTCGGCAACCGCCAGGCCAGGCTGCGGATCGTGGTGAACTCGTTCGTGGACTCGGCGTGGCCGACCGTCAGCAACACGCGCGCCCACGGCAGACCGGGATAGACGTGCACACGAGCGTCGTAGGCAAACGCCGACTCCCCGATCTTTCCCGCTGCGCGCAACCCACGGCGCAAACCGTCGCCGTCTTCCTGCGCCAGACCGACGACGCTCGCCTTGTGTTCCTTGCCGGCGACATCGGCAAGAACCAACTCACCGCAATCCGGTGTCGTCGTTTCGCGCTTCGGCTCCTTGCGCGAGACCTTCGGTCCAAACTCCAGCGTGTAGTCCGCCGCGCCGCCGCTGTGGCGGAAATCCAGCAGCACCCACTTCGCGCTGCCGTCGGCCCAGCGGCCCGTCACCGCCGCCTGCAACGGCACGACCGTGCCCTTTGTGTCGAGCAGCCGGAGGTTTTTCGCCGTGCCGAGCGCGCCCTGGGGAAAGGGCACGCCGCTGGTCACCGGCCAGTCGCGCAGCTTGTCGGCAACATCCGACGGTGGCTCCACGCGCAGTGTCACACGGCCGCTCCGCTTCGTCCGCGGCTCGGCGAATGGCTTCCATGTCAGCTTGCGCCAACCGGAGGTGACCTCGCGTCCATCGCGAGCCAACGCCGTGATGCGATAGCGCGCCGAGTCACCGGGCTTCAAACCGGGCAACAACACACGGTGGTTTTGCGCCGCAAGCGGCTCGACGATCTTCTGGCCATCGCCAAGTTCGACAGTGCATTGCGTGGCCCATGTCGTGATCCATGTCAGCCGGTTCTCCGCCGCCGCCACCTCGCGGAACTCGTAAAGCGGCGGGCACGCCTTCGGTTTGTCGCGCAGCAACGGCAGGTCTTCGGTGCGATAAGCGGCGCCGATGCCGAGCGCGCGGAGTTGTATGCTGTCGCCAGACTTCAACTCGACCGGCTCAACCAGAAAGAACAGGTGCTGGTTGTTGTCGTCGAAGTTCGCCACCGCCACGCCGCGGCGCTTGCCGTTGACGTGGACGGCGACTCGCTCGCTGCCGGCGCTGTCGTAAAAGATGAAACCAACATGAAACCTGCCGCTCGCGCCCGCCGGCACGGCAGCGGTAATGACACCCGAGCCCGGTCCACGCAACGCGCAGTCGGCGCGATACTCGCTGTGGTCGAATCGGAAGCCGTCGAGCTTGCAGTCGCGAATCCAGATCGGGACGTTCTTCGGGTCGTTAACAAGCGCGGCAATACGTTCCAGGCCCCACGTCTGCTCGACGCCGACACTCTCAGCAAGGTCGCTATCGAGCCGCAACTTCGGCCGGTCGCTGGCCGGCGGCCCTTTCGCCTCGAAGTAACCCGTGCTGCCCACGCCGCGATGCGGTTGCATGGTTTCAGAAAGAACATTGAGCCGGAACCGCGACGCACCGTCACGTTGCGCGAGGTCCACGTCATAGCTGACGAATGCGCTGCCGCCGGCCACCGCCACGCGCGGTCCAAGGACGACACAAGTCTTGCCGTCGGCCGTGTAGCCGGTCACGCCCGGCGCGCCACTGGAACAGTGCAGCATGAACTCGCAGCCTTGGCCCGGTTGGCGGCCGGTCGCCGGATTGTCGTCGGAGTCAAGATAGAGCAAGAGGCTGGAGTTTTCCGCCGGATATGGCGCGAGGAAGTCCACACGCCAGACGAAGCGGTTGCCACCCGCGTTGGCGAGTGCGACGCGTTTGATCGCACGTGCCGGATCGGCGGGAAGCTTGGCCGACTTCGACACCGGCCGCTCCCAAATCGTGACGAAGTTCTCTTTCGCCTGCGGATCGCAACCGAGCACGGCCTTCACTTCGTCGGAGATGGCATCTTGATTCGCGTCTTGTGCTGAAACCAGTGCAAGCGCGCAAACGGCTCCTGCAACAAGGCTGCGTTTTATGAGGGAGGGCTTTGATCGTGGTTCCATGGTGTCGCCTTTCTTGAGAAACGACCTGTGGGATCATTCCTACCACGGCAATAGGCATGACAGCAAACTCAGCTTTGCGCGGCGATCAGCGAAGCAAATTGCGAACCGGAGCGTGATCTTCTTGCCCGCGCTACTTCCACTCGCCTGTGTTCGCTTGGAACACGCGCTTCCCAGCGCCTTTCGCTCGCATCGTGATTTCGGACAACTGCACGCCCAGCGTGCGGCCATCTTTGGAGGCAGGGTTGAGGCGGGACGGAACCCAGCCTGCGCAAACTACCTTCAGGATGATCTGCTCGGTGTGCGATGGCGGCAGTTCGGCGGTCAGGGTTGTTGTGCCAACTTCGAGCGAAGCGATCTTCTTGCCACCGAGATAAAGGCCGGCATCCGACGAAACACCTGCCGCTGGAACATTGAGCTTCAGCGTCAACGTGTATGGTTCATCGGGGACGACCGGCAATTTCAACTGCGACTCCGCCGCCGACCAGCGTGACGCGGGTTGTTTGCCGCTCGCCGCGGGGGCGTCGGGTCCGTGCCAGAGCCGCAGGTATGGGCCGTCGCCTTCTGCGCCAACAGCCACACTGTAATGTTCCCTCGCCTCGGCCGTCCACTCCACCGGCGAAGGCTCGTTCGCCGATAGTTGTGTTCGCTTTCCTGCATGATTCTCCGCGACGAAGCCACCGGATGCTTGATTCCCGATCAGCAAAACCGATGCAACCGGTTTCTCAATTTGCACATGCGTCCCCTCTTTGACAAAGGTGCAGCCTTGGACGATCGCCCGACCCGCGTCGAGCTGGATTGCGGGAGAACCAGCGGCTCGGACATCCCAGCTCATGAAGTGGCACGCGCTCGCGGTAAACTGCCCGACAGGACTGCGCATCCAGACGCAGCGGTCAATCGGTCCCCAGAAAGAGCAGTTGACAAGGCTGACTTTACCGACGGCGTTTGTTGCGACCTCCAGACACACGGCGTCCTTGCTACCCCATCGGCCGACAAACTCGCCGTTGGTGATCAGCAAGCCGGGACGCTGTGCCTGTTCGACAAGCACCGCGCGCTCGCACGAATCGGCGCCAAGACCAAGGAAGTTGCCATTCGCGCTGCCGGCTTTCGTCCGGGAGAATTTGTAGCCGACCCCATAGCCGAAGCAAAAGGTGTTGTGGACATACTGCCAGTCGGTGCGCGCCAGTTCGAAGGCCACGCCTTGCGTGTTGATCCACTTGCAGTAGGGGTCGTCGTGTTTGTAATGAACGCCGAAGGGCCAGAAGTGGACGTTCTCAATGCGGCCGATGTCGTAGCACTCGTCAACGTAGATGCCGCGTTTAATGGGATAGCCGGTGACGTTGCGGATGAGATGCCGGGCCGCATGGACCAGCTTGATCGCTTCGTAGGGATTGAGGAAGAGACAGTTCTCGATGCCAACGTTCTCCGCGTGCTGTGCAAACACACATGGAGGATAGGGAATCGGCGGCACATCGGTTTGTTTCCACTCGGGATAGCTGATGACCAAACCAGAGATGGCGGCGTTGTTACCCGCCAAGCGGATGAACGGGGTGCCCTGTTCCTGACCACGCCCCGCGTGGGCCAGCAGCACCGAACCGGTGAGTTCGCGCGCTTTGTTGCGCTGGACGGTCGGCGGCACGCGGAAAGTTCCCTGCAGCGTCACGCCCGCAGGTACTGATAGGTTTCCTTTGATAACGTATCGGCCAGCAGGGACATCCACGACACCACCGCCAACCTTGCCCGCTTCGTCGAGCAACCGCTGGAACACCACCGTGTGGTCGGTCGTGCCGTCACCGATGGCGCCGGCGTCTTTTACGTTCCAACTCTCGCCGGCGCACGCCGCGACGACCATGGAGACGAGCAGACTAAGCAGCTTGGTTGCAGAACGCATGGGATGTTCTTGTTTTGCGTGGCGGCTCTTACAGTCCCGCGACCTTCCAGCCTTCGCGGTAGGTGCGGCGTAAAAGCGATTCCGCCTGCGGCGCGTTGGGAATCTTCATGCCGGCCGCATCCCATTCCAACACTGTGTTGGGCACGCGGATGGCGACGGTGCCGAGCAGAATCGCCTCGGCCATCGGACCGGTCTGGCCGAAATGCGACTCAGTCATCTCGCCGCCAAGGCACGCGTCCGCGAAGTGATGATAATGATTGCGCGGCGACTGCTTCGGACGGGGAACGTCCTTGAACTTGTCGCGCGGGAACAACAGCGGCCCGGTGCCGATCTGGAGCAGCAATGCGCCTTCGCTGCCGATGACCATCGCCGATTCCTCCGGATATTTTTCCAGACTCGCGATCTTCTGCACGTCAGCGGGCGGAAACATTTCGCCGTCGAACCACTCGACCGTC
>JBAZIR010000340.1:0-6725 GCA_041651735.1 Verrucomicrobiia bacterium | reverse complement strand
ACACGCGAGCCGATGAACGCTGTCCGTCGCGCCACCGCCGCACATATGGCGCGTTGCTGGGCGGAGATTCCGCACGTGACAATTTTCGACCGCGCCGATATCACCTCTGTGGAAGAGCTTCGCAAACAATACAAGTCCAAGGCTGAAGCCGCCGGCGGCAAGCTCACCATCACCGCCATCCTGCTGAAGGTCACCGCCGCCGCGCTGAAGACGTTTCCGCGCATCAACGCCAGCGTGGACATGGCGAAGCAGGAGACGGTTTTGAAACGCTACTATCACATCGGCTGCGCTGTGGACACGCCGCGCGGTCTTGTGGTGCCCGTCATCCGCGATGCGGACAAGAAGAGCATCCTGCAAATTGCAGCCGAGCTGGCGCAGGTCAGCGAAAAAGCCCGCGCCGGCAAGCTCGGTTTCAACGATCTGCAGGGCGGCACGTTCACCATCACCAACCTCGGCGGACTCGGCACGACGTATTTCACGCCGATCGTCAACGCGCCCGAAGTGGCAATCCTTGGCGTCGGCCGCGCCACGATGGAGTCGTCTTACGCCGACAGTTTCTGCCGGCCGCGGCTGATGCTGCCGCTGTCGTTGTCGTTCGACCACCGTGTCGTGGATGGCGCTGACGGCGCGCGGTTTCTGCACTGGATCGTGGACGCGATGGAAAAACCGTTGTTGATGGCGATGGAAGGGTAAACGATGAGCGACGCAATGAACAAACGAGTCGTGGTGCTCGGCGCAGGGCCGGGCGGTTATCCCGCAGCATTTCACGCGGCCGAATACGGCATGCAGGTAACGCTGATAGACCCAGCCATTTCGCCGGGTGGAGTCTGCCTCTACCGCGGTTGCATCCCGTCAAAGACACTGTTGCACATCGCCCGCATACTGTTTGAATCGCGTGAAGTCGCCGAGTGGGGCGTCACGTTCACCGAACCGCAGATCGATCTCGACAAACTGCGCGCGTGGAAGGACCGCGTCGTGAACCGCCTTACCGGCGGCCTCGGCTCCCTGTCGAAGCGGCGACAGGTGAATTCCATCCAGGGACATGGCCGGTTCCTGAACAATCACGCGATCCTCGTCGACAAAACCGATGGCTCGCAGGAGCAAGTGGAGTTCGACTACGCGATCATCGCGACCGGTTCGCAACCGGCGGTCGTGCCAGGATTTCCAGTCGGCGCACCGCGCGTGATGGATTCCACCGGCGCGCTGTTGCTGAGCGACGTGCCGAAGACACTGCTGGTTGTTGGCGGCGGTTACATCGGTCTGGAGCTTGGCACCGTCTATGCCGCGCTCGGCAGCAAGGTCACCGTTGTCGAAATGGCCAAGAGCCTGCTCGCCGGCGTGGATCGCGATCTGGCCGAACCTCTGGAAAAGCGGCTCAAACAGATTCTCAAAGAAGTCCTTGTGGACACGCGCGTCGCGCAGATGGAAGTGAAGGACGACAGCGTCCACGTCAAACTGATCGGCCTCGACCTGGCAAATCCGGAGCGCGTCTTTGACAAGGTGCTCGTCGCGGTCGGCCGCAAGCCGGATTCAAAAGACCTTGGCCTTGAAAACACCGCAGTGAAGGTAAACGCGAAGGGTTTCATCGAGATTGACCCGCAACGCCGCACGGCCGAACCGACAATCTTCGCCATCGGCGACGTTGCCGGCGAGCCGATGCTCGCGCACAAAGCCACCCATGAGGCACGCGTGGCCACCGATGCCATCGCCGGCAAACCAACGGTCTTCGAGCCGCTGGCCATTCCAGCCGTCGTGTTCACCGACCCGGAAATCGCCTGGACCGGCTTGAGCGAAACGCAGGCGCTCAATCAAAACGTCTCGCACGTCGTCGCGCGATTCCCGTGGGTCGCCTCCGGCCGCGCCACTACGCTCGGCCGTAACGAAGGTCTCACCAAGCTCGTCCTTGATCCGCACACTGAACGCATCCTCGGCGTCGGCATCGTTGGCGTCGGCGCGGGCGAAATGATCGCCGAAGGCACACTCGCAGTGGAGATGGGCGCGCGTGTCAGCGATCTGAAGGCGACGATCCACGCGCACCCGACGATGTCCGAGACGATGATGGAAGCTGCTGAAGTTTTCCACGGCAAGAGCGCCCATATTTACACGCCGAAACAGGACCGGCGGTAAAACCGTCAGACAACGACCGCGAGGATGGGCGCCTGCCCATCCCGGGAGGGCGATCTTCAACCGACGGCGCTTCTATCGGCTGAAATGTTCCCGGCAGTTGACATCCGGGAACGGCACAGGGCAAACAGTTCTCCGTTGGTCACCCGCGTAAGTTGTTTTCGACTTGCGGCGTATTCGAGAACCCTCGCCAACTTGCCCCAATCGCGTTGCTGGTCAATCTCCCAGGTGTGGAAATACAGATGGGCCACACCGCCGTGATGCTCGACGGCGGCGACCGCGTGCCGGAAGTGAGCTTCCCAATCCTGTTCAGCCCGGTGCACCCGGAAAAAATCAACCAATCCCTTGAAGTTCCCCTCCAACAAAGCGTGACGAGCCTGGATCAGAACGGAGTGATTGTGAGTATGCGTGCTCACGCCGCAGCGATAAAGATCACGCGGCATTTCGGTGCGATTAAAGAAACATGTCCTGGCCCCGATGAATCCCGCCTCCTTCACCCAGTCCACGATGCGTGCTGTGAACTTGCCCTGAGGATAACAGAACGCGCGGACTGGAAGGCCTGTCACATCCTCAACCCAGTGCTTGCCGTCGAGGATGTCGGCGCGGGCCTGGTCATCCGGCAGCAAAGTGAGCGTCATATGATGGTAGGAGTGTCCGCCAATCTCAAACCTCTGAGAGAGTTGCCGGACTTGTTCCTTGGTCATGACTTCGTACTCGGGATTCGTGGCAGGAACGTAGAAGGTTGCCTTCAGGCCATGCCGGTCCAGAAGTTCAGCCGCCCTCAAATCGAGTGGGTAACCGTCGTCCACGCTGATGGTAAGATACGCAGGCTGTTGCATGACGTGTTGCTGTCAACCGCGTTGTGTTTCGCGCCTCATCGTCAAAAGCGGTTGGGCCGCGTTCAGGGTGACACGGACTGCTGGGCTTGCCAGTGTATAAAGCGAGTAGCAGAACGGTTCCTGAGAATAATGGCCCGCCAGCAGCCGGCGCAACCGGTAGTGAAGAACAATCAGCGGCCGGGCACAGCGCGCCCACGAGGGAGCGGCGGCAACCAACTCGTCCCTCTCCCGCTGCACGTTCGCTCCCAGACCCATGTTCTGGCCCGTCTCCGTAAAGACAGAGGTAAACGCACCCAGCAATCGCATCGGCACCCGTTGCTCGATCAGCTTCAGCATCCAGACCACGTCCCCAATATCTTTGTATCGCTCATCGAAAAACAGACCGCGTTTCTCAATCAGCGACCGGCGAAAAAAAACACCGCAACTGCTGACCGAGAGGTTATCGCTAACCCATGTGTGGTACCGGCGCGGCACGCTGGCTTGACGGAACCGGAGACAGCCGCCGTTCCGATCAACCACCATCACATCCCCCAAAACCACCTCCGTCTCCGGATGTTGCCGGAAGCAGTCTCCCACCGCCGCCAGCGCACCGGGCAAGTACTGCTCATCGGCATTCAGATATGCCACAATCTCGCCGGTTGCGCGTCGCAGGCCCCGATTGATGGCGTCATACATGCCGCTGTCCTTTTCGACAAACGCCTTCACGCGCGGATCGTGCGGCAGCCAGTCCTGGGTGCCGTCGTCTGAACAGGAATCCTGAACGATATGCTCCACCTCCACGTCCTGGTCGGCCACCGAGGCGACGCATAGCTTCAGCCAGTCGGAACTACGAAAACTGGGAGTAATGATGGAGAACTGCATCGGCTATGGCTGCTTGAACAAACCCAACTCCGAGATTGCCGGGCAGACCGGCGACTTCGTGATACGCAAGCGCAGTTTGGCCGTCGTCACCGGCGCGAAACGGAGCAGCCGTTGCGGGCCGATGCTCGTGGCCCTGGCGAATTCCTGCCACGCGCCATCCTTCCACTGATCGAGAACAAACTCCTCGACACGCTGGCCAAGCCGGATTTCCTCGGTGATCTTCACCACGTCGAACGTGACGGGCTTGTTCCACTCCAGCGTCAACTCCGGCGTCGTCACGTTGTCGTCGGTGCTCCAATAAGTCGCGGACTTGCCATCCGTCAGTTTTGCCGGCCCAAACGCCTTGTCGCCGCCGCGGACGTTGCTCGCAGTCAGCTTCGCGCCACGCGCAAGGTCTTTGGCGAAAGTCTTGTCCAGGAAGCGCCGCATCTCGCGTAATGATCTCACGTCGTTCTCGTGGATGATGCCGCGCCTGTCCGGCGGCAGATTGAGGATGAGGTTTGCGCCGCGGCCGACTGACTCAAAGTAAATCTTCACCAATTGCTCCGGCGTCTTCACCTTCGCATCCTCTTTTTCGTGATAGAACCAGCCAGGCCGGATGGAGACGTCCACCTCTGCGGGCAGCCAGTCCCTGCCATCGCGCTGGCCGGCGTTGAGCAACTTCGGGTCCGCGTGCCCCGGCAGCAATCCCTCGCGGGTCATCGCCGCCCAGCAGGTTTCGCCGGCAAACCCGCGCTCGTTGCCGACCCAGCGCACGTCCGGTCCCCCATCACTGAACATGCAAGCAAAGGGCTGCAATTCGCGCACGATCTTCCAGGTGTTGTCCCAGTCGTAGTAGGTGCGGTTGTCTATCTTGCGCTTCTCCCGCGCGCCGCCGTAGTAGCCGTCGCCGCCGTTGGCGCCGTCGAACCACATCTCAAAGACTTCGCCGTAGTTCGTCAGCAATTCACGAAGCTGGTTCCGATAATAGGTGATGTATTCCGGCCGCGCGTAGTCCTTGTGGTTGCGGTCCCACGGCGAGAGATAAACGCCGAACTTCAAGCCGTGGCGGCGGCAGGCGGCGGAAATCTCCTTCACCATGTCGCCCTTGCCGTCGCGCCACGGGCTCTTTTTCACCGAATGCTCCGTGAACGCCGACGGCCAGAGACAGAAGCCGTCGTGATGTTTGCAGGTGAGCACCAGGCCACGCATGCCGGCTTCTTTCGCCGTGCGCGCGATCTGGTTGGCATCGAACGCGGTCGGGGCAAAGACTGTTTCGGCTTCGTCGCCGTAGCCCCACTCCTTGTCGGTGAAGGTATTCACCGTGAAATGGATGAAGCAGTAGAACTGCAACTGATGCCAGCGGAGCTGCCGCTCGCTGGGCACGGGACCAAACGGTTTGGGAGGTTCCGCGACTGTGACAGCAGCCAGAAGCGCAAACATCGTCAGCGTGGAGGCGAATGTCTTCATGCCGCGATGTTAGCCGCCGGATGGGACCGCCGCCAGTGCAAGTTTTGACGCGCTAATCGGCGCGCTTGCGGTAATACATCACCTGCAACGGACCCTCCGATTGAAACGTGCCCTCGTAGAGTTCCAGCAAGTCAGCCATCTTCATGAACATCCACGGATGGGTGGATCCCGCGCCGTTCTTGGTGAAGACAATGTCGTCGGCGATGCAAACAGCCGAGTGCACCAATTTGCCTTTCGCGTTGGCCAGCAACACCAGGTCGCCCAAGCGCGCGCCTCCTGAAATGACATAATAGCCGCTGCGAACAACTTCGTAAGCAAAGACAGGATTAACATAGCGATCATCCGGAACGAGATTGAAGAAGTTCAGGCTCGTCCAGTGACAATCCCGGCGCAATTCAATCTCCGGGCCGCTCGCGTAGGCAAAGGTGTAAAGGTGCTGACGGGCAAAGCGGGGCAACAGATGCGAGATATCCACTGACGCGCCCCCCGGCGTGCGCCAGAGCGAAGTCAGCAACGGCTCGATATCCTTGGCGCGTCCGCCAGCAGCCCAGTAATTGACCAGCTTCTCGATGATGCTGGTGGAGTTGATCTCCAATTCCACCAACAGTGTGTTCTTACGCGCGAGTGCTTTGAGGAGGCGCACTTTGCCGCCCGGATCAGGCATCCGTGCCAGCATGATGTTGACATCTGCGAACAAGAGGATGTCCCCATGGGGATAGGTCATGCGCTTGATGTCCGCGATCACCTCTGGCGGAAGTTCACTGTCCTCAAAACGTTCATTCAGATACATCGGTCGGAACGTGCTGACGAATCGCTGTGCAGGGTTTTCCAGAAACGCCGCCAGCACGCTGTAGAGACGCTGCCTCGTCACCGGCGCCATTTCTATGACAAACTCCGGCGTGGGACTTACCACCAGCGTCCCCGTTGCCGGATTTACGTGGGTCCGCTCGATCAGAAAACTGATCTGCTCCTGCCGAAAACCCACCGTCGCGAATAGTTCGCGCAATTTGTCGATCGTATAACCGACAAAATGCCAGCGCGATGGCGCCTCATCCTCCCGCTTGACAAATATCGCCTCCGACGGCGGCTCGATGGCAATGCGGGTGCATCGAAGTGTGCCCCACGGCCCCGGCGCCGCATACGTCACACGCCCCCCCGTTCTCGTCTCGGCTTTGACATTGGCTGAGGCTTTGGAGACCTGAAAGCTCAAAAGTAAATCTCTGGCCAGCCAGGCAGCCGCCAGCAGCACCCACGGTGCGATCAGCACCATCAGCAACACAACGTAAACCCGGCGTGTCAGGTGCAAATGCACCATCGGTCGCGACGCCGATTGCACCGCCGCCATTTTACCCGACGATTTACTCTCGGTTTGCATCTCGTCTTAAACCCACGCTGCCACTATAAGAACCGACGCACACCGCCGGTTGCAAGAAACAAGTGGCACGCGACAGA
>JBAZIR010000339.1:0-6744 GCA_041651735.1 Verrucomicrobiia bacterium | reverse complement strand
CTGGAGTTTGGCTCATGACTATGGAACACGGTTTAATTTTTGACTGGTATCTAGTTATAAGACTAGATATATTCCCGCCATGGGTTATCCAACTAAACTTCAATGCATCTCTCGCAAGAACTCCGAACAGTTCTACATCAACCTGCCTCTACCGCTGGCTCAAGCCTTCGAGATGACCAAGTCCGAAGAGCTCGAATGGACCGTGGTCGATAAAGCTCACTTGATTCTCTCCCGCAAAGTCGTGCCCCCCGATCCGGTCCCTGTAAAAAAAACTCTTCCTTTCTCCAAAGCCTCCAAAGCTTCTTGAACCACGCCCTATCGAGTCTGCCGGCCGCCACCGCTCAACGCGGCGCGGCCCACGCCCAAGCGATGCTGTTGGGCTTGGGCCGCCACACCCTCAGTGGCTGTCTGACCTCCCAATCGCGCCAGCATCTGGATTGGACTGCCGATTACCGCGCTTATAGTTCGGGCCGACTCGATGCCGATCGGCTCTTTGAGGCCGTCCTCGAGCAGGCCGCCGCGGTCCACCCTGACGCGGCTCGGCTATGGCTGGCGCTGGATGATTCCACTCTGCGCAAGTCGGGAAGAAGAGTGCCTCGGACGGCCTGGCGCCGGGATCCGCTCTCGCCGCCTTTCGGGGTCAACTTCCAATGGGGCCATCGTGTGCTGCAGGCCTCGCTGCTGTGTCCGCAGCCGCAGGGGGGCGCGCGAGGGCTGCCGGTGGCCTTTGAGGTGTTGCTCAACCGGCCTTCCAAGCAGCAGCAGTGCTGCCTGCCACCGGCTGCGTTAAAGGAGGCGCTGCAGCAAGCCAACGTCAATCACGCCGCCGTGGCCCAGTTAAACCGTCTGGCTCCGAAAATGGCTCGTCCGGCGGTGGCGGCGGTGGATGGCCGCTTTGCCAACAAACACTTTCTGCGTCAACTGCCCCCGCAGGTCTCCGCCGTGGCCCGATTGCGCAAGGATGCCGTCCTCTATCAACGGCCTGCGCCGTCCGGCTCGGGTCGGCCGCGGCTCTACGGGGCGCTGGCAGCGAGGCCGGAGCAGTTCAGGAGCGATGAGAGCCAGCCCTGGCAACTCATGACGGCGTATGCCGCGGGCAAACGCCACGACTTCAAGATCAAGACGCAGGGTCCGTTGCGCAGCAAGCTCACGGGCAATCTCGACGGCCGGTTGATGGTGATCGCGCCTCTGGGCTACCGGTTGCGGGCCGGGGGCAAGCTGCTCTACCGACAGCCCGCCTATCTTTGGATCACCGACATCAAGATGAGTGTCCCAGAGGCGTTGCAAGGCTACCTTTGGCGATGGGAGGTGGAAGTGAACTTTCGTGATGAGAAGACCCTGCTGGGCGTTGGCCAGCCTCAGGTGTGGCATGCCCAGAGCGTGCAACGTTTGCCCGCATGGCAAGTGGCCAGTTACAGTGCGATGCTTTGGTGCGCGATGAGTCGGGGCCAGTCTCCCGGCGAGTTCATCACGCTGCCGCAACCCAAGTGGCGTCGCCGGATCCAACCCCAGCGGGCTTCCACGCAATCCTTGATCAATCAACTGCGTTACGATGCCTGGGCTGGCGCTCTTCGGCCGCAGACTTTTCAGGGCTTCTGGGCAGGTTCTTCCACAGACCAGAGCCACCCAAAATCCCCCAATCCTCTCGCTGGTGCCCTTTTCCTCTCTCAGGGATAGCCAAACTCCAGACCCTCTCCCCATCGGATGGGGAGAGGGCAGGGTGAGGGGGCTTCGGAGTGCGATTCGCGCATGATTCAAATGGTGCGTGTACCGAGTTGCGCCCAGCAAAAACGGCAAAAGCGATTGACACTTGGAATGACCGGCAGGAGACTGCCGGCAATGGCAGCAACATGGCGCAAGCGGCGCGAAAGGATTCGTCCAGCGTCTCCGGCCTGTTGTTCAAATCGCGGTTGAAGTCAGGATAACCCGCTGATGGCAGCCATGAGTTCTCAAACGCCCTGTTACCATGATCTGATTAGTGCAAGGATGCGATCGCGATGCTCTATCAAATTTCGTCACGTTGTTTGAAATGCAAGGTTCCCCGGTGCAAAAACCACTGCCCCGTATCCACACCCATCCCCGACGTGATGAGGCTTTTCGAACAGAGAAGAGAACGAGAGGCGGCGGAAATGCTGTTCGCAAATAACCCGCTCTCCGCCGTATGCGCCATTGTCTGTCCGCATGAGCGCAACTGCTGCGGTCATTGCGTACTGGGCAAGAAATCCACTCCGGCGGAGTTCTACAAGATAGAGGAGCATCTGTCGGGACAGTTTCTGGCCACCTACGAACCTCCCAACATCGAGAAGAAGAATATCCACGTTGCGGTCATCGGCTCAGGCCCTGCGGGGATTACGATGAGCATTCTTTTGTCTCTGAAGGGCTTCCAAGTGACGCTGATGGAAGGCCGCGACAAGATAGGCGGCGTTCTGAGATACGGCATCCCCGAATTCAGGCTTTCCAAGGACCTGGTCGCAAAATACGAAACCATTCTGTTCAAGCTGGGCGTCCGATTCAAGCCGAACACCTTTATCGGTTCCTCCATCACCCTGGATGAGATGTTCATCGACGGCTACAAGGCCGTCTTTATCGCTGTCGGCACGGCCAAGCCCAACAAGCTGGGTCTGCTGGGCGAAACCCTCGGCCATGTGTATTATGCCATAGACTATCTCAGAAGCCCCGAAGCATACCGTCTTGGTAAACACGTTGTGGTTGTGGGCGCAGGCAATGTGGCTCTGGACGTTGCAAGAGTTGCGATCCGCAGCATCGAAGAGGGCGGCACCGTCACGATCATCAACAGTTTACTGGAAGAGGAAATGACGGCCAACAAACGGGAAATCGCCCATGCGATCAAGGAGGGTGTGCATTTCATTCATCTTCTACAGGCGGTCAAGCTCGAGCACGATGGCGTAAAGTGTGTTGCCGTCACCGTCGAACAAACAGAAAAAGGAACCACCTACGAGGAAGATTTCACCCGGGTCAGGAAGATACCGGCCGATTCGATCATTCTGGCCATCGGCCAGGGGCCCCAGGGCGCGGTGATCACCGACAGCAACGTTTCGAAAACACACCGGGGTCTCGTGGACGCCGACGAAAACGGATATACCTCCTCAAAAGGCGTATTCGCCGCGGGCGACATCGTCACAGGCCCGAAAACAGTTGTCGAGGCCGTGGCCTTCACCAAGAAGGTCGCCGGTGAAATTGAGAAGTACTGTCTCGAAAACTGAAACGCCTGATGCGGCGCTCTGTGCAGCATTTCGGTGAGAGGTTTCGCCGCTTCGGTGTTCGAGCCGAAAATCCCGCCATGCCACATCAGTGGCCGGTGTCCCGCAGGGCTTCCTCCATCGTGTCGAAGATGTGAAGGATGTGGTTGGTGCGTGTGATTTCCAGCACCAGTTTTACGGATTGTTGCGGGCGGACGAGTCTCATGTCGCCGCCGCGCTTGGCGACACGCTTGAAGATGCTGATGAGCGCGCCCAGACCGAGGCTGTCGATGAAATTCACGCCGCCGAGGTCCACGACCACCAGTTTTACGTCAGGCTGGCTGTCAAACCACGCGCCGAACTGATCGTGGAATGATTCCACCACCGGTGCGTTCAGGAAACCGCTCACCGTCACCATGCCAACGCCGTTTTTGTTTTCACAGGTCACTGCCATAGGTCATCTCGTTTTGTGCATTATATCACGTCGTGGGCTTCACCGCCGCAACATTTACCGGCACCGGCTGCAGATCCCAGATCTCCCGTGCGTATTCACGGATTGAACGGTCGCTGGAAAAGCGGCCCATGCGGGCGACGTTCAGCGTCGCCTTGCGCGCCCAAGCCGTCGGGTCGCGGAACAGGTCTGCCGCGCGCTGCTGGGCATCGGCATAGCTGCGGAAATCCGCCACATGGAAGTAGGGGTCGCCCCAGTCGGTCAGCGCGTGGACGATGTCCTCGAAAAGGCCGGGCACGCCGGGGTTGAACACGCCCTGCCGGATGCTCGCCACGACACGGCGCAACTCGGCATCGCGTTCCAGCCATTCGAGCGGCCGGTAACCGTCGCGCGCCATCACGTCGAGTTGCTCGGCGCGGTGGCCGAAGATGAAGATGTTGTCGAGGCCGACCGCCTCGGCGATCTCGATGTTTGCGCCGTCCCAGGTGCCGATCGTGAGCGCGCCGTTGAGGGCGAGCTTCATGTTGCCCGTGCCGGAGGCTTCCTTGCCGGCGGTGGAAATCTGCTCGGAGAGGTCCGCCGCCGGGATAATGGACTCGGCCAGCGAGACGCAGTAGTCCGGCAGGAACACCACGCGCACCCGGCCACGCACGTCGGGGTCGCGCGCGAGGACTTCGCCAATGGCGTTGATGAACTTGATGATCCGCTTGGCCATGTGGTAGCCGGGCGCTGCCTTGGCGCCGAAGATGAACGTGCGCGGCACAAAATCGCCCGACGGGTTTTCCTTGATGCGATGGTAGAGCGCAATGATGTGGAGCGCGTTGAGAAGCTGGCGCTTGTATTCGTGGAGGCGCTTCACCTGCACGTCGAAGAGTGACCTCGGGTCCACCGCAATCCCCTGGCGTTCGGCGATGATCGCAGCGAGCCGCTGCTTGTTGGCCTGTTTCTCGGCGAGGAAGCGTTGCAGGAATTCCGGTTTCTCCGCAAACGGCTCCAGCCCGCGCAACGCTTCGAGGTCGCGCACCCAACGGTCGCCAATGCACTCGGTGATGAGCGCCGCGAGGCCGGGGTTGCAGGCGAGCAGCCAGCGGCGCTGCGTGATGCCGTTGGTCTTGTTGCTGAACCGCTCCGGCCACATCTGCGCAAAGTCGGGCACGAGGTTGAGCTTCAGCAAGTCGCTGTGGAGCTGGGCGACGCCGTTGACGGCGTGACTGCCGACAATGGCGAGGTTGGCCATGCGGATCTGTTTGACCTCGCCCTCCTCGACCAATGACATGTGACGGATGCGTTCGTCGTCGT
Source organism: Verrucomicrobiia bacterium (assembly GCA_041651735.1). Classification (GTDB taxonomy): domain Bacteria; phylum Verrucomicrobiota; class Verrucomicrobiia; order CAIQCK01; family CAIQCK01; genus CAIQCK01. The sequence continues at coordinate 1,794 of JBAZIR010000339.1, read as the reverse complement.
TGGGATAGCGCAGGCGCACGCTGTCGAGGAAACGCTGGTTGATCTCGTAGATGATCTGCAAATGCCGCGGCAGCACGCGCTCCATCAGCGGCACGGGCCATTTCTCCAACGCCTCCGGCAACAGCGTGTGGTTGGTGTAGCTGAGCGCGGCGACCGTGATCGTCCACGCGCGTTCCCACGGCATGTCGCGCTCATCGAGCAGGACGCGCATCAGTTCGGCGACGGCGAGCGCAGGGTGGGTGTCGTTGAGTTGGAGCGCGTTCTTCTCGGCGAAGTTGTCGAGCGAAGCGTGCCTCTTCAGGTGCCGGCGCACGGCGTCGCGCACGGAGCAGGCGACGAGGAAATACTCCTGGATGAGCCGCAGCTCCTTGCCAGCGTGCGTGTTTTCGGATGGGTAAAGCACCTTGCAGATGTTCTCGGCCCAGTTCTTCTCCTCGACGGCGCGCACGTAGTCACCCTGGTTGAACACGTCGAGCCGGAAGCTTTTCGCCGCGCGCGAATTCCAGAGCCGCAAGATGTTCACCGTGTTCACGCCACAGCCGATGATCGGGATGTCGTAGGGCACGCCCTCGATCATCTGCCAGCCCACCCACACCGACCGGGAGGTGCCGCTCGCGGCGGGCATGTTTTCAATATGACCATAGACGAGCACCGGCACGGCGTCTTCGGGACGAATGATCTCCCACGGGTTGCCGAACTTCAGCCAGTCGTCAGGCCGCTCCATCTGCCAGCCGTTGTCGAACTCCTGCCGGAACATGCCGTGCCGGTAGCGAATGCCGTAGCCGTATGCGGGATACTCGAGCGTGGCGAGTGAGTCCAGGAAACAAGCCGCGAGCCGGCCCAAGCCGCCGTTGCCGAGACCGGCGTCCGGCTCAAAATTGCAGAGCTGCTCGAAACTGAGGTTGAGTTTGCCGAGCGCCGCTTCCACCACCGGGCGCAGACCGAGCGAGATGACGTTGTTCGAAAGCAGCCGGCCCATCAGGAATTCCATCGAGAGGTAATACACCCGCTTTACACTGCGGTTGTAGTAGGCCTCCTGCGTGGCCAGCATCCGATCGACCGCCAGGTCGCGGATGGCGTGGCTGAGGCTGGCAAGTTTGTCAAAGTCGGTCGCGCCGGCGTAATGCTTGCCGCGCGAGTACTTGATATAATCCTGAAACCGCGCCAGAAGGGTGGCGGCGGTGATATCGCCGTTGAGTTTGTCAGTCGCAGTCGTTGGCTTCATGCACAGTTATTTTACACTCGACGAACCCTGCCGTCTTGTCTCTGTCTTGCTCGCGCCCGGCCCATCCAACCGCGCCCGGTTTTCCTCAGAAACGGTAAAACTATATCCATCCCCGCCCCGCCGTCCAGTAAATCATCCGGCAGCATCGGAGAAGATCGCCGGTCTGTTTATACAGAATGGCCCTTGAGAAACCGCTTCAGAATACAGCGAATAATCTCCATATCTTTTTGCCAGCTGCGCTGAACGGCATAGAAGGAAGCATGCACCTTGGCGTCCTCGCCAAAAGAGTCCGCGCAACCCATCGCGTCCGCCAGCGAAAATATGCCTGGAGGCACCGACAGCCAGAGTTGCTCGTGGTCGTCCTTCAACGTCGCGGCCTGGCTCGGCGTCAGCGGCCGGTTGCCCACCCATGCAATGTCGCCGCAGGTGATGCAAAACAACTCCGGCCATCGCTTCCAAAGCCCGTTGAACCCGCCCAGCTCATAGTAACGATAGGTCTCCATCGGCCTGCCCCCGCCCATCAACGGGGCTCGCACAGCAAGGCGCGGCGTGAGCAGCGGTTTGCCTGA
>JBAZIR010000338.1:0-6772 GCA_041651735.1 Verrucomicrobiia bacterium | reverse complement strand
AAGCCTCTCGCGGTAACACCGGTCGCACCGCCACCGCCGCCCGCTGCGCCGCGCGCTGTTGTTGCGAAGCCGGCAACGGTTGTCGCCAAAGCTTTTGTGCCGCCGCCGCCGCCACCTGCCGCACCAGCACCGCGTGCCGTGGCCACTGTGCCAAAGGCGACGCCACCGCAGCCGGGACCTGCTGCCGTTGTGGCACCGCAACCTGCGCCGAGACCTGTCGCGGCAACGCCAGTCGCGCCGCCACCGCCGCCTCAGCCGCCGCGCCCACGCACGGTCACCGCCAAGGCATTCGTGCCGCCACCACCACCCGCCGCACCCGCGCCGCATGCTGTGGCTACTGTGCCAAAGGCGACGCCACCGCAGCCGAGACCCGCTGCCGTCGCAGCACCACAACCTGCGCCGAAGCCCGTCGCGGCAACACCGGTTGCACCGCCACCGCCGCCGCCACCGCCACCCGTCGCACCCGCACCGCGTGCCGTGGCTACTGTGCCAAAGGCAACACTTCCACAGCCAGGACCCGCTGCCGTCGTGGTACCGCAACCTGCGCCGAGACCTGTCGCGGCAACACCGGTCGCGCCACCACCACCACCTCAGCCGCCACGTCCACGCACGGTCGCCGCCAAGGCATTCGTGCCGCCACCACCTCCACCTGCCGCACCAGCGCCGCGTGCCGTGGCTACTGTGCCAAAGGCAACGCTTCCACAACCGGGACCCACTGCCGTTGTGGCACCGCAACCTGCGCCGAGACCTGTCGCGGCAACGCCGGTCGCACCGCCACCACCGCCTCAGCCACCGCGCCCACGCACAGTCGCCGCCAAGGCATTCACGCCACCGCCGTCGCCACCCACCGCACCCGCGCCGCGTGCCGTGGCTACTGTGCCAAAAGCAACTCTCCCGCAGCCGGGACCGACTGTCGTGGCGAAAGCGCCGACTGCTGTCGTTGCGCCGAAGCCCGTCGCCGTAACACCAGTCGCACCGCCACCTCCGCCTCAACCCGAACCAACGCCTCCTCCCGCTGCTGAGCCTGTGCCGCCAGCGAGCGAGCCGGCGCCGGCGCCACAAGAATTGAACGTCGTGGTCCCGGAGCAACAGGAGACGCTGCCACCCGCTCCGGCGGAATCCATTCCACCCCCTCCTCCGCCGCGCGCGAGCAACCCGATGATCGGCGCGGTGCTGGGGCCTTACTCCATCAAACGCGTGCTGGGCCATAGCAACTGGGGCAGCGTTTTCGAGGCTGTGCAGGAGCAGGTGAACCGCACCGTGGTAATCAAGGTGCTGGAGCCGGAGTTGCACGAGGATACGGAGAAGATCGCGCAATTCTCATCGCTGGCCAGCCAGATGGCCAACCGGCGTCACAACAACCTGGTGGCGGTTTACGAGGCGGGCGAGTTTGGCGGTGTGCATTACTACGCACGCGAATTCATCGAGGGCCGCACGCTGCAGGAGATCGTCGAGTCGCCGCAAAAGCTCAGCCCGACGCACACGCTGCGGGTGCTGATGGGCGTGGCGCGCGCGTTGTTGTATCTGGCGCATCACAACATTCCCATTGGCCCGGTGCCGGCAAAGAACATTCTGGTGGACACGGCCAACGGTGAGCCGCATGTGTGCGGATTCTCGTTCCTGGACGGTACCAGCGGCGAGCTGGGAAGCTCCGCCACCATAGAGATGCCGCAACTCGCGCGCACGTTGTGGAGCGCACTGGACCCGGCCGCGCCACAATCACAGCAAGTCTATGCGCTGTTGAGGCGCATCCTGACGGCAGAACATCCGTTCCCGTCGCTGGATCATCTGCTGGCCGAGGCAGAGGCGCTGGAGCGGTCGTTCCACAAACCGGTGGTCAAGAAAGCCCGGTCGGCAAGCTCACAACGGCCCGCCCTCAAGCCAATCATGCCAGGCGGGAAAGTGCCGCTGGGCCAACGCCTGCAAAAGAAGCACTACATCATGGCCGGCGCGGTCGCGGGCGTGGTCGTGCTCGTGATGGCCGGGTGGTTTGCGTTCCAACAGCTCTCGAAGCTGCCGGCGGCGGACGTGGACGCGTTTGTCCATGTGCCTGCGGGCGAGTTCATCTACCAGAACGGCGAGAAGAAGAAGACGAAGGAGTTTTGGATCAGCAAATACGAAGTGACCATCGGCCAGTATCGCAAGTTCTGGATGCGGGTTGGGGAAAAAGGAGACAAGAACTACGCGCACCCGAAGCAACCCAAGAGCGGTGACAGCTCGCATACGCCAGTGGACTGGGAAGGGACACGCTCGGCTGTGGATGCCAAGGCGCCGCTTGAGGACGGGCACCCCTTCACGGAAGACTATCCGATTTTCAACATCACCTACTGGGACGCGTATGCCTATGCGAAATGGGCCGGCGGCCGGCTGCCGACCCAGGAGGAATGGGAAAAGGCCGCGCGCGGCACGGACGGACGGTTGTATCCGTGGGGCAACAGCTTCGACGATCCCAAGATCGTCAACTCCGGCAAGGACTATGACGCCATCAACCGCGGCAGGATCGACGGTTACTTCCGATGGGCGCCGGTCAACGCGCATCCCGGCGACGTGAGCCCATTCGGCGCCCGCGACATGGCCGGCAATGTTTGCGAATGGACCGACTCATGGATGCCATTGAAGAACAGCCCGAAGGAGCAAGCGCCTGTGATCTGTGGCGGCTCATGGGGTGACACGGAAGTGCGCGTGACGACGCGCCAGACCACTGTGCTGCCCGGCCAATACCACCAGGTGATTGGTTTTCGCATCGTCCGGGACACCCCGCCATCCACACCGGTGGCGAAGTGACGGAGAAAAAGTGACGAGATGGAAATGAAAGGTTGAGAGTTTTCAGAACTCTGCACTTCTGACTTTCAATTCTTCACTTTCCTAAACCGTGCGCGGTTGATGGGCCGACCCTCCGTCACGAAGTCGCGCTCGAAATCCGTCATCTCTTCCGGCGTCGTCGGCACGACCGGTGCGACGCGCTCAAAACTGGCATTGGCGTTGAAGCACAGCAGCATCTCCGTGAAATAGTCCGTGTGGTCGGTGGCCAGATGCGCGAAACCGCCCGGTTCCAGCGCCCGCGCCAGTGCTGCGACAAACGGCGGCTGAATCAGCCGGTGTTTATGGTGGCGTTTCTTCGGCCATGGATCGGGGAAGTAAATGTGGCAGGCAGCGACGCTCGCGGGCGGAAAGAGCCATTCCACCGCATAGCCTGACTCGATACGCAGCGCGCGCAGATTGCCCTCAATGCCGAGCCGCGGCGCTTTACGCTCCAGCTTCAGCACGCGCCCCTTAAGCCGCTCCACGCCGACCCAGTTGCGCTCAGGGAACCGCTTCGCCCAGTGCAGCAGCAGCGAACCGTCGCCGCAGCCAAGATCCACCTCGATCGGCTGGCGTTTCGGGAATAGGATCGACCAGTCCAGCCGCTCGAACCAACTCGGCGGCGAGTAAAGGACTTTGTAAGGAACATCGTTTGGCATCGTTCATTTGTGCAACTGAAAGGACTGAATCACAAACCCAAAACTCCATCCGCGCGCGAATCTTTTTGCTCGTGCTGGGTTTCAATTCTGCAACACTTGGAGATCTGACTATGAATCGATTGACAGCTTTGCTCACCGCTGCCTGCCTGCTAACCTCGCTGTCCGTCTGGGCGCAGGATCCCCCGAAACGTGAACGCAACGGGTCACGCAACGTGAGTGCCCCGGCCGCCGGGCGCACGCTTGGCATGTTCGGCCTGCCTTCACAAGTCGGTGAGAAGATGAAGCTGACCAATGACCAGAAACAGAAGGCAATGCAGATCGCTCAGAAATACCGGCCGCAGCTTGAAGAAATACGCAAGAAGATGTTGGACGATTTTCGCTGCATACTGACCGACGAACAGAAAAAGACGCTGGACGAAGCGATCGAGCAAAGGCACCGGCGCTCCCAACAGGGACGCGGTGAAAGCGGACGTCCGCCAGGAGATGGCGGCGAGCGCAAGACCACCGGCAACCGTGACAAGGAGTAGAACAACCGCGGCAGTCTCTCACCCTGTCGCGCGTGACCGGCAACAGCATAGCTGACGCCCTCGCGTCGGGGTCGCAATCAAGGAATATCATGGAACTGAAAACGGTCCCCATCGAGAAACCGGCCGATCTCAACTTCATTCTCGGCCAGGCGCATTTCATCAAGACGATTGAGGACCTCCACGAGGCCATCGTGCAGACAGCGCCGCAGATGAAGTTCGGCGTCGGGTTCTGCGAATCCAGCGGGCCGGCATTGGTGCGGTGGACGGGCAACGACGACGAACTGATGGATCTGGCGAGGAAGAACGCGCTGGCACTGGGCTGCGGTCATTGTTTCATCATCTTCCTGAAGGGCGGCTTCCCCATCAATATCCTCAACACCATCAAGGCCGTGCCGGAGGTTTGCCAGGTGTTCTGCGCCACAGCGAATCCCGTCGAGGTCATCGTGGCCGAGACTGCGACGGGCCGCGGCATCCTGGGCGTTGTGGACGGAATGAGAAGCCTGGGAGTCGAAACGGAAGCTGACATCGCCGCCCGCAAACAGTTGCTGCGCAGATTCGGTTACAAGCTCTAAGGCGTGCCGCCGTTCCCTACGGATTCGCGACCAGCCATCGCTGGACATCACCGGCCTTGGGATCCTCGGGACTCAACTGGAGGAACTGCATGTAGTGCATGCGCGCCTGCTTCCTGGTTGCAACTTGGCGGGAATAAATCTGTCCCAGTGCCAGGTGTGTCATCGCATGGTTCGGGGCCGCTTGGAGAAGCGACTCAAATTGCGTCGCGGCCTGATCGTAAACGCCACGCCGCAGCAGCGCGAGCGCGTCCTGGTAGCGATCCTCAATGCTGCGCTCCATGGCCACCGGTGCCAAAGCGTTGCCGGGCAACGTGCGGGCGTATTCTGGCGCAACCTGGGCAAGCGAGTTCAACAGGTCAGGCGGGATCTTTCCTCCCAGCTTTGCACAGGTTTCCATGTCGTTCCACGCCTTGTCGTAAGCACGAACATTGTAGTAGGCAATGGCACGGTTCTTGTAAGCGGTAGCGTTGTCGGGCTTCAGTTCAATGAAACGGCTGAAATCAAGGATGGATGGGTCGAACTTGCCATCTTTGGCGTAAACTTGGGCGCGATTGTAGTAGGCACCGGCCAGGGAGGGGTCACGTTGGAGCGCGTCGTTGAAGTCCCACATCGCACGCTCCATCTCACCGCGCGCGGTCCAAGCCACACCACGGTTGTTGTAAGCCACCGCGAGCTTTGGACTGAGCAGGATCGCTTGATTGTAGTCAGCAATGCCGCGATCGGAGTCGCCTTGCTGACAGTAGGCGTCGCCGCGGTAAACGTAAGCGTTGGCGTTCTTCGGGTCGAGGTTGACGGCTTTGTTGAACCATCGGACTTGTTCTGCCGGGGTCGTGGCGGCCATGCCCTTGGAGATGGCTTCCTCCACAGGGGAAAGGGGGGGCGATGCCGCGACCGGCTCTTTCTTCGCCACTTCAGGCGAGGCACTCTGGGTTCTCACAACCCGCTCCACGGCCGACACAAAGTCAGGATCAACCTGGGCGCCGAATTGTTGGGCCTTTTTTATGTCGGCCATGGCTTCGGCATACATGTGCTGGTCAGCGTAGAGCAACGCGCGATTCTGGTAGGCCTCGGCGTAGTCGGGTTTGAGTTCGATGGCGCGGGTGAGATCCATCATAGCGCCCTTGCTGTCGCTATTCTTGGTGTTAGCCTGGCCGCGAGCGAAATAGATTTCCGCATTTTGCGGTTGGAGCTTGAGGAGCTTGCCGAAATCGTAGATCGCGCTGGCGTAGTTGCCTTTGGCGTAATAAAGATCACCGCGAGCGGCGTAGGCGGCCGCGCAGTCAGGATCAATCTCAATGGCTTTCGAGTAATACTCGATCTTCTGGGGCGTGCCGGCAGTCTGGGCTTCGACCAGCAGTTGTTCTGCGGTGGTCACAGGGGCAGCCTCAGACTTCACCGCCTGATCCTCCACGGGTTTGGCAGCGGCGGTTTGCGGGGCGGCAAGGTCGGGGCTCCCAGTCTGCCCAGTCGGTCTCAGCAGTGTTACTGGCTCAGGCAGAACCGGCCGGGGCACGGTTGGCAAAGACGCGGCAGGCGAAGGTTGACCCATGGCCTTGGACAGAGCTGCAAGGAATTCGGGCCGGACCTGGCCGCCGAGTTTCTGGCACGTCTGCGTGTCGGCCAAGGCCTTGTCGTAGGAGCGCAAATCGTAATAGGCCATGGCGCGGTCGTAGTAGTTGTCGGCGCCGCGGGGATTGAGGTCTATGGCCTTGTTGAGATCGCCGAGGGCTTGTTCCGAATCGCCGCGTTTGCCATAGGCGTTGCCGCGCAAAGCGTAGGCTCGCGCATCGGCGGGATGGAGATCCATGTACTTCGTGCAGTCCCGAATCGCGCCGACGGTGTCGCCCTTGCCGAGATACGCAGCAGCGCGTTCGAGATAGGCCGGGGCGAATTGAGGATCGGCACTGATCGCCTTCGAGTAACAGGTAATCTGCTCGTCGAGAGTGATGGACGCTTTGCCTTGTTTGAAGGCGTCGGCAGCTTGTGAACTCGCGTTGCCCAAAGCCGGTTGGGATGCCACTTGAGATACCACCGCAGCCTGCGCAGGAGCCTCGCTGGCAACCGGTTTCTGAGCCGGCGTCTCCGTCGTTTTAGGGGGCGTCTGGACAGCCGCCGGCGCCGGTCTGGACTGACCCGCGTCTCTGGAAAGCGCCGCTTCAAATTCGGGTTGCACGCGGCCGCCATACCGGCGGCACATCATGATGTCAGCCCA